>DAISZP010000347.1:0-6144 GCA_036824745.1 Luteolibacter sp.
AGGAAAATCGGCGCGTCCACGGGAAACAACAGGCGCAGGATCGCGCAGGCCAGGGTGGCGAAGGTGAGGTTCACTCCGGCGCTGACGGGTTTCACCGGCTTCTTCGGCGGGAGCGGCTTGATCATCCGCAGTTTCTTGGGAACCAAAAGGCGGACGAGGTAGGGGTAACCGCCGTAAGTGAGACCCAGATAGAGATAAGCCACCACGGTGATCGGAACGAAGATCTCCTTGGACAGCATCAACGAGGTGTAGAGCACCATCGGCCCGTCCGCCCCGCCTACCATGGCGATGGAGGCGGCGTCGTTGTAGCTCAATCCCATGGCCACCGCGATCGGGAAGGTGAGGATGGTTCCGAGTTCCGCCGCAAGCGCGAGAAACATGCTCTCGAACGGCCGGGTCATGACATATCCGATGTCCAGCAGCGAACCGATGCCCATGAACACGAAACACGCAATGAGCCCGTTGCTGAAGGTGAGCGTGTAGATCGGTTGCAGGAAATCGACCTGCATGATGTCGATCAACTGCCCGGGCTCGGTGACGAGGGGATCGACGAAGAGGGTTCCCGGCTGATGGTTTGCCAGAAACAACACCCCGGCGTTCACGGCGATCATTCCGAATCCCATCGGGATCATGAGAAGGGGTTCGAGAATCCCCTTGGTGCCCATGTAAATGAGCAAGGCCCCCAGCACGATCAACCCGATGCGGGCGGAGGCGATCAGCAGGCTCGATTCCAGCAGCGTGTCCACGCCTTGGAACATGTCCAACCATTGTGAGAACATGACGGCATCCGTTGAAGATTGTTAGACCGCCCCCGGATCATGGCTGGGAGGTTCCCGCACGAGTCAGCGCCACGGCGATGACCTTGATCATGGCGGCGATGCCGATGGAAATGACTGCGGCGAGACCGTAGATGTGGATCGATTCGAAAATGGCGGTGAGCATGGCGCGAACGTGGATGAATGGACAAACATGCCACGCGGACCCTCGGTCGATCGACTCGGTTTGAAAAACCGGCCCCGGATTCCATTCCGCGTGGGAATGCGGTGATCATGACACGAAGCGCCCGCCACTCCACGCAGCGCCTCCCAAATCATGCCCGCATTTTGCGCAAAAAAAAGGCGCGCTCCGCAGGAACGGAGCGCGCCGGGAGATTCCAAGGTGAATCAATCAGCCCGTAAAGTACAGGTAGGCACCGATGATGAACACCATGATGCCAAGCGACTGGAGCACATCCCACTTGTTCCAACTCTCGCGGGTGCGGGCCTTGTCCTCAGCCGAGGCGGTGGCGAAGGTGAGTCCCTTGATCTGCTCTTCGCTCGGCTCGGCGGTCATGTAGCTGACCACCACCATCACGATGGCGGAAATGATGGTGATGAGGATCGAGAAATACTGGAAGTTGATGTTGTTCACGATCCAGAAGAACGAGCCTTCCGGGTAGCTCTTGATGGTGCCCAAGGTGATCGGGGTGTCCACGCACATGCGGAAGAGTCCCACGATGAAGCCGACGACCATGGCCCAGAAGCAGCCTTGGGCGTTGAGGCGCTTCCAGAACACGCCGAGGAAGAACACCACAAAGATCGGCGGGGCGAGATAGCCTTGGACCGACTGCAGGTATTCGTAGAGTCCGTGCGCGCCTTTGACCACCGGGATCCAGAGCAGGGCGATGATGACCATCACCACTGTGGCGATGCGGCCCATTTTCACCAATTCCGCCTGAGTCGCCTTAGGACGGATCTTTTCATAAATGTCCACGGTGAAGAGGGTGGAGCAGGCGTTGAACACACCGGCGAGCGAGCCCATCAGCGCGGAGAGCAAACCGGCGACGACGATGCCGCGCAAGCCGGGAGGCAGCAAATATTGCACCATCATCGGGAAGGCTCCTTGCGATCCTTTGACGGCAAATTCATCCGAAAGCTCGGGCACGAGGTTCTTCTTGACCAGCGCGTAGCAGATGAGGCCGGGAATGATGAAGAGGTAAACCGGGAACAACTTGAGGAAGGCGGCGAAGATCGAGCCTTGACGGGCAACCCGCTCGTTCGGGGCGCCGAGCGCGCGCTGCACGATGTATTGGTCCGTGCACCAGTACCAAAGGCCGATGACCGGAGCACAGATGGCCATGCCGAGCCAGGGGAAGTTGTTGTTGAAGTACCAGGCTTGTTTGACGATCTGGCCGTCCACCACTTCCTTGACCGGCGCCCAGGTGGCGATCTGACCGGCGGGAACGATGGGTTTCCAGAGGTTGAACATGTCCGGGCCGCAGGTTTCCTTGAGCACTCCCCAGCCACCGAGCTTGTTGAGGCCGTAAAAGGTGAGCAGAGCGGAACCACCGATGAGGATGACGACTTGGACGGCGTCGTTGTAAGCCACCGCGCGCATTCCGCCGAGGCAGGTGTAAAGGCCGGTAAGCACGATGACGGCGATGGAGCCGATCCAGAAACTGTCGATCACAAGGCTGCCGATGGTGATTTGCAGCTCGGGAAGCAATGTGCCGAACACCACGCCACCCGCGAAGATGCCGACGGCGATTTTCGAGAGGATGAAGGTGATGATCGAAACGATGGACAACACGTAACGCGATCCGGTGGAGAAACGGCGCTCCAGGAACTCCGGCATCGTGAAGACTTGGGAGCGCATGTAGAACGGCACGAAGACCCACGCCAACACCAGAAGACACCAGGCGTGGAGTTCGTAGTGGGCGAGGGCGACGCCGTCCTTGGCACCGGAACCGGCAAGACCGACGATGTGCTCGGAGCCGATGTTCGAGGCGAAGATCGAGGCGCCGATCACCCACCAACCGAGATTCCGGCCAGCGAGGAAGTAGTCGTCCGCGGTGTTCTTGTTTTTACTGACCACCCACCAGGCGACCCCGATCAGGATCGCGAAGTAGGCCGCGATGGCGACCCAGTCGATGGTCGACATGTGGGATTTGATTGCCGCCATAGGCAGCAATGTGATGATGGAGTGCATGGGTTGGTTATGGATGCGGGTTCAGGTTATTCATGAGGATTTGGACTGTCCGTAATAGGCCCCCGGGCCGTGTTTGCGGAAGAAGTGCTTGTCCAGCAGGTGTGCCGGCGCGGAAGGAGCGGATGGGTTGATGGCGAGGGTTTTGATGGCCATATCAGCGACGATCTCGAGGGCCTGGGCGGTTTCCACCGCTTTGGCACCCGAGGGCCCCCAAGCGAAGGGTCCATGGTTTCTAACCAATACCGCCGGAACGTCGAGCGGATTCAATCCGGCGAAGCGTTCGACGATGACCCGGCCGGTCTCCCATTCGTATTCGCCGCCCACCTCCGCCGGAGTCATCCCGCGGGTGACGGGGACGGCTCCATGGAAGTAGTCGCAGTGGGTGGTGCCAAGGCATGGCAGATCGACTCCGGCCTGGGCGAAGGCCACGGCACTGCGGGAGTGGGTGTGAACCACCGAGCGGATGCCGGGAAAACTCAGGAACAGGCAACGGTGCGTCGGCGTGTCGGAGGACGGGCGGAGCGTTCCTTCGATCTGATTTCCTTCGAAATCAAGGACCACCATGTCATCAGCGGTGAGTTTGTCGTAGTCCACGCCGCTCGGCTTGATGGCGAAGACACGGCGCTCGGGATCCGCCACGGAAACGTTCCCGAAGGTGAGATCGACAAGGCCGGTTTTCGGCAGGGCGAGGTTTGCCGCGAGGCATTCCTCTTTGATGGATTGGTAGGCGCTCATCAGCCTTGGATGCCTTGGGCGAGGTGATAGTAGAGGTCGAGCTGACGGAGCTCGTTCTTGTATGACCGGAGTTCGGTGCCCTTGTCGATCATGCTGAGTTCGATCTTCGCCATTTCCGCGAAGTCTTCGAGGTGCTCGCTTGTTAGAGCATAGGACAGCACGGTGTGGTGCGCGCCGCCGGCGTAGATCCACGCGGCGGTGGCTGTTTTCAGATCGGGCAGCGGTTTCCACAAAACCCGGGCGACGGGAAGCTTCGGCAGCTTGTTTTTCGGAGCCACACATTCCACTTCGTTGACGAGGAACCGATGGCGGTTGCCAAGATCGATGATCGAACCGTTGACGGCCTTGCCGGCACCGCAATCGAAGACCATGCGGCAGGGATCCTCCTTGCCGCCGATCCCGAGCGGGTGGATTTCGATCTTCGGCACTTCGCTGGCGATCGACGGGCAGATTTCCAGCATGTGCGCGCCGAGGATGAGCGGGTTCTTCGGATCGAGGTGATAGGTGTAGTCCTCCATGAACGAGGTGCCGCCTTTCAGACCATCCGCCATCACCTTCATGATGCGGACGAGCGCGGCGGTTTTCCAATCCCCTTCCCCGGCGAAACCGTAGCCGTCTTCCATGAGGCGCTGCACGGCGAGGCCCGGCAGTTGTTTCATGCCATGGAGGTCTTCGAAGGTGGTGGTGAACGCGGTGAAGCCGCCTTCTTCCAACAAGGCGCGCAGACCGAGCTCGATGGCCGCGGAGTCGCGCAGCGATTCGTGGCGCGCGCCGCCTTTTTTCAGCTCGGGAGCGACACGGTATTTCTCTTCGTAGAGCGCGCAGAGTTTGTCGATCTTCGCCTTCGGCTGGGCGTTGATCTTCGCGACGAGATCGCCGATGCCGAAGGTGTTCACTTCCCAGCCGAAACGGATCTGGGCGGAAACCTTGTCGCCTTCCGTGACGGCGACGTGGCGCATGTTGTCACCGATGCGGGCGACCTTGAGGTTGCGCGAGCAGTTCCATCCACGGGCGGCACGGGCCCAGGCGGCGATGCGTTCGTGGACTTCCGGATCCTCCCAATGACCGACCACCGCCTTGCGCGGCAGGCGCAGACGCGCACCGATGTGGCCGAACTCACGGCCGCCGTGCGCGGTCTGATTGAGGTTCATGAAATCCATGTCGATCGCGTCCCACGGAATGTCGCGATTGTACTGCGTGTGCAGGTCGCAAAGCGGCTTGCGCAGGATCTGCAGGCCCTCGATCCACATTTTCGCGGGCGAGAACGTGTGCATCCAGGCGACGATGCCGATGCAGTTCTTGTCCGAGTTCGCATCGATGGCAAACTGGGTGATCTCCGCGGAGGACTTGAGGACGGGTTTGAAAACCACCTTGTGGGGAAGGTTTCCGGAGGCGTTTAGCGCCTTGACGACGGCCTTCGAGTGCTTGTCCACCTGCTCGAGCGCGGCGGGGCCGTAGAGGTGTTGCGAGCCGGTGACGAACCAGATTTCGAGGTTCTTGAACTTGTTGATGTCGGACATGGATTTTGGTGGGGAGCTGTTAGCGGGACTGTTGGGCTTTGATGGCGAGCAGGTCTTTCATGACGTGGCCGAGATCGGCGGATTTGGAAACACCGCCGAAGGAGTCGTGAAGGTCGCGGTAGAGGCCGTAGAGTTTCTGATAGATAGCCTGGTTTTCGGGGATGGGTTTGTAGGAAACCTCCTTGAGACCGGTCATCGCGGCCTGGGCGGTCTTGAAATCCGGATGCACACCCGCAACGACGGCCGCACCAATGGCGGAGCCGAGCGCGCAGGATTGCGACGAACGGGAAACGCGCATCTCGCATCCGGTGACATCCGCATAGATCTGCATGAGCAGCGCGTTTTTCTCGGCGATGCCACCCGAGCAGACGATGCGCTCGACTGGCACGCCGTATTCCTTGATGCGGTCCACGATGGCGCGGGCCCCGAAGGCGGTGCCTTCGATCAAGGCGCGGTAAATCTCCGCCTTGGTGGTGTAGAGCGTCTGGCCTAACAGGAGGCCGGTGAGAAGCTGATCGACGAGGATGGTTCGGTTGCCATTGTTCCAATCCAGCGCGAGCAGGCCGGACTGGCCGGGTTTGAGAGCCGCAGCACCGTCGGTGAGCTTGCCGTGCAGGGAAACATCGCCCAGCACGCCTTCGACGAACCACTTGAAGATGTCGCCCACGGCGGATTGGCCGGCTTCGACCCCGAAGTAGCCGGGAAGGATCGCGCCTTTCACGATGCCGCAGATGCCCGGGATGTCGGCCACGGTTTTCTCGGCGGAAACGACCGCGCAATCGCAGGTGGAGGTGCCGATCACCTTGACCAGCGTTCCCTCGTCCACGCCGCAGCCGATGGCTCCGTAGTGCACGTCCATCTCACCGATGGCGATGGGAATCCCGGCGGGCAGACCCAGCTTCGCCGCCCACTCCGGGTAGAG
>DAISZP010000348.1:0-6117 GCA_036824745.1 Luteolibacter sp.
CCGGTCCTTTCGCTGGCGCAAGTCGCGTTGCAGAAAGTGGATCCGGAGATCAAGCCGGACGACTACGACATCACCCGCGGTGACATCAACGATGACGGCACGGAGGATCTCTTCGTCCTGATGAACGACAAGAGCGGATACGCGGGCAGCGGCGGCACCACCTTGTTCGTGCTGAAAGGTTATGGCGACCGCTTCGAAGCCTTGGGCAAGACCACCACGGTGCGGACTCCCATCTATCTCCGCGAGTCACGCCACAAGGGCTATCTCGATCTTCTCGTTTCCGTCAGCGGCGGCGGCGCGGTTCCGGGTTTGTCTCCCATCACCTTCGATGGCACGTCCTACTCGGATTCCCCCGGCGACGAACGAGTTGAGAAGAAGGCCGGTGACAAACTGCTTTTCGCCGATGTGAAACCCTTCGAGCAAACGCTCACGCTCCAGGGTATCACGTTCAAGGTCACCAGTCCTAACAACCCAGAGAAAAACCAAGTGACGATCACTCCAAGCGGTTTGGAAAACGACAACACCCCGATCACCATGGACGCGGCGGGCCCTGTCAAAGGCGCGGAAACCGGCGATCTCAACGCGGACGGCTCGCCGGAGATCTATGTCTATGCGGGTGATTCCTTGATCGCTTACAGTGCCAACAAGAAGAAGTCGCTCAGTCAAATCACGCTGCCGGAGCTTGGTGAAAACGCCAAAGGCCATCTCGGCGGCGACGAGTTCAGCGTGCTCGAAGGCGTGCTCGGCCGCCGTTTCCCGATCTATCCGGAAGACAAGACGAAGTCCGAACCCACCGGAAAGATCCGCCAGATCCAATACAAACTCGCCGCTGGCGAGGCCGGCTGGCTGTTGAAGGTGGACAAGGTCATGGAATTCTGACGGTTCGTCAGGGTTGCCGTAATCGCCGCCATGACGCACCGATTAGCGTCCCGTTTTCGCTCCCAAGTCACCGCGAAGGCAGAATTCTTGCCGCAACTTTGCCGCGACCTCGCTCCGTTTTCGCGCCAAATCGCCGCGTCCATCGGCGGTCTTCGACACCACAAAGGGATGCTCTGACCGCCATCACCGCGGCGGAATAGGCGACGGATGATCAACTCATCACGCGCCAAAACCGCCCCCATACCGAACTGAATTCACGTCAAAGCAACTGATTCAGTGACGATCATCGCTCCAATTTCTACCCGATTATCGCACCGCCGGCGCACCGAACTTCGCTTCGTCAATCCCGCAAAAACGGCGCGCGCAACGGCCATCATCGACACCACGGAGGAATGCCCTGACTGCCACAATCGCGCCAATCCCACGGCGGAATAGCCACGGATGATCAACTCATCACGCACCAAAACCGCCCCTGTGCCGAACTGAATTCACGTCAATTCAACCGATCCGTGACTATCATCGCTACCAAGCCCCCCCATCTTACGCACCGCCGGCGCTCCGTTTTGAGGTGCTCCATCGCACCATTTCATCGATTCGAAGAGCGGTTTCCCAAACCCACCTACTTAGGTTTGCATCAAAAAATTGCCCCCATTTTCCACCTACAGCCTCCGCCACGAGATCGAAGCCCGTTAACCCCGAACCCAAAACCCAAACCCCAGGGGCGGCGGACTGACAAGTTCGCCGCCCCGACTTTTTCCACACCCTTTCATGCCTGACGAAACAAACGAGACAACCCAGCCCCTCATTCTCCCCCATCAGACCGAAGCATTCGACCGCCTGTGCGCGGTGGGCCGTTTCCGACTTCGACGATACTGCTGCGACGTTTCTTTTTTGGAGGTTGTCATCACCTCCAGCCGCCGTTTCAACCTCGCCCTCGTGGAATTCTTGTCAGGAATTTTGTCAGAAGTCCGCATTCCGGATACCGGGGAATTCTTCTGCTCTATTGATTGTAAATGGATTAGGTGAGATCCCCCACCCCCTCCGCCAGTTTTTTCGTTCACATCGAGTCACGTGAACCGCTTTCAATCATGGCACAGCGCCATGAGCTCGCGGCTTCCCAGTCTGTAAGTGAGCGCAATATGCCTGCATGCTCTCTCCGCGGCAGAGAGGCGGGCGCATTTCACCAAGCGAGTTTGACGCGGGCGAAGCGTTTTTGGGCGGTGTTGGGGCCGAGGGTGTCTTCGATGACGCAGCGTTCCCAATCCGCGTCGATGGGGGTGACGGTGAGGGTTCCGGTGGCGGTTTGCCAGGAGGTGGCGGTGGAGGAGAACTGCGGGTCGTAGGTGAGGAAGCTGCCGACGCGGCGGATGTATTCGAGACGGAGGCGGCGGTTGTTGCCGCTGCCGGTGAGGGTGACGACGGGCAGCCCTGCGGTGGACCCGGCTCCGGCGATGAGCCGGATGGGTGGATTGGTGACCTTGGGGTTGAGGTTGAAGGCGAATTCGAGGATGGCGGGGGTGCCGTCCTTGTCGGCATCGGAGGTGGCTATGTCCCCGGCGATGCTGTCGGAGCTGCCGAGAATGTCTTCTTCGAAGGCTTCGGTGAAACCGTCGCCGTCGCCATCCTCGTTGCGGTCGTCGATGAGGCTGAGCGTGAAGTTTTTCTCGAAGGAGTTGCCACCGAGGTCGATGGCTTTGACGCGGATGTGGAGTTGGTTGACGCCGGCATCGAAGTCCGCTGTGAGCGGACCGGATACAATGATCTGGTTTCCGCTGGTGGCGAAGCGGTAGCTGTCGCCCGCGCCGCTTGTGGTGACGAGCTCGAAGGTGTGGGCATCACCGGCGTTTGGATCGGTGGCGGACAGGGTGCCAACGATGGTGCCGGAGGGGCTGTTTTCGGTAAGCGGAGATGCGGAGAGTGCGATATCGGTGGGAGGATTGCCGTCAGCGGTATCGATCCAGAGAATGGTGGAAATGGTGCCTTGGTCAGTCTCCGCGGTGATGCGTGCCGCACGGCGCCCGCCGGTGACGATGGTGCCGCTGATGAAGCCGCCGAGGGGATCGAGGCTGAGGTCCGCGGGCATGCCCATGGCGGTGAACCCGGACGGGGTGGCGTGCTGGAGAAACATCATCCGGAAGACCGAGTCACCGGGCCAGGCGCGCAAGGGATTGGTGTCGGTGAATCCGGGAAAGCCGGAGGTTTGGCGGATGGCGAGGTTGTGGAATTCCCCTGCGGCGATGGTTTTCAGGTTGCCGGCTTCCTGCGGCGGGAAAATTTGCCCCTCGCCATGATCGCCGAAGGCGAGCACCGAGCCGTCCGTCTTGAGGATGAGGCTGTGCAACCAGCCTGCGGCGATGGATTTCACACCGGAGAGGCCGACTGGAAGCGAAAGCTGGCCCTCGGCTCCGGTGCCCCAGCCGACTACGGTGCCATCATGGCGCAGGGCGAGGCTGTGATAGCCGCCGGCGGCGATGGCGACCACTCCGCTCAGATTCGGCGGAACGGTGGAAACGTCATCCCAAGTGGACCCCCAAGCGACGAGGGTGCCATCGCTCTTCAGGGCGAGGCTGTGGAAACCACCGGCCGCGACGGCGACGACGCCGGTGAGTCCGGACGGGACGTTGCACTGGCCGTATCCGTTGAATCCCCAAGTGGTGACGGTGCCATCGGACTTGAGGGCGAGGTTGTGGAGGTATCCAGCGGAGATGGCCACCACGCCGCTCAGCCCGGAGGGCACGTCGCATTGGCCGAGGTCATTGGCACCCCAGGCCTCGACGAGACCGGCGCGGGTGAGTGCGAGGCTGTGACGGTTCCCGGCGGAGATGGCGGAAACGGCGGGAAGGTCCACGGGCACCTCGGTTTGGCCGTCCGCATTGCCGCCCCAGGCGATCACAGCTCCATCGTTGAGCAACGCGAGGCTGTGATTTCCGCCGGCGGAAACGGCCATGGCGTTTTCAAGTCCGGTGGGTGGATCGCACTCACCGTTTTGATTGAGGCCCCACGAGACGATCATCCGGCCATTGGGGAAACTGCCGGGCGAGGCGGGATCGGTTCCACGGATCACTTCGAAACGATCGCCGAAACCATCGCCGTCCGTATCAGCGAGCAGGTCGCTAGTTTGATGCAGGTCTTCCTCCTCCGCTTCGGTCAAGCCATCGCCATCGGCATCCTCGCCGCGGTCATCGGTGAACTGGATGGTGAGCGCTTGTTCGTAGGCATTGAGCGAGGCGTCCCGGACGCGCACGCGGATGCTCAGCGGTGACGGATCGGACTCGAAATCGCGGGCTAATTTGGCGGCGAGCAGCAATTGGCCGCCATCGATGCGGAAACGGAAATTGTCCGCCGAACCCGTGCCTGCGACCAGTTCGTAGGTGAAGTCCACATCCCCCGCGTCCGGATCGGTGGCGGAGAAGGCTCCGGTGAGCGAGTCGGCGGCGCTGTTTTCCGCGACCGTGGCGGGTGAGAGGCTGATGGACTCAGGCGGCAGCCCGGTCGTGACGCCGATCCACAAAGTTTGCGAAAGCAGTCCCTGATCAGTGGACGCCTGGACATGCACGGTGGAGCGGGCGGCGGCGGATGAGCCGGAGATGAGGCCTGTCTGCGCATCGATCGACAACCCATCCGGCAGGCCGAAGGCGGTGAAAACGGACGGCACGGCATTCTCCACCACGACCTGATGGCTGATCGGCTGGCCGGGCTCGCCGTTGATGATCGGGCTGCTGGTGATGGCGGGGAAACCGCTGCCTTGTTTCACCGCAAGGCTGTGGAAGATTCCCGCGGAGATGAATTTCACACCGGCTTGGGCGGAAGGCGGCACGTTGATCTGGCCGTGGGTGTTTCTTCCCCAAGTGACCACCGAGCCATCGCTCTTGAGCGCCATGCTGTGGAATCCGCCGGCGGAAATGGCGATGACGTCCTGCAATCCGGGCGGCACCGAGGATTGCCCGTCCACATTGTATCCCCAGGCCTCCACCGTGCCATCGCGCTTCAGCGCCAGACTGTGGAAGCGCCCGGCGGAGATCGCCACCACGTCGCAAAGCCCCTGCGGCGAGGCCGCGTCACCCCAGTTCACGCCATCGAATTGATTTCCCCAAGTGACGACGCTGCCATCGCTCTTCAGCGCGAGGCTGTGAAACCCTCCTGCGGAAATGGCGACGACATTCCGCAACCCGGCAGGCGGATGAACGGCGCCGCCATGCGGATTGTATCCCCATGCGACCACCGTGCCATTGCTCTTCAAGGCAAGGCAGTGCGAGCGGCCCGCGGAAACATCCACCACCTGGCTCAATCCGGAGGGGACCACGATTCTCCCTTCATAGTCGTATCCCCAGCCGACCACGGTGCCGTCGCTGCGCAAGGCGACGCTGTGCGCGGAGTCCTTGAGCCAATAGTCGCCGCCAGCCGCCACGGCGATGACGTTTTGCAAGCCAGCCGGGACGACAAGCTGGCCGTATGTGTTTTCCCCACCCCAGGCGTCGACGGTCCCGGACGAGTGGAGGGAAACACTGTGTTTCTGACCGGTGGCGATGGCGAGAATGCCGCCGCCGATGGGCGCGCCGAGTTCCCTCTCGCTGTTGTTTCCCCAGGCCGCGACGGCGGTGGCTGGCCAGGACGCGGCATTCAGAGGTGGGAATCCGGCGGCCACTTCAGCCCCATCGCCCACTCCGTCTCCGTCCATGTCAAAGATCACATCACTTGTGCCATGGATGTCCTCCTCCTGCGCCTCGGTGAGTCCGTCCCCGTCCGCATCCTCCGTGCGGCTGTCGGAAACGGAAATGAGGAAAACCTTTTCAAACGAGCGGCCGGAGGTGTCCGTCGCCCGGATGCGCACAGAAAAATCATAGGGCCCGGATTCGAAATCGTGACTCACGCCGTAGATCAGCCGGAGTTGGTTTCCGGTAATCAGGCAATTGGGATTGGAAGAGTCGCCGGTTCCGGAGGTCAGCGTGAAGGAATGGCTGTCTCCCGGATCCGGATCCACCGCGCTGAGAATGCCCACCAGCACATTCGGAGGGCTTCCTTCAGGCACCGTGAGCGAGCTTAGGACGATATTGGTGGGTGGCGAAGCGCCCATCGCCCAGCCGGAGGCGCAAAGCATCCCCACCACCGCCAGACGACGGAGTTTTACGAACCAATGGGGGGCTTGCATCAGGGGGACGGTGTTCTGCAAGAGGGAAGGATCCGGCGCGGATACCTGCTGGATTGCAGGAACAGGCAGGGGGACGACAGCAGAAGCCA
>DAISZP010000349.1:0-6103 GCA_036824745.1 Luteolibacter sp.
GGCCGGGGTCCAAGTTTGCGGATGCGGGGGAGGCGGCTACCTCGTGTGCCGGGCTTGCGGCGGTGAATGCCGGGTTTTTCACGCCGGAAGGCGCGCCGCTGGGATTGGTGGTGGCGGGCGGAAAGGTGCGGGGAACTTGGAACTCGGGATCCTCGCTCGGGAGCGGGGTCTGGTGTGAAGCTGGCGATGGCACTTGCGCGATCCGCCGACGGGAGGCGATCGGACGCGGCGCGGCGGGAGGCATGCGTGAGTTGTTGCAGGCCGGGCCGATGTTGGTGGAAGGCCAGCGTGCGGTGAGCGGGCTGGAGTCTGAAAAAACCAGCGCGCGGACGGTGATCGCGTGGGACGGCGGCAGCCGTTGGTGGATCGGCCGGACGCCGCCCTGCACGCTGGCGGATCTGGCAAGGGCGCTCGCCAGCAGCGGGCCAGCCGGATGGCCGGTGAAATCGGCGCTCAATCTGGACGGCGGGCGTTCGTCTGAGCTTTGGGTTTCCTCAAAGGTGCCGGGTGGTCCGGTTTCGCGGAGGCCGATGTGGAACCGGCCGGTGCGGAATTTCCTGGTGCTGGTGGGGCGTTGAGGGTGAGGAAAAGGTTACAACAACGACACCAAAACGCGTGATGGACAGCCTGCGGAGAAACTGTAAATTGCGGCCTGCGCATATCTTATGAACTTATCCTCCGGTCGATGGACCATTCTGGTGTTTCCCGCGTGTTTCGCGCTCGTTTGCTGCGGAACCGTGCGCAACGTGGGTCGCGGATCGGTGGATCTGGTGAAACGCTCGGCCTCGGCAACGGTGGCCACGGTTTCCTCAATCAAGATGCCATCGATGCCGAAGATGCCGGACATGCCTGATGTTTCCCTGGCCGGGCTGCTGCCAAACCGCGGACCGAAGGTGGCGGAGGTCCGCGAGAAGGATCTGAAGGAAATGAAAACCGGAAAGGAACTCGCGATGGCCCACGAGCGGGAAAGCCGGGGTTTCTGGTTGTTTGGCGGGCCGGTGGACTTCAAGGAGCCGACGCTTCCGGAGGCGGGAAGCGAGCTGGACGGCGGGCTGCTTCCACCGCGGATGCCTTGAGCGGGTCTAACGAGCGGATTCCCGGCTTGAAACCACGCATTTCCTGAAGATCATCCCGCGCATGTCCAGATTCATGTGCGCCCGCATCGCCGCGTTTCTCGTCACCATGGCGACGATTACTTCCTGCGGAGGAAATCCTCCGTCGAGGAACCCGCAGCGCGATGGCATCAACCGCCAGCCGGTGAGCCAGAATCCGACGCAGGGGCCGGTGAGGGTCGCCGCCATTCCGCCCACGGCACCGCCGCCGATCGTCGGCCAGAGCGCGATCGTGGTGGATGTGGCCAGCGGACGGGTGCTCTATGCGAAAAACGCCGACCAGCCGCGCGCGGTGGCCAGCACGCAGAAGCTCATCACCGCGCTTTGTGTGCTCGATGCGGGAAACGTGGACAAGGCCGTGGTGGTGGAGAATTCCGACGGGAATTGCGAACCCACCAAGCTGGGACTCAAGGCGGGTGAGGTTTACAGCCGCCGCGAACTGCTCAAGGTGCTGATGGTGAAAAGCGCGAACGATGTGGCGCGCTGCCTCGCCCGCGATGTGGGCGGTGATCAGGAAAGCTTCGCCGCGATGATGAACCGCAAGTGCTCCGAACTGGGCATGCGCAACTCGCATTTCAGAAACCCGCACGGCCTGACCGAGCCCGGGCAATACTCGACCGCGCGGGACATGGCGATCGCCGCGCGCGCCGCCTACCGCAGTCCGCTGATCCGCTCCTACACGGCGACCAAGGCATTCACGTTCCGTTTCAACGACGGCCGCACAAGATTGTTAGAGAACACCAACAAGGTGCTCAAGACCCTGCCCTATTGTGACGGATTGAAAACCGGAACCACCAACGCTTCCGGACGATGCCTCGTTTCCAGCGGTTCGCTCAACGGCCGCTCGGTGATTGTGGTGGTGCTGCACTCGAACACGCCGAACATCTGGTCGGACTCATCCAAGCTGCTCCGCTGGGCGCTGGAGCGTCCGGCATCCTCCCCCGCCGGGGCCTGAGCCGATGCGCCGCCCCGCCGAGGAACTCCGCAAGCTCGAAGCCGAGGGACTGCTGCGCGGCCTCAGACCGCTGGATTCCCCAGCCGGCCCGCGGGTGGAGCGCGAGGGACGGGAGCTGTGGAACTTCGCCTCGAACGACTACCTCGGGCTCGCGGGACATCCGGAGATCGCGGACGCGCTGATAGAGGGTGTTAGAAAATACGGCGCGGGTTCGGCGGCTTCCAGATTGGTGTGCGGCACGCTGCCTCCGCACAAGCTGTTCGAGGAAGCGCTCGCGGAGGCGAAACAAAGCGAGGCGGCCTTGTTGTTTTCATCGGGATTCGCCACTTCCCTCGGCGCCATCCCGGCGGTGGTGGGATCGGGCGATCACGTGGTGCTGGACAAGCTCTGCCACGCCTGCCTGGTGGATGCCTCGCGTCTGTCAGGAGCGAACCTGCGGGTGTTTCCGCACAACGATGTGGCAAAGCTGAGATCGCTGTTAGAAAAGATCCGCTCGAAGGACGCGCACGGCAGGATCCTGGTGGTGACAGAGTCCGTCTTCAGCATGGATGGCGACATCGCGCCGCTGCGGGAGATCTGCGATGCCGCGGATGAGCATGGCGCGCTGCTGATGGTGGACGAGGCGCATGGCTTCGGCGTGCTCGGCGAGAACGGCATGGGCCTGGCGGAACGGGAAAGCCTGCAATCGCGGGTCACGTTTCAAATGGGCACGCTGAGCAAGGCCGCGGGCTTGTCCGGCGGATACCTGGCGGCCTCGCGCGAGTGGATCGATCTGTTGGTGAACCGCGCCCGCTCGTTCATTTATTCCACGGCTCCGGTTCCCTCGCTGGCGCATGCGGCGCTCGCATCATTGCGGATCATCCGTTCCGACGAAGGCGCCACGTTGCGCGCGGGGATGCGGGAAAACATCCGGTGCGTCTCCGCTTCGTCGGACACGCCGGTCCTGCCGGTTCTGTTAGGGAGCAACGAGGCCGCTCTCGGTGCATCGGCATCGCTGCTGGAGGCGGGGTTTATGGTGCCCGCCATCCGTTTTCCCACGGTACCGCGGGGAACGGCGAGACTAAGAATCAGTGTTTCGGCCGCGCATCCTCCGGAAGCGGTGGCTGCGCTCGCCGCCGCCTTGGTTGATTTGGGGACTTTCGAGGTCAGAGACCCGGCATAATCAAGCCCTGGGCAAGATTCGTTTCTCTTAACCATAAGGTCACATAACTTGTTCATGATTAGATAGTTTAATTTTCTTGCGCGGATCTAACGAATGGGGCATTGAGGCAGGGATCGCGTGAAGGACACGCGGGTTTTCCCCCACCCCATCCCCCCATGAAAATGAAGAGTTTGTTCGTCGCGGCGCTGTTAGGTGCCTCGCTTTCCGCAGGACACGCGTTCACCTTGGATGCCGTTGGATACGAAGGAGGCGTCTTGGAAAGCAACCCGTTCTCGATCTTCGTTCCCGGATACGGGGAGTTGGTTTTTGAAGCGGTGAACGGTTCCTCGCTCGTGGTGAACTCCGCCTATCAGAACGACAACGGTTTTGGCGGACCTTCGCTGAGTTTCGATGAGAACGAAACCGTGAAGGTGACGTTCAACGGAGCCGAACCGCTGAACGTGGACTTTGATTTCGTCGGCCAATCCGCCGGAGAGTCGTTCGTGATCGAAAAGGATCTGTTCACTCCACAGGCGTTTCTCGTGAGCCTCAAGGGCCAGGGCGATGGAGCCGGACTCTATGCAGTGAGCTGGAATGCGGTGCCCGAGCCGTCTTCCGCGGCGCTCGGCATCATCGGCACCGCTTTGCTGGCATTGCGTCGGCGGCGCTGAGGCTTTCCGGAATACGGAACTTTCGAGGCAACGGTTCGCCGTTGCCTCATTTCGTTTCCACATACCACGCCCGTTGCTACTCCGAGGGCTGAAAGACCCGCCGGCGTTTGCGGGTAAATGCGTTGCAACGCTGGAAATCCGGGCTTAGCATCCCCACAACCACCACCTACGACACCATGGGACCTATTGGAATGCCTGAAATGATCATGATTTTCGTCGTGATCCTGTTGCTCTTCGGAGCGAAAAAACTGCCGGAACTCGCCCGTGGCATTGGCAAGAGCATGGGAGAGTTCAAGAAGGCCCGGGACGACTTCGAGCGCGAGATCACCCGCGCGGAAACCGACGCCCGGGTGAAAGACGCGCCGGGCAAGGAGCCTCAAGACACCTGAAAATCATGAGCATCCGGCGTTTCTTCAAGAATCCTGCCACCACACGCGCCCCGGGACTCACCGGGGCCGTTTTCTGTCTGGCGCTCGCCCTTTTCCTTCCCTCTTGCGACAAGAAGAGCGGGACTCCGGACTGGGACACGCCGGGTGGTGGAAAAGCCGCCGAATCCAGCGCCACGCCTCTGGGCGCGCCCAAGCCGGAGGAAACCAAACCCGCCGCGCCACCGACACCGGTGGCACCCGTCGCCGCTGCGGAGCCAGCTCCCGAATCCGCGCTCGCGACGCATGATGAAGCCGCGCCGGGAAGTCTGCGTTTCATCACCTACAACGTGGAGAACTGGCTGACGATGGACCGCCGCGTGGGAAATGATAATCTCAAGAACGCGCCGAAGCCGGACTCCGAAAAACGCGCGGTGGTCGAACTTCTCGTGAAGAATCATCCGGACATCCTCGGCTTGTGCGAAATCGGCCAGGCCACCGATCTCGCGGAACTCCAACAGATGCTCAAGGAGGCTGGTCTTGACCTGCCGAACTCTCATTTCACCGGCGGTGCGGACCCCACCCGCCATCTGGCGATCCTTTCGAAGTATCCGATCACGTCCACCGGCAAGTTCGAGGTAATGGAATACCAGATGAACGGCCGGACCTTCGGCTTCAACCGCGGGGTGATGGACGCCACGATCCAAGCCAAGGGGAAGACCTATCGTTTTCTCGGAGTTCACCTAAAATCGAAGCGCGATGTGGAGGATGGAGATCAGGAGGAAATGCGCGTCAACGAGGCGCACCTCCTGCGCCGCCACATCGATTCCATCCTGAAAGCGGAGCCCTCGACACGACTCGTCGTCTATGGGGACTTCAACGACACTTATCCAAGCAAAGCCGTGCGCGCCGTGACCACGGCATCGGACGATACCCTCAAGATCAAGCCGATCTATGTGAAGGACTCGCGCGGCGAGGCGTGGACCCACCACTGGAGCAACCAGGACGTTTATTCACGCATCGACTTCATCATGACAAGCCCGGCCATGGGCAAGGAGGTGCAATACAAGGCCTGCCACATCATCGATGATCCGGATTGGTACAAGGCCTCCGATCACCGCCCCGTGATCGCGATCTTCAAGTGATGCCGTCAGATCGCGGCGAGCACCTCGGAGAAAACCGTTAGAGTGTCGTCGAGATCAGCCTCGGTGTGGGCGAGCGAGATGAAACCCGTCTCGTAGGGCGAGGGAGCGAGATAGATTCCCTTGTCCAGGCAGCCCCAGAAGAAGCGTTTGAAGAATTCGAGGTCCTGTTTCATGACGTCGGAAACGTTCACGATCTCCCGGTCGGTGAAGTACAGGCAGAACATGGAACCGGTGCGGTTGAGTCGGTGGGGGACGCCTTTTTCCGTTAGAAGAGAGCGCAGGCCGCTCTCGAAGTGCGCGCCAAGCTGGTCCAGCCGCGGATAGCCGGACGGTTTTCCGAGCTCTTTGAGCTGCGCGAGTCCGGCCGCCATCGCCAGCGGGTTCCCTGACAGGGTGCCCGCCTGATAGACGGGGCCGAGCGGAGCGAGCATGTCCATGACATCGGCCCGGCCGCCGAACGCGCCCACCGGCAAGCCGCCGCCGATCACCTTGCCGAAGCAGCTCAGATCGGGCGTCAGATTCTCAATGCCCTGCACGCCCGCCTTGCCGAGACGGAAGCCGGTCATCACTTCGTCGAAAATGAGGAGCGCGCCGTATTTCCTCGTGTTCGAAGAGAGCAGATCCAGGTATCCGGGTTTCGGAAACACGAGGCCCGCGTTCGCCGGGTAGGATTCCACGATGATGGCGGCGACTTCCCCACCGCGCGCGGCGAAG
>DAISZP010000350.1:0-6002 GCA_036824745.1 Luteolibacter sp.
GTGCCGTCGTTGGTGACGGCTCCGGAACCCAAGGTGCCGGAGGTGCCGCCGTTGCCGATCTGGAGGGTGCCTCCGGTGATGGCGGTGCTGCCTGTGAGGGTGTTGTTGGTCAGGATGATGGCGGTGCCGGCGGTGGACTTGGTCAAGGCCGCGGAGCCGTTCAGGCCGCCGGTGCCGGTCAGGGTGCCCTGGCGGATGTCGTAGGAGGTGCCGGCGGTTAGAGATCCTCCGGTGCCTGCATTGAGGGTGACGGTGCCGGTGGAGTTGAGCGTGAAGGTGGCGAACGAACTCGCACCGGTGCCGAGGCTGACCGTGCCGTTGTTAGCCGTGAGCGTTCCGGATGCGTTCGTCCATGGATTGGAACCGAGGCTGAGTGTCGAGCCCGTGTCTAACAGGGAGATGGAGGATGCGCTGTCGAGTCCGCCTGAAACGTTGTTGTTGAGGAGCCACGCGCCGCGGATTTCGTAAGCGCCGGCACCGAGGGATTGGGCGAGGTTGAAGTTCACCGCGCTGGCTGCGGTGCCGAGGTTCACGGTGCCGGTGAAATTGTGGGCAGTGCCGGTGGTGGCGAGGTTGGCGATGTTGACCGTGCGGGTGCCACCGCCGGTCCAGTCAAACCGCAAGGTGCCGCTGCCGGTGATGGCGCGGTTCAGGTTCAAGTTGTGGGTGAACGATGAACCGGTGTAGCTGATGATGCTGTTGCCCGAGTTGTGGATGCGCGCGTTGAAGGCCTTGGTGGTGGCGTTGGTGGATGAGAATGCGAGGGTTCCTCCGTTCAACTGGATGGCGTTGGCGGTGTTCGTGTCGGAAGTGGAACCAATCAAGCCGCCGAAGTTGTAGGTGTGGGTGACCGTTCCGCCGCTGGTGCCGCCCATGCTGAGGATGGCTCCGGAGGAAACACCGAGCCCGGTGCCGCTGAAGGCGTGGGTGGCTGTGGTTGATAGATTTCCGAGCTGGAGGGTGCCGGCGGAAACCGATACCGTGCCGGTGAAGGTGTTGGAATTGTTTCCCAGGACCAAGGTCCCCGCGCCGGTCTTGGTGAAGCCCTGGCTGCCAGCCAACACGGCGTTGATGGTGGCGCTGCGGTTGGTGACGTTGATCTCGGGAGTCGCTGGGGCTGTGGTGGCAAGCGTGAGCGTGCCGCTGGAGCCGGTGTTGACCGTCCAATCATGCGAGGCGGTGGTAGCATCGGCGAACTTGAGGGTGCCTGCCGTGCGGTTGCCATCCAGGGTGGTGGCCGTGGCGGCGCTGATGTTGAGCGTGGAAAAATCCAGCACCGCGTCCGTTCCGAACGCGGGAGTGGCGCTCCAGTTCGCATCCGTTCCCCAGGATCCGCCCGCGGTGTTGCTCCAGGTGGAGGTTTGCGCGGAGAGACCGGATGTGGTGACTGCGACAATGGAAAGGAAAAGGGAGGCGTGTTTGGATTTCATTGGGATTCCGTGAAGAGAGGGACATGGGTCACGATGGGCGGGCCTGTGGCTCCCGCCGTCAAGCGGCGGCGGGAGCGTAAGGATCCTGCGTCCGAGGGGTTTACGGCTCGGTCACCTTGAGGCGGGCGAAGAGTTTGGTGGCTCCGCCGGGGATCGGGATGGTCACCGTGATGGCCTCGCTGGCTCCCTGGTCCAGCGGTGCCCCATACATGCCGGGGGCTGCGGCGGTCCATGTGCCGCCGAGGTTGGTGGAATATTCGACGCTCGCGGTGTATCCCGCGGCCACGGCTTCCTTCAGGCGGTTGAAGGTGAAGATCAGGTTGGAGCCGGATTTTGCAGAGACCGGGAAGTTGGTGATCGATCCGGAGGCGGGGTTCGAGTTGAGGATGTATTCGACCATGTTGTCCATGCCGTCGTTGTCAAAGTCATCGCCCGGGGCGGTGTTCGCGCCGCCGGGGGAGATGCCGTAGGTGGCGAGCCAAGCGTCGAACGCGGTGCCGGTGGTCACGGTGAGCGTCACGCGGGAGGCGTCGTTGTAGGAAACCACAAACTTGTTAGGGCCGACGGTGAGGGTGGAGCCTTCGGCGAGTCCGTTGAACGTGCCTGTGACGGTGCCCGCGCTGTGGTTGGCGAGGACGAGCTTGGTGCCATCCGGCAGGGCGACGGGACTTGCCGCCCAATCGGTGAGCGTCAACGAGGTTCCACTGAGGGCGAGGTTTCCTGTGATGGTGAGAGTGGAGGTGGCCGGGGTCCCGGCTCCGCTGTCGAAGGCATAACTGAGCGCGGTGCCGGCTCCGAGTGTGGCGGTGTGTCCGGTCTGGACCTGGATCGCGGGAACGCTCGTGGGAGGGAGGCTGAAACCCACGTTGCTGACTGTTAGATCGGTGTCCGTCAGATTGCGCAGGGTTCCGTTTTCCAGATTGATGAACGCGTTGGCGGCGGCCTGTCCGGTGATGGTGGTGGCGGCGAGCGATCCGCCTTCGTGCAGGTTGACGGTTGCGGTTCCCATGGCCCCGCCGCTGTCCTGGACCATGGTGAGCGTGCCGGTGCTGATGGCGCCGCCGTAGGTGGTGAGCGTGCCGCTGGAGGTCTTGGCATTGACGGTGGCCGCGATGGCCATGGTGATGGAGGTGGCGTCCAGGGTGCCGGTGTTGAAGATGAACGAGCCGGTGGTGGCGTTGTTGAAATTGCCCGCGCCGTCGACGTGGCGGCCGATGATCATGGTTCCGATCCTCGCATCGAGTTGCGTGCCGAAGGAGGCGAAATCCACCACGCCGCTGCCTCCCGCGTAGTCGGATGAGAGTTTCTCGCCGATGGTGAGGTTTGCCCGGCTGGAACCGCCGGATGTGCCGCGGATGGTGATGGTGGAGGTTTCCGCGGAAGGTGAGGTGCGGAGGGTGGAGGTGCCGGATTGGGCTCCGTTGCTGCCCACGCGGATGGTGTCCGCGTGGATCACCGAGGTGTCCATCAGGCTGAGTGTGGAACTGGATGATGTGGCCGAGCCGCCGGGACCATTCACACCCAAATTGAGGCTGGCGGCGGTGATGGTGGTGGCGGGAGACAGGTTCGCGGTGGCGGTGGTGCCCGTCACGGTGGGCACGACCGAGAAGCTGCCGGTCGGCTGGTTCATCTGGAAATTGTCAACGGACGAAAGTGCCAGCTGCCCTTGGTTGACCAGCACGTTTCCACCGCTGACGGTTAGGGTTTTGCCGATCTGGGCGATGAAGGACGCGGTGCCACCGGGAAGTTTCGTGAGAGAGCTGATAGAGAGATTGGTGTCGGTGAAATCGACGGTGCCGGTGCTGATTGTGATGCCGGTATTCGAGGGCAGGCTGGATCCGGAGGAGTCGAGCTGGAGGATGCCGTTGCCGTTGACGACGGTGTTTCCGCCGTAGGTGTTGGATCCAGTGAGCCGGAGGATTCCGACACCGGAGTGGGTGACTGATCCGCTGCCGGAGATGCTGGCGGTGAAGTTGAGATCGTCGCTGCGGTTGATGATCAGGTTTCCGTTGTTGCTGATGGTTGTGGAAAGCACCGAGCCGGTTTCGCCGCCGGTTCCGATCTGGAGTGAGCCGGCGTTGATGATGGTGGCTCCGGTGTAGCTCATGTCGAGCGGCAGCACGAGCGTGCCGGGGCCGCTTTGGGCGAGGGCTCCGGTGCCGGTGATGTCCATGTTGAGGGTGACGGTGCCGGTTTTGTTGTAACTCAGGGTGCCGTTGTTATTGATGGACGAGGTGTTTCCGAGTGACCCGGTGGCACCTCCTGATCCGACCTGCAGGGTTCCGGCGTTGATGGTGGTGGCACCGCTGTAGGTGTTGTCAGCGGAGAGGATGGTGGTGCCGCTGCCGCTCTGGGTGAGCGGGCCGGAGCCTGAGATCACGCTGCTGATGGTGAGTGAATCGCTGCGGTTGAAGACGAGGCTGCCGTTGTTGAGGATGGCGCCGCTGCCGAGGGAGCCTGAAGTGCCGCCGTTGCCGACCTGGAGGACGCCGGCGTTGATGGTGGTGCCTCCCGAGTAGGTGTTGGTGGTGGCGATGACGACGGTGCCCGTGCCGGATTTGGTGAGCGAGGTGCTGAAGCCTCCGATGCTGCCGGTTCCCGTGAGGGTGTAGTTCTTGGAGGTGTTGTTGAAGACCACGCTCTCCGGGGAGATCGTCGTGTTGAGGGTGATGTTCGTGGTGCCTGTGGCGGCGTCATCGAAGGTGGCGTGATCACCGCCGCCGAAGGTGGATGAGGTGACTCCGTTCAACCAGTTCGCGGTGCCTGCGACGTCCCAGTTTCCATCCACCGCGCCGGACCAGTTGAGATTGGAGGCGATGGTGGCGAGGGTGAGCGTGCCGGTGGTTTCATTGAACACCCAGTGCTTGGCTCCATCGATCAGGGTCCATGTGTCGCTGCCGGTGTCCGTGAAGCCGGCGACCGAGAAGGTGGCTCCGTAGGGGCCGGTGAGGGAGGCGATGTTTTCAAGAGTCCACGAGCCGCTTGTGAGGGCGAGCGCGGCGCTGCGGTCGATTTCGAAGGCTCCGTCGATGCTGGCGTTCCCCGTGCCGGAGATGCTGTTGTTAGATCCGCTGGTGGCTCCAAGCAGGAACTTGAGTTGGGCTCCGGCCGCGAGCTGGAGCGTGCCGGCGTTGATGGTGGTGTTTCCGGTGTGGGTGTTCGCGCCGCCGAGTGTGAGCGTGCCGGCGCCGGCCTTCACGAGGGTGCCGCCGGTGGTCGCGTCTGTTAGGGCGGAGGTGATCGTCGCGCCGCGTCCGGCTCCGATGTCGAAGGTGTGGGTGCCGGTGGCGGCGAGCTTGAGGTTGATGCCGCTGGCGATGCTGAGATCGGTGGCGGAGTCGTAATTGGCGATGGTGCCGTCGTTCCAATTGAGCGTGCGGTTGGCGGTGCCGCTGTTGCTGATGGTTTGCGCGGCGAGCGTTCCTCCCGAGTTGAGGTTGAGCACGGAGTTGAGGGTGCCGTTGGTGCGGGTGCCGAAGTTGAGGGTGCCTGCTTTCACGGTGCCTCCGGCCACGCTGAGGGTGGAGGTGAGGGTGCCGCCGCCTGTCAGGTTTCCAAGGGTGATGGTGGTGGCGTCAAGCGTGCCTCCGCCCATGGAGAGCGAGGCGTTGAGGGTGGCGGTTCCGGTTTTCTGGCCGATGGTGAGGGTGCTGACCAGGGCGTCGAGGCTGCTGGTGCCGGTGGTGCCGGTGACGAGATCGACCGAGGCGCTGCCGGTGGTGGAGTTCGTGCCGATATTGGTGCCGATGTTCCAAGCCGCCCGTCCGCTGCCGTCGGAGGCGCGGACTTTCAACGATGGGCTGGCGAGCGCGCGGAACTGCAGGGTGGCGCTGTCCCGCGTGTTGTTGTTGAGGATGTTGAGCGTATCGATGTTGAGGACGTTGGTTTGCCCCAGGTTGAGAAAGCTGGTCTTGGTGGTGTTGGCCCCCGCGCCGCCATTCTGGAGGTCCAGGGCAAGAGCGGTGAGGGTGCTGGTGCCGCCGAGCGACAAGGTGGCGGCCCGGGCGTTTCCATTGCCGAACACGATCACCTTGGCGGCGGATGAGGTGTATTCGAAATTCGAGAGACCGGCCAGGTTGAGGTGGGCGACGGAGGCGGTGGCGCCCGGTGTGACGGATGAGCTGTTAGTGATGTTGAGGTCGGAGCTGCCGGTCACTTTGAGCGTGCCGCCGGAGCCGTTGATGTTGGCTGCGTGGGTTACGGCTCCGTTGGGATTGAGCGTGGCATTGAGGCGGGCGATCTCCTGGGTGCTTCCTCCGATGTCGAAGGTCCGCGACGTGGCCGCGCCCGCGGTGCTTGTGACCAGCACATAGGACGAGGTGGGCAGGCGGTTGTTTCCTCCGGTGAGGGTGAGAGTGCCATCGCTGATGGTGGTGGTGCCGGTGTAGGTGTTCGCACCGGACAAGGCCAGGATTCCGGCTCCGGCCTTGGTGAGCCCGGCGCTGCCGTCGATGATGTTGGAAATGGTGGTGTTCTTGCCGGTGCCGAGCGCGCTCACCGTCACGGTGGGCGTGCCGGTGGAGACGGAGAGCGTGAGTTTTCCCGTGCCTCCCAGAATCCATCCGGCGGCCG
>DAISZP010000351.1:0-5981 GCA_036824745.1 Luteolibacter sp.
GGCCGGAGCGAGTCCGTCCGCGGTCTCACCGCCGCAGGCTTCCGCGGCGGCGAGACACAAAACCGGACGCAACCGTTTGCCCCCCGCGAAAATCGCGTAGCGCATGGCCTCGTGAATCGTCGATGGGCGCTCCTTCGCTTCCGGAAGGTAGGCGTCCATCGCCGCATCCACGAGCGCCGCGCGATCTGCAAGATAGGCCTTCAAGTCCATGATGGTGGATCGTGGATCGTGGATCGCGGATCGTGGATGAAGATCTTCGATCTACCATCTACGATCCTCGATCTCTTCAAAGGATCTCCGCGATCTGCACGGCGTTGAGCGCCGCGCCCTTGCGGACCTGATCGCCGACGACCCAGAGATCGAGCGCGTTTTCGAGCACGATGTTCTTGCGGATGCGGCCGACGAGGCAGTCGTCCTTGCCGGTGGTGTCGAGCGGCACGGGGAAGAGTTTGTTGGATGGATCATCCTTCAACTGCACACCGGGCTTGCCGGCATAGGCGGCGCGGGCGGCCTCGACATCGACGGGTTTTTCAAACTCCGCGGTGATCGAAACCGAGTGCGAGCGATAGACCGGCACACGCACGCAGGTGCAGGAAACCCGGAGGTTTTCCAGACCCATGATCTTGCGGCCTTCGTGCAGCATCTTGAGTTCCTCCTTGGTGTAGCCGTTGTCGGTGAAGACATCGACCTGCGGAATCACGTTGAAGGCGATCTGGCGCGGATAGACTTTCGGCTCGAAGGGCTGGCCGGTGGCGATGGCTTTCACCTGCTCTTCGAGCTCGATGATGCCCTGCGCGCCGGAGCCGGAGACGGCCTGGTAGCTGGAAGCGATCACCGACTTGAGGCCGAACTTCTCGTGCAGCGGCGCGAGCGCCATCAGCGAGATGATGGTGGTGCAGTTCGGGTTCGCGATGATGTTCTTCGGATGGTTCTTCGCGGCTTCCGGATTGATTTCCGGCACCACGAGCGGCACGTCCGCGTCCATGCGGAAGGCGGACGAGTTGTCGATGACCACCGCGCCGGCAGCCGCGGCCGAGGGGCCGAATTCCTTGGAAATCCCGCCGCCCGCGCTGAAGAGAGCGATGTCCACGTCCTTGAACGAATCGTGCGTGAGCTCTTCGACCACGACGTCCTCGCCGCGGAATTTCATCCGTTTGCCCGCGGAGCGAGCCGAAGCCAGGAGCTTCAGCTTGCCGAGCGGAAAGTTCCGCTGTTCCAGGCAAAGGAGCATTTCCACGCCGACGGCACCCGTCGCGCCAACAATAGCCACATGTGGTTCATTCATGGTTCAAGGGCCGGTTTTTCCGAACCGGGGGCGCGAAACATAGCCAGATCCGCCGCGGAGGCAACCCCATCGTTTGAGGGAAATCCGGGCCTCAGGGGATGCGGTAAAACGGGTTTGGCAGCTTGAAGGTCCGCTCGGCGAAGCCGCCGGCGAGGTCGCTGGGTTGGTCGCCGATGTTGGCGATGATGGTGTAGCCTTGGCGTGAGATTTCCCTGCGGCGATGGGCTTTGTAAACCGCGGCGGGCTCCGTGTTTTCGTTCGGCCGGCAGATCAATCCTGTGAAACCGCCCATACCTTGGCGGGTGAGATTGCGGGTGGTGGCGGCGCGCAGGCGCTCCTTGCGGCCGGTGATGAAGAACACGGCCACGCCACGTGAGCGGGTGTTCTGGTAAACTTCACGGAGTTGCGGAATCGCCGGGGCCTTGGCGGAATCCATCCACTCGTGCCAGCGGGCTTCGTCATATCCCCAATCGCTCTCGCGCATGATCTCCAGATTCGAGAGCGTCGTTTCATCAATATCAAACACGACCGCAAGTTTGCCGCCGCGGGCCGAGCGTTTGGCGATCCATGCGTCCGCCTCCTTGGAAACCGCCTTGAGATCCGCCTCGTAACGGCCGTTCGCGTATTCGGAAACCTGTTGTTTCGCCTCGCTGAGATTTCGCGGCTCGCGGGTGACCGCGCACCCGGCGAGCGAAACGATGCCAATGATGAGAATGCAGGTCCGGTGGGCGTTCATGAGCGTGGAAGCCTCCACTCTAGCAAAATCGGTTCCATGTCGGAATCGAAACTTTCGACCTCCCGCCGGGCCCGCGGTTCATGGATCCGCGGCTTGGAAAAACCGGATCTGCTGCAGGTTTCCGGTCGCATGGAGATCCACGGCCGCGCGCTGGGGTGTGGAGAGCGGCGTGAGGCGCGGGTTTGGAAACAACCTGCCACCGACGGAAGCGGCGGCATCCGGCGCGGCCACGATCCGCAGCACGGCGGCGAGACGTCCGTCCGCGATGAATGCCGCATTCCCTAACAGCGAGAGATCATCGCCGATCAAGCGCGCGTCTCCACATTGGAGCATGCCGCCGCGCAGGGTCGTGATCAGGTGTCCGCGGTCGAAACCGGCCTCATGTTCCGCGGCGCGGACCTTCACGTGTTCGCACCGGGCCACCCACTCGCCCTGCCAGGAAGCCGGGCCTAACAAAAACCCGCGGAAGCGCGCGCTGCTGGCAAACGAGGCGGCCTCCACCCGGCCGTTCATTGGCAGCGGATCGAGCGCAAGCGGCTGCGCGGGCACCTGGACGTCCACTTGAAGCGGCAGACCTCTCACGAGGGCCGCTTGTCCGGCGGCGCTGAGTTTCACCCCATGCACGAGGGTTTCCAGCGGCTGGAGTGTTAGAAACGGCGGCCGCCAGTCGAGATCCGCATCCATGTTTGACAGGGTCTCGTCATCGAGCACGCGCAAACTGGTGATGCGGAGCTTGGAACGAGCGGGGCTGCCCGAAACCGGCACCTCGCCGCGGATGCCGGACACCTCGAGCAGGTCCTTGTTTCCCGATGCGGAAACTATACGCAACGACGCGTTCCTCACCCGCAGCCAGCCGGTGGGTGGGAGCTGGATGGCAGCGGGTGCCGGTGGTGGTTTTGAAGAAGCGGACGGAGCCGGAGGTTTTTCAACAGACGGCGCGGGAACGGGCTGCGGTGGAGGATTCACGGCCACTGCGGGCGGCGGAGGTTCATGCACGCTGCCTTTTGCGAGATCAGCCAGAATCTCCACGGGAAACACGAGCTGCGGTGAATCCAGATCGATCGCCTGGATTTCCGTCCTCCCACGCAGCCATGCGCGCCAGACGGGAGTGAGTTTCAAATTCCCCACCTTCAACAAGGGATCGCTCACGGCGGGACGCAGCGGGGCGGGCTGGAGCATTTCCAATCCATGCAACTGGATGCCGTTCCACGGGGACACGGTGGCTCCCGCGATGCGGGTTTCCAAGCCCACGCGCTGGCGGATTTTCCCCGCGATCCATGAGCGGACAGGCGGACTTGCCAGCCAGAGATTCAGCGCGGCCAACGCGGCGATGGGAAACAACGGCAGCGCCAGCCAGAGGCAACGGCGCAAGCCCCGGCGACGTCCGCGCTTGGGGGCTTCCTCGTCCATCGATCACTTCTTCTTGGCGGGAGCTTTGGCAGGAGCCGCCTCCTTCACCGGTGCCGGAGCGACGGCCGGGGCGGCCTTTCCTAACGGAAATCGCAGCACCAGGCTCTTGTCGAGCAGGCGCGTGCCTTCGGAGGAAAGCTCCTGGATGCGGTAAACGATGATGCCGTATTTGTTTCCGGCGAAGCGGCCGAGAGCGATGTTTTCCTTGGTCTTGCCGAGGCTGGTTTCCTCCTCGAACTTCCATTCGCGCCCGCTCCACTCGCCGAGGATGCTGTTGGCATCCGGCTTGATGTCCTCGATGCGCTTGAGGTCTCCGTTGGGCGAATGGAACACATCCGCCTTGGGATCGAAACGCAGCGTGGAAAGCATGCTGGCCTTGCCGGTGCAGGTGAGCGACCACGAATTCCCATCGCCGGGACGCAGCAGCACGAGCACCTCCTCCACCGGCTTGAACTGGCGCTTCGCCCATAGCGCGAGGTATTGGTCATACTCCTCCTTGCTCAGTCCGAGGCGCTCGTCATACGGCAGCGGAAGCCCGGGTTTCGACTGGCTGGAATACTCGCGGAACCACTTCGGATCCTTGCGCGCGGCGATGTCCACCTTGCCGATGTATTTATCGATTTCCTGCGGAGGAAGCACCATGCCGACCTCGCCCTTCACCGGGACTCCCGGCTCTAACAAACCCTTGAAGGATTCCGGCGATTCCGCACGGACCGGAGAGGCGACCAACGCGAGGACGGCGAGAGGGATGAGGCGTTTCATGGGAGACGGGAGGGAGGCTTATCGTGTCGGTTCAGGAAAACAAGCGGCGATTCTTACGGCTCGCCCTGCGGGAAAATATCCGCGATGGGGGTCTCGATCTTTTCGTCGATCCAGCGCTCGAGCGCGGCTTTCATGGGGGCGAGCACTTCGGGGCGGCTGGCGGCGACGTCCGTGATGCCGTCCGGATCGGCGGAGAGATGGAACAACCCGAAGTGGCGCGGGCCTTCGACGGTGGGCGTGCAGACGATCTTCCAATCGCGGGTGCGCAGGCAGCGCTGCTTGGCCTGGATGATGCGGTCGCGGTATTCGGGTTTGACGACGAACTGATAGTTATAGTCCTCGTCGATCCACGTGCACTCGTCCATCGGCGGGAGCTTGGGCCGGGTGACCCCCGGCACCTTGAACTGGACGAAGGGAAACCCGGTCTCGCCATAGAACGGGCGGTGCTCCGGCTTCTCGGTGCCGCGGATCCATCCGGCGAAACTGCGGCCCTGCCAGGTGGGGGATTTTTCCACGCCTAACAGATCCGCGACCGATGGCACGATGTCGATCAGGCGCACGGTTTCCGGAATGCGGGCCGGCTTGGCACCCGGCACGTGGACGACCATCGGCACGTGGTTGGCGTGAAGACCGCCGTTGAAGGTGAGACCGTGGCCGAGGGTGACGCCGGGTTCGTAGAGGTCATCGCCGTGATCGGAGGTGATGATGACGATGGTGTTGTCCTCAAGCCCGTGGCGTTTGATGGAATCGAGGATGGATTTCACGCAGTCGTCAAACTGCCGGGTGCATCCGTCGTAGAGGGAGCGGATTTGTTTCACCTCATCCTCGGGAAGCGCCTTCCACTTGGATTCGAGATCGGTGCCGCCGATGAAGGAATCGATGTCGAAGCTCACCTTGCCCTTGTTGTCTCCCTGATAGGCGGGATCCGAGAACATCGTGTTGTAGGGTTCCTCGCTGGAATACGGCAGGTGGTTGCAGGAAAAGAAGACGTGCCAGAAGAACGGTTTTTGTTCCTTGGCCATGAGTTCGAGACGCTTGTCCACTCTCTCGGTGACGACCTTGGGCTTCACGAAGGAGGCGAAACTCTCGATCTGCGGAAACAGTCGGCGGCCGAGTGAATTGTCGAAGTAGAGCGGGATGACCGAGTGCGCCATCACCACGGCCTGGCTCATATAGGTCTGGAAGGTATCGAAGCTGGATGCGGAGATCGTTTCAAATCCGAGCCGCACGACATCATAGTAGCCCGCGCACCAATCGCCGATGACGGTGGTGTCATATCCCCGCTGCCGCAGGACGGACGCGATGGGAACGATGCGTTTCTCGGTGGCCTCCACGATCTCGCGATCCGGATACATGAAACGGATGCCGTGGCTCTGGGGATATTGCGAGGACATCAGTTGCACGCCGGACTCCATCGTCGAGGCGATGGCGGTGTAGCAGCGTTCGAAGATCGTGGACCGGGCAGCGAGCGCGTCGATGTGCGGGGAAACACCGGCCGCGGCGGCTCCATCGGAACGGGCGGGCCGGTAGCCGGCGCAGCCCAGCTTGTCTCCGCGGAGGGAATCCGAGCCGATGATGATGACGTTCATCGGCCGCGGAGCGCCAGCCGGTTTCGGATCCGCGCCCGGAGACGAGGATGCATGGAGGCTCAGCGAGGTGCCGACGATCAACAACGCGACACCGGCGAACACCCAACCCCATTTTCCGCGGGCATGGATGTGCCACGCGATCACGGCTAACAGAAATACAACGGGCAACAGTGTGAACAGCACGAACAAGCCCGGCTGG
>DAISZP010000352.1:0-5922 GCA_036824745.1 Luteolibacter sp.
GAAGGAAAAACCTGCGGCCGATGGTTGGTGGACTCTCCGGATAAACCGTTAGGCCGTGAGCTGCGCGTGCAGAATCTACCTACGATGGTTCTCGTTTCTCCACAAGGCGCGGTGCTCTTCAACGGCGATCCGACGGATGATGAATTCTGGAAATCGCTGAACACGATCGATGCGGCGATCACGCGTCCGAAGTCGTCGTTAGAGAAAACGAAGTGATCCTCCGTCGCGAACTACGGGCACCTTCGTAGATCGGATGAGGCGCGGATTTGATCGTAAAGAATTCCGGAAAATCGTAACGATTCAACTTGACGGACTTTTGAACTACTAGTTTCATCGTCCTTAACAACTGACACGTGCGTAGCATGTCGATCCCCTCACACCCATCCAACCTCGAGCTTCAGGCATTGTCCGTCCTGTGGCATGAGGGTCCATCTACGGTAGCCGCCGTACATGAGACGTTGCCGGATGGAAAGGATCGCGCCTACACCACGGTGCTGTCGGTGATGCAGAGCTTGGAGCGCAAGAATCTCGTGAAGCGCGCCCGAGTCGGCCGGGCTCACGTGTATGAGGCCGCCTATTCCCAGGAAGTGATTGTCCAACGTGCGACTCACGATTTCCTGACCAACGCTTTTGGAGGACGTCTTGGTGAGGCGCTCCTCGCGATCCTCTCCACTGGCACGTTAACGCCGGAAGAGAAAACCAAACTAGAACGCGAACTCCAACGACACAAAACCATGCCTGCTAAAAAGACAGCAAAGAAGGTTGCCAAGAAGGCACCTGCCAAGAAAGCCGCCAAGAAGGTAGCGAAGAAGGCCGCCAAGAAAGCGCCTGCCAAGAAGGCTCCTGCTAAGAAGGTTGCCAAGAAAGCAGCGAAGAAGGTTGCCAAGAAAGCCGCCAAGAAGGTTGCCAAGAGCGCCAAGAAAGCCGCCAAGAAGGCCGTGAAGAAGACGGTTGCCAAGAAGGCAGCGAAGAAAGCCGCCAAGAAGGCCCCGGCCAAGAAGGCAGCGAAGAAAGCCGCCAAGAAGGCTCCTGCGAAGAAGGCCGCCAAAAAGGCTGCGAAGAAGGCTGCCAAGAAGAAGTAATCCCAGAACCCCTGCTGAAACTCCCGGCGGCCGTGCTACGCGCGAATCCGCCACGGCGTTTCGGTAATGGGTTAGTCAACGGCGGGAGATCTGCGGATCTCCCGCCTCTCTTTTTCCTCAAAAAGGGGTTGCATCCCGGCTGGGCTCCGTCCTAGCTTCGCCCGCCCCGGTCGAAAAGGCAACGCGCGGTTAGCTCAGTGGTAGAGCACTACCTTGACACGGTAGGGGTCACTGGTTCGAACCCAGTATCGCGCACCATTTTCGAGTCCCTATTTCGTAGATCCGTTTTGAGCGAATTGACCAACGTGGCGCCCCCCACACCCGAGGAACTGGATGCGTTGTTGCGTCTGTTGGATGATGAGACGCCCGAGGTGAGGTCGAGGGTGGCCGACAGGATCGGCACCTGCGGAGGTGATCTCAGCGAACACCTCGCATCCCGGCCGCGCCAGCTTTCCCATGAGGAACGCGCCGTGCTTGCGGAAATGCTGCGCCCCGCGCGCAGGGAAATCCTGGAACGCGAGTGGCAGGCTCCCAGCGGTGGAGCGTCCGCGCTGCGCGAGGACTGGGAGGCCTTCGAGGCGATGCTGCGGCTGATATCGGATTTTCTGCACGACGGCCTAACAGTCAGACAGCCCTTGTCGGATGCGTTGGATCTTCTTGCGGAGGAAGCCGAGGAAGCCGGTGTCACCTCCGCCAACGAGCTGCGCGAGTTCCTTTTCCAAGGTGACCGTTTCATCGGCAATCAAGCGGGTTCGGCCGATCCCGAAAACGCGGATCTCGCTTGGGTGATCACCGAAGGCCGGTCAAATCCGTTAGGGCTTGGCCTGGTGTTCATCCTCGTCGCGAAACGTCTCGATCTGTTGGTGGAACCGGTCAATTTCCCGGGGCATTTCCTCTGCCGGATCCATGAGGATGGATTTCCGATCATCGTGGACTGCCAGGATCACGGAAGACTTCACCTGCAATCCACTCTGCTGGAGAACCCCGAGCTCGGAAAAGCGGAGCGGGAGATTCTGCGCCAGACGGTGGATCCGGGCGTGGTGCTGCTCCGCTTGTTGAACAACCTGGTGAACGCCTTCGAGCACAAGAAGCGCGCCGAGGACGCGCGCTTGATCCGCAGGCTTCGCGCCTCGCTCAAGTGAGCGGGCTACCAGATTCCGAGAGCTTTCAATTGTTTGGTGGCCGCTTCGCCCCATCCGCGGTTCGCGGCGGGTGATGCGGGTGAGGGATGCAGGATCCTTCCCACCTTCGCCTTGCTGCCGGTGTTTTCCGCCGCGCGTTTCAGGCGTTCCTCGGCGAAACCACCGACGCCGACGAGGAACTCCGGATCCATCAAACGCAGCGTTTCCTCCAGATGCCTCATGCAGGCATCCTCCACCGGTGCCATCTCGGATGCGGACAGTTTGTCGGGTGTGAGGTTCGCTCCGGTCGCACTCATCCACACGAGCGGACAGAAGTTCATGACGAGGTGTTGTTCGAAGAAATCGTCCGCGGATGGATGGCGTTCGGAAAACAATCCCCACAAGCGGCGGCCGCTGACTTCCGAACGCTTGCAGGCGAAGCCTTCGACAGGTCGCTTGGCGTGTTCGTCCGCGGGTTTGCCGACGGGTTCCTCGATGCCCATCCATTCCTTCACCGCCGCGATTTCTCCGAAGGGAACGCCGGTCTGCACCATGCCGTAGGGTCCCGGATTCATGCCAAGGAACACGACGCGCTTCCTGCCCGCCGCGAAGCGTTTCAGATACGTCTCGTGGGGCTTCCACGCGTAGTCGAGCGGCTGATAGACGGTGTGGACCGGAGGCGAGAAACGAAGCCCCGAGAGTTCGTCCACCATGCGCCGGGTGGAGGTGATCAGTTTCCGGACGATCGGATTCATGAGCGGGCTTTCCATGCGAAGAACAGCGCGAGCAACGAGACCGGCAGGTAGAGCAGCGTGAAGAAAAACAACCTCCTCGCCGAACTCCGTTCGCCATCGCGGGCGAACTTGATCGCTAGAGCCATCATCAGCAGGCCGAGCAGCGGTCCGAGGATTGTCCAGATGATGTTGGCAAAGCCCTGGATCGCAGGGATGATGGAGAACACGGCGAGCGCCAGCGAATAGGCCGCGGAAAGCAAACCGCTCTTCCTGCCTGTGAGGTCACCGTTCGACCACATCTTGTAGCCCACCGATTCGTATTCCTCGCGGCACAGCCAGTTGATCGCGATGAAGTGCGGGAGCTGCCAGAAGAACAACAAGCCGAAGAGAAACCACGCCTCCCAGCCGAGGTGTCCGCCCGCGCCCACCCAGCCGATCACCGGAGGAATCGCCCCGGGGATCGCGCCGACGAGCGTGTTTGCCGAGCTCACCCGTTTGAGCGGCGTGTAAACGAAGACATAGATGGCGATGGTCGCCGCCGTTAGGTAGGCGGCGAGGTTGCCGACCTGCACCGCGAGGTGGATGATGCCGATGGCTGATAGAATCCAGCCGATGCCGAACGCGACCAGCGGATCCATGCGCCGCGAGGGAAGCGGCCGGTCGGCCGTGCGTTTCATGCGCGCGTCCAGATCCACTTCCATCAGTTGGTTGAAGGCCGCGGATCCGAAGGCCGCCGCCGCCGCGCCGAGGATGGTGTGCAGCAGTTTCATCCACTGGATGTCCCCGCCGCGCGAGGCGAGCAGGAAGCCGAAGAAGGTGGTGACGAGCACGAAGAAGTTGAGCCGCACCTTCATCAACACCGCCAGATCCTGGCGCAGGCCGGGCTTGGGCACGGTCGTCTCCTGCGTCTCGGGGCTGGGTGCTGGTTCCGGATTTTCCATGGATGCGGCGGAATGATGCCCGCGTATCACATTTTTCCAACCTTTTCCTCCCTAGACAATCGGCTCTTCCCATGGCACTGAAGTCCCTGTCACCCAAAATCCGGAAACCATGCAAGGTCCTCTGCCGTCATGCCGCCGAATTGGCTGAGCCGCGCCACCATCCGCACCGGCACGCGGGTTTGCGTGACCGGGTGCCTCTTGATGCTTTTCTGGATGGGAGGAAAACATGCCGATGCCGCGCCCGTCAGGATCATGCCGCTCGGCGACTCGATCACCCGCGGGTCGAACGACATCAACTACCCGAACGGTGACATCCCCGGCGGATACCGGCGTGAACTCGGCGTCCGTCTCGAAAACGCCGCCGTGGAGTTTGATTTCGTGGGTGCGAATTCCGAAAACTCCGCGCCGGGAATGGATCCGGACCACAACGGCAACAACGGCTTCCGCACCGATGAGATGCTCGCAATCCTGCCGGATTTGTTAGGGGTGGATCCGGATGTGGTGCTGCTGATGGCGGGCACCAACGACATTCTCCAAGCCGTGCCCGTTGCCACCGCGCGGCAGAATCTGGAAAACCTCATCCTCCAGATCACCGGCGATGATCCGGACCGCCGGCTCCATGTGGCGACCATTCCTCCGATCACCCAAAACTGGAACGGACAGAGCGCGGCGCAGCTCAACGCCAATGTGAACCTCTATAACGACGAGGTGCGCGCGCTCGTCGCCGACCATGCCTCGCTGGGCCGCAGGGTTCACCTCGCGGACTTGAACGCGATGATCGTCCTAACAGGTGAAACGCCGGCCGAAAACTTCTTCCAACCCGGTGACGGCCTGCATCCCGGGCAGGCGGGATACGACCAGCTCGGGACCTTGTGGTTTGATGCTGTCACCGCGCACGGGCCGCTGGTGCAGCCACCCGCGCAGGGACTTCCCGCAAGGCCGTTGAACCTGACGGTGTCCGTGGTTTCGCCCAGCCGGATCAACCTGGCATGGACGGATTCCGCGGAAAACGAAACCGGTTATCGTGTGTTCTCGCGGCGGCTCTCGTCCGGAGTCTGGCAGGAGATCGCGTTGTTGCCTTCGAATTCGCAGGGCCACGTGGTGACGGGGTTGGCCAATGGCTTGGAGTCCTATGGATTCGCCGTGGCGGCGGTGAACGCGAATGGATCCTCGCCATGGTCCCAAGTCGTGTTCTCCCCATCCCCGGAGGACCGGGCCCACCTCAAACCGGCCATCGCATCCTCGGTGTTCAAGAACTCGCCGAACTATTCCGCCGCGAAGGGCAATGACGGGCTTCAAAGCACGATTTGGGCCTCCGGATCGGGAACCAATCATTACTGGCAGGTGGATCTCCAGGATGAACATCACCTTCAGCTTCTGAAATTCGTCACGCGTCAGGACAGCGATGTCGCGGATCATCGGAGGAATTTCCAGATCCGCGTATCGAACGACCCCGCGTTCGCGTCCTATGCGGTGTTGAGCACGCAGGGCGGCACTCCCTTGCCGTTCAAGGCGGTGCTCTCACAGGATCTATCAGGATTGCAGGGCTACCGCTACCTCCGGGTGGTGAAGACGGACAACACGAGCTTCGCCTTCACCCTGTTGCAGGCCTATGGTGTTGTGGAAACGCAGGTTCCCGCGGCTCCGGGCGGCCTTGCGGTTTCTTATTCCGGCGATTCACGGGTGCGCTTGCACTGGCAGGTGAACTCGGCGAACGAGAGCGGTTTCAAGCTGGAGAGAAAAACCCAGCCATCCGGAAATTTCACACAGATCGCCACCATCCCGGCGGGTGTATCATCGTTTGCCGACGTCTCGGTCGTCCCGGAAACCGGATACGTCTATCGGATTTCCGCGTTCAATGAGAGTGGTGCTTCGGCATCCAGCAACGAAGTGACGGCGACCACGACGGCCACCAATGCCTATGAGCAATGGACGGCCTCCTATCCGGAATTCGCCGCCTTGACCGAATCCGAACGCGCGCCGCTGGCGGATGCGAACGGCGATGGTTTCCCAAATCTGTTAGCCCATGCCGCCGGAGTGGATC
>DAISZP010000353.1:0-5900 GCA_036824745.1 Luteolibacter sp.
CGCGCCGGTGAGGATCACGTTGCTTAAGACCGCATTGTTGCGGGTGGCGCCGTTGACGCTGCAAACGGCAAGCCCGATGAACACGTCGTTCGCCATGCTGATGGTCGTCGTTCCGAGATTGGTCCACGCGACGCCGTCGGCGGATTGGAACGCGGTGAGGCTGGAGTTGTTGCGGGTGAGCTTCAGCCAATAGGGCGCGTTGATGCCGGTGATGTTGGAAACCCCGCTGGCGCTGCCGCCGGTCGTGTTGCGTTGTTGAAGCGCGGTGCCGTTCGCTGGGGACAGGTAGGCGATGGCGTACTTGGAGTTGGTTGCGAGCGTCTCACGGATCATCACGCCGGCCTTCGCCCAGTTGGCGGTGGATTGCATGCTCCGCACCTTCGCGATGATCGAGCCGTTTCCGGAAAGCGGTTTGTGGACGAAGTGGAACTGGTCGTCGGTCCCCCAGATGTCGCTGCCCGCGCCTTTGACGACGTGATGGTTCGCGGACTCGATGTGGGAACCCGCGGCTCCCGTGGATCCGATGTCCTCGGATTGCCAGTTGGAGGCGCTGGAAACGAGGCCCACCGTGTAAGCGGAATCCGGCGAGGTGTTTCCGGCCTTGGTGGCGGTGACGACGTAGTAATAGGGCGTGTCCGCCGCGGCCGTGGCATCGACATGGGTGGTGGCGGTCAAGCCCGTGGCGATCTCGGCGAACGGACCGGTGCTGGAAGTGGCGCGTTTGACCGCGAACGTCGCGCCCGTTTCGATCGAGGACCAGTTCAGCGTGATCGATCCGTTGGACGATGCGGCCGTTAGATTCGCGGGCGGGCTGGTCTTGACGATGGCGGTGGGACCGATCTTGAAGGCGACGGCGGTTTGGAACGGCATCGTGGCCGGGCAGGTGATGTTCAGTTCGGTCGCGGTTTGGCTCCAAGTGGGAGCCGTGGCGCTTCCTAACAACTCCACCGAAGTAATCGGAGCCGCGAGGTTTCCATCGCCCGTGCCGAGGGCTGTCAGCGTGAGCGTTTGTCCCGGCGAGGGAACGGTCATGCAGTAGGCGTAGAGGAAACCATCGGCTCCCACGGTGTAGCGGATGTCACCGGTGGTGAACGTGTAGTTCGCCTGGGTGCTTCCGAGTTTGCCGTGAGGCAGGTTGCGGGTTCCCTCGCCGTATTGGCTCCACGCGCGGCTGCCATAGATGCCCGCGCTGTTGATGGTCATCCACTGGCCGACTCCTTGAAGCATGGACGTGCTGCCTGCATCGAGGCTGCCATCGGCAGTGGGCGAGACGCAGATGGCGGCCGCGCCGTCGCGGGAAACGCACTCTAACAAGTAGTGGATCATCATGCCGGAGTCGTAAGTGAAGCCGGGTGCATAGAACCAATCGCCCACGGGCACCTCGCCGATCCATGGCTGGTCGTTCTTGATGCCGGAGGGGTAGTTGTTTTCGAAGGTGGTGGTGAGCCTGTCGCCGGAATGGAACTTCACCAAGGCGTGCGTGTTGAGGGAACCGCGGCGTTCGATGGCGCGGTTGCAGAGGTGGGCGAGCACGCGCTGCATGGCGTCGCTCTTGTAGCCGGTGCCGGTGCCTCCGCCGCTGAAGGGTTGGGATGAGGTGCCGTCGGTGTAAACAAAGTCCGGATCGTATTGTTCGATCGCGTCGATCATGCGCAGGGCCCACCAGGTGTTGTACCAATGCGCGTAGTCGAGGTGGTTGCCGAACAGCCCGGCGGGCGGAGGACTCCAATCGGTCGCGGCGGCGGAAGCGACGCCCTGGTATTCGCGGAGGTCGATGCCGTAGAGCAGGCGCGGATCACGGCCCTCCCACCACTTGCCCACGCCGTCAGCGAGTGTTAGATTGCCATCGTAGGGGATGCCGGCTTTGGCTCCGCTGGTGTCAGAGTTGAACGCGGTCTGCCACCACCACCACGGGTATTCATGGTGGAACGGGATGCCGAAGGCCATGTTCGCGGACTTGGCCGCGGTGGTCAGCTCGCCGAGGATGTCGCGGTGCGGACCCATTTGCGTGGAGTTCCACGGCTGATAACGCGAGTTCCAAAGATCGAACTGATCGTGGTGCACGCCCTGGATGAGAAGGAAACGCGCGCCGGCCTGCTGATAGAGGTTAACGAGCGCGGCGGGGTTGAGCCCGGTGGGATTCCAGTCACGAAGGACTTCCTTGTAACCGACCTCGGACGGATGGCCGTAGTTGGCGACGTGGTTGTTGTAGGCGGTGGTGCCGGGCTTGTAGAGCCGGCGGGCGTACCAGTCACCGCTGTTTCCCGCGGCCTGGGGGCCGAAGTGGATCCAGATGCCGAACTTCGCGTCGCGCAGCTTGGCGGAATCCACCGGCAGGTTCGCGGAGATCGACTGCCATGTCGGCTGGACAGGCCCCGCTGCGATGGGGAAATCCATCTTCACCTCGGGAAAGGCGCTGATGTCGCCGAGCGGCACCGAGTTCACCGCCTGCGGCGCGGGAATCGCGGGGATGGGTGGAAGTTCCGGCAGTTCGTATGCGAAAGCGGAAGTGGCTAACAGAATGGATGGCAGAAGGAAACGTGGCATGTCCGGAAACGGGAATCGATGGGATTGCGGTGGCGGGATGTCCCGGAGGCCGATTTCTCCGGACATGATGCGGCCCCACCGGGCTCCCTATGCACCGGTGGGGCCGCTTCGGATCTCCCGTGTTCAGGGACGCCGCCTGCTAAACCCAAAAAGCAGGCAGGCTCCGGTCAAGAGGAGAGCGGAAGAAGGCTCGGGGATGGTGTAGAGCGTGTAGGCCGCGAGGTGTGTGTCGTCGTTTCCAACGCCATCGGTTTCCTGAACGAACACGTCCTGATAGGCGGCGTTCGCCGTGAAGGTGCCCTGCACGACTGTCGCGGAGTTTTGTGAAAACGATCCGCTGGTGTTGCCGGTGAAATTCGGGCTGGAAAAACCGTCCCAATAGGCCTGCGCGCGGCCGGCGGAACCCGCCCGGGCGTCCACGCTGTATAGATAGACCGCGTAGGTTTCCCCGATGGTCAGTCCGGTGAGGCGCAGGGTGAGCGGTTGGGCCGAGTCGGATGCGTTGGTGTGCCAGGCATTGCCACGCAGGATGTCATCAAACGCGGTAATGCCGGTGCCTCCGGAGAAGATGCTGGCGCTCCATTGGCCGTTGCCGTTGTAATACCCGGTCGTGCCGCTGGCGGCTGCCGGCATGTTCACATCGCCCAGATCGGCCGCGCCGGTGCCCGCGGCGAAGGTGATGCTGTTGCCTCCGAGGGTGGTGAAGGTCTTGCCGGTGTCTCCGATGTTCATGGCGGAGACGAAGGTGTAACCCGCGGTGTAAGGCGTATCGAGCACGCTGGCGCTCGAGAACGTGGAGGCCGGGCCGAAGGCCACGGTAGCCGCGGCTGCGGATGTCACGGTGGCGACGGCGGCACCAAGCCATGTGAGAGGTCTGAGTTTGTATGTCATGGGATACTTGGTTCTATGGTGTTGTGATCGGTTGGATGGATTCTCAGGGTTCCAGAAGGATGCGGTAGAACGCCTTGCCTGACGGCGGTGCGGGGTCTGTGTAGCTCGCGGTGCCGGCGGTGCCCGGGACCGTGGCGATGTTCGTCCAGGAGCCCAGAGTGGTGCTGCGCTGTACGGTGAAGGTCGCACCCATTGCGCTCGGCCATTGGAGTTGGCCAGTGACCGGCATGCTGACGGCGAAGACCGAGGAACCGTTGTTAGGAATCAAGCCGAGGCGGTATTCGGTGAGGTTGCTGGTTCCGTCGCCGTCATAATCGCCGGCGGCGCCCTGCGAGAGGTTGCCGAAGTAGGTGGTTTCCCAGGTGTCGTCCATGCCATCGGTGTCCGAATCATTTCCGGCGGGCACGGTGCGAAGCACGTAGGCGTTGAGGGCGACCGGATAGTTCGCGCCGCCGGTGGTATTGCGGATGTGGATGTCCTGATAGCCGCTGGCGCTGGCGGTGAAGGTTCCCACGACGGCCATGCTGTCGTTTGCCATCATCACGGCGCTCTGGCTGCCGCCGACCGCGCGGTCATGGAAGATCTGACCGCGGGTGGAACTGGTGGGGCGGTCGTCCGAATAGAACAACTGGATCTGATATGGTTGTCCGGCGACAAGCGCGGTGCCGTTGGCTCCGGTGACGCGCAGGATCATGTCCGTGGCCCCGGGCGCGGGACCCGCGTCGGTGTTTTCCCATGCGGATCCATCAAGAACGGATTCGAACGCGGCACCGACCGTGGTGCCGGTGGCGTCGAACAGCGCGGCGTTCACCTGGCGGCCGCCTGAACCGGCGATGACGCGGGCCTCTTCGCCGGTGAGCAGCGCGCCTGGAGCGTCCTGCGCGCCCCGGTTCTTGAAGGTCACCGTCTGGCTTCCCGCAGTGACGCTGACGTCCGCGCCATCGGAGCGGAAGTTGCCCGCGTGGATGAGGTTGCCGGATGTCAGTATCTGGCTGTCCGCCGTGATGGTGGCAGGGCTGGACCAGGTCATCGGATTTCCGTCGAGCGGATCGGTGGAGTCCGTGGGGTCGGTGTTGGCGAGGAACTCGTCTACATCGGAGATGGTGTCATTGTCCGAATCACTGATGTCGTCCGCGGTGGTGGTGTTGGTGAAGTAATGGATTTCCCATGCGTCGCCGATGCCGTCCGCGTCCGCATCGGGAGCCGAGGTGCGGAGTTGCGGGTTGCTGGAAGCGGTTTCCTCCTCCTCGTTGGTGGCGTAGTCGCCATCGACATCCGTGGAGCCGATCTGCGCGAGGTTTCCGAAATACAAATTCTCCCAAGCATCCGCGAGTCCGTCCGCATCCATGTCGTCCGGAGTTTGCGCGGGGTTTTCCGGATCGGAACCTGCGAGGAACTCATCGTAGTCGAAGTAGGTGTCTCCATCCTGATCGGAGGATTCGTTTGCGGTGGCTAGATCTCCAAACACCGACAGCTCCCAAGCGTCGCTGATGCCATCGAAGTCCGAATCCGGCGCGCTCGAGCGGAGGGAGGGATCCGTTCCCGCGGCTTGCTCCTGGATGTTGGTGGCGAGGTCGCCATCCGGATCACCAGAGCCGTTCTGTGCGGTGATGTTGTTGAAATAAGAAATTTCCCAGGAGTCCTCGAGTCCGTCGTCGTCGGTGTTTTTCGGATCGGAGTGGAGGTTCTGTGGATCGGTGCCGGCGAGGTATTCCTCAAGGTTGGTGGAGAAGTCGGAGTCCGCGTTGGAGTTGGCGTCGTTGACGAGCTTGTTGAGGCCGTTGGCATCCTCCCAGATGTCCGGCATGCCATCGCCGTCGGTGTCGCTGGTGATGGAAACCGTTAGAGTGATGGCGCTTCCGGTGTCGTTGAAGGCGTAGGCGAATCCGGCGCGCGGATTGGCCACGGAAAGGCTGGAGACCGAACCGTTGAGAGTCCCGCTGTAGTGGAAAAGTGTGAAGGTGCCCTCCTCGGCGAGCGAGTTGGTGGTGCCGATGTCATGGATGAGCACGCCACCGCCGTTGAGCGTGAGGCTGGAGGCATTGGCGATGGTGAGCGTGTCGTGGCTGCCCGCGGTGTCGATGTCGAAGGCGACGTTACCACCGGTGTTGAGCGTGAGTGACGGGATGGTAACCGAGGACACGTTGGATGTTGGAGCGGCGTCGCCCATGGCGAGCTTGCCCGTGTTGTTTACGATCACCGCACCGTTGACGCTGCCTTTCATCGCGAGCGTGCCGCTGTTGACGGTGGTGTTTCCGGCATAGGTGTTTGCACCACCGAGAGTGACGACACCATTGCCGGTGCCGCTGCTGTCGATAACAGTTAGAGATCCGCTTCCGCCGATCGCGCTGTTGATCGCCACGGAGAAACCATTCGAATCCACGGTCGATGCTGCCGAGGTCGTGGTGACCGAGCTGAGCGGGAGTTGGTTGGTGTTGACGGTGGCGGAGTTCAGCCAGTCC
>DAISZP010000354.1:0-5890 GCA_036824745.1 Luteolibacter sp.
GCAGCACGCCGATGCGGGCGCGGCTCCCATCTCCCATTGAATCATGAAATCGTTTGTCCCGCTCCATGGCCTCGTCGCCGCCACCCACTCGCCGTTTCATGAGGACGGCTCGCTCGCTCCCGAAGTCGTGGCCTCGCAGGCGGCGTTTCTATCAGCCAACGGCATCGGCACCGTCTTCATCACCGGCTCGACGGGCGAATCGCACTCGCTGACTTCCGCCGAACGCCTGACCTTGTTCGAGGCATGGGCCGAAGCCGGACCGCAGAACGGACTGCGGGTGATCGCGCATGTGGGTTCCAACAGCATCGAGGATGCGAAGATCTTCGCGAAACGGGCGGCGCAGCTCGGCTTCTCCGCCATCAGCGCGCTCGCACCGTCTTACTACAAACCCGGAAGTCTGGACGGACTCATCGAGTGTTGTTCGGCGATCGCCTCGTCCGCTCCGCAAACGCCGTTTTACTTCTACGACATCCCCGTGCTCACCGGTGTTTCGTTTCCGATGGATCAGTTTCTCATCAAAGCCCGGACGAAAATCCCGACGTTGGCCGGCATCAAGTTCACCAACCCGGACCTCGTTTCCTACCGGCGTTCGCTCGACGCCGCGGACGGCCTCGACCTGCCATGGGGCGTGGACGAATCGTTGCTCGCCGCGCTCGCCACCGGCGCGAAAGGCGGCGTGGGCTCGACCTACAACTGGGCTCCGAAACTCTATCAGGATCTCATCGCCGCCCACGCCCGCGGAGATCTAGAGGAAGCAAGGAAACTGCAATCGCTCTCCATCACGATGATCGACCTGATGGCCGCCATCGGCTTCCTCGGCGCGGCGAAGGCCCTGATGACGCGCCTCGGCGTGCACGTAGGCCCCGCAAGACTTCCGTTAGGAAACCCGACGACGGCGCAGATGGATGATTTGTTGGAGAAACTGGAATCCATCGGCTTTTACGAATGGGGCGCGAACCCCCTTCAACCCGTGCTCGCGTGATGGACCTCGCCGCGTTCTATCAGAGGCAACTGCTGGACGACTGCCTGCCGTTCTGGTTTCCGCGCGCCGTGGATGAGGAACACGGCGGGTTCCTCCATTGTTTCGACCGCGACGGCACGCTGGTGGATACGGACAAGTCCGTCTGGGCGCAGGGCCGCATGTCGTGGATGCTGCTGGTGCTCTATCAGGATCTCGAACGCCGTCCCGAATGGCTCGCATGGGCGGAAAGCGGGTTGCGTTTCATCGAGGGAAAATGCGTGGACCCCGGCGACGGGCGGATGTTTTTCCACGTCACGCGCGACGGCACGCCGATCCGCAAACGCCGCTACGCTTACAGCGAGAGCTTCGCGGCCATCGCCTTCGCGGCCCATGCCTCAGCGACAAGTTCCGGTCATTCCGCCGAGCAAGCACTCCATTGGTTCCGGCGTTTCACCGAATGGAACTTCTCTCCCGGACTCATGCCTCCGAAGTTCACCGGCGAGAGACCGCTCATCGGGCTCGGGCCGCGGATGATCACGCTGGTCACCGCGCAGGAACTCGAGCTGCGGCTCGGTGAATCGCCGGAAACCACCGTATGGATCGACCGTTGTCTGGATGAGATCGAGCGCTGGTTCGTGAAGCCCGATCTGGAGGTGGTGATGGAAACAGTTAGGCCGGACGGATCGATTTCCGATCACTTCGACGGCCGCACGCTCAATCCCGGCCATGCGATCGAAGGCGCGTGGTTCATTCTCGAACAAGCGCGCCGACGCGGGGATTCACGCCTCGTGAAACTCGGCTGCCGGATGCTCGACTGGATGTGGAAACGCGGATGGGACACCGAACACGGCGGGATCTTCTACTTCCGCGATGTGTTCCACAAACCCGTCCAGGAATACTGGCACGAAATGAAATTCTGGTGGCCGCACGACGAAGCGCTCATCGCCACCCTTCTCGCCTTCGATCTAACAGCGGATGTCCGTTACCTCGAAATGCACGAACATTGCCGGCGTTGGTCGTTCCAACACTTCGCGGATCCGGAACACGGCGAATGGTTCGGCTATCTGCATCGCGACGGCACGCCGTCATCCACGCTCAAGGGCGGCTTGTGGAAATCCTTCTTCCATCACCCACGCGCGCTGTGGATGTGCCATCGGCTGGCGAATGGCGACTGAAGCGATTGTCAGGGAACGGTGGTCACCCGCAGCCGGATGAAGCGGCGGGCGGCGTCGGTGGTGCTGGAGTTGTCGCGGACGATGAGCTGGCTGGTGTTGCTCACCTCAACGGTGGTGCCGTTGGCAGACCAATCGTCGAGCGACGCGCAGGTTTCCACGATGTAGTTGAGATTGGTGGCTGACGGATTCTTTGAAATGTTCATGCGCAGGTGCTCGCCGTCGCCGAGCGTGACGTAGTCGTAAAGAATCGGGTTCGCGTTGAAACTCTCCGGATCGGTATCCAACGCGTATTCCATCAGATTGTTGATACCGTCGCCGTCCGGATCGCCGTCCGCCGGGTTCTCGCCAGGATCGGCGTTTCCGAACTTGTCCGTTTCCCAAACATCGGAGATGCCATTGCCGTTCGCGTCCGGGATGGTTAGAGCGGTGTAGGCCAGCACCAGGTTATTGCCGGATTGCTGGACGGCCCAGGTTCCCTTCGGCTGGGAGAGGCCGCTGGTGTCGATGCTGAACTTGTCCGCGCTGAAACCGGTGATGCCGGAGGTCGTCTGCACAAGTGTGAAGGCTGCGTTGGACTCCGTGAAGTTCACCAGATTGAGCTCCTCGGGCTTGATGGTGATGCGGTTGGCGCTGCTTGCCGTGAGATCGAGCGAGTTCGCAACGATCTTGTCGTTTCCGGCCCCGGTCCAATCAGCGATCTCCCACGCGAGCTTCGATCCGCCTGCGAGGGTGAGGGTGTTGCCGAAGGTGAGCGTTCCGATGCCGCCGGAGCCGGGAGCGATGGCTCCATTGTTAGAGACCGCTCCTGCAAGAGTTCCAGCACCGCCGAGCGTACCTGCGGCCGCCACGGTGGTGGAGGTGGCTCCGATGCTGCCGTTGACGAGCAATACTCCGTTGCTGACGGCGGTCGTTCCGGTGTAGGTGCTCGTTCCGGTCAGAGTCTGGACGCCGGTGCCGGTCTTCGCCAGGTTGAAAACTCCGATGTTGTTGATGAGGCTGCCGCTGAAGGAGCCGGACCGGTTTCCGCCGCCAACGGTCAGCGTGTTGCTGGTGCCCGCGCTGTTCTGGACGAGGCCGCTGCCTTGGAGCGCGCCGATGGTTTCCGAATTCCCGTTGAGCCGGAACTGGGAGGCCGGACCGGCGAGAGTGACGCTTGATCCATCCGGGATCGCGCCCGCCACGCCATTCTGATAGGCCGTGCCGTCGGAAACGGAAACGTCGCCCGCGAAGTTGTTACCGTTGTTAGAGAACACGACGCGTGTTCCGGTCAAGGTGAGGACTCCGGCCGCTCCGGAGATCTTTCCTGAGAACGTCGTGCGGTCGCCCGTGCCGTCGTGAAGAACAACCGGACGGTTGAGCGTCATCGCGCCGGACATGCTGGCGAAAGTGCCACCCGTCAGGGTTCCGATCGTGACCGTTCCGGAACCCTGCGGCACCACGCTGAGCGCATTCGTGGTGGAGCCGCCGTTTCGGAAGAACCATGCGATGTCGGACGCACCGGTGGCGTGGTCTCCCATGATGATGGAGCTGGTTCCAAGCGCGGTGGTTTGGGTCGCGCGCACCGTTCCGCGGCTGATGACGACACTTCCTGTTAGGGAGTTCGCCTTGCCGAGCGTGAGGGTGCCATCGCCGGTCTTGGTGAATCCCTGCGAGCCGGAAATCACCGCATCGAGGGTGACGCCGCGGTTTGCCACATGGATGACCGGAGCGCCAACCGAGGTGGTCAGCGTGAGCGGATCGCCGCTGCCGGTGCCGAGGGTCCAGTCATGGCTTGGCGTGATGTCTCCAAACCACAAGCTGCCGATGCCGCGGGCCCCATCGAGCATTACGGTGGCGTTGTCCGCGAGATCGAGTGTTGAGAAATCCGCCACTTGGTTCTGGCCGTCCGCCACCGCGCCGTTGAGCCAGTTTCCGCCATCCGGCCAAGCGCCGCCGGCGGCATTGGTCCAGATGAATGGAGCCGCGGTATCCGTGACGGCCACGGTGATCGTGCCGGTGCCATCAAGTGCCGGGTTGCCATTGTCAGTGGCGCGGATGGTCAGCGTGTGGCTCGGCGTGGTGGCGGCGTTGAGCAGTCCGCCTTGGGCGACAAACAAACGTCCGCTCGCGGCGTCCATGCCGAAGATGCCCGCTTCGTTTCCGCCGATGATGGTGAAGTTCGCTGACGTTTCGTCGCTGTTGACGTCGGTGGCGGAAACGAGGCCGATGGTTTGGCCGGAGCCGGCGTTTTCGAGCACCGTGAACGAGGAGGCCGTGATCTTCGGCGCGTAGTTCTGATAGAGCGGTGCGAGAAACAAACCGGGAATGACCTGCCGGGCGATGCCGGGACCGCGCCATGCCACGGAGACGTGATCCGCCTCGTCATCCTCCTTGTGCCGCGCCTCGATGTAATAGGCCTGGCCCGCGGTGAGTTCAAAGGTCACGGATTTCTGGGAGTCAACGGCGGTCCAGTCATACGGATTCGTCCACCCGCTGACGGAGGCGATCACACCGGCGCCTGCGGGTGAAGAACCGCTGGGATTAAAGCGCAACTCGCCAGCGTTGTTGGAGGCGATCCAGAACTGATAAGTGCCGCTTACGGGAGGAATCACGAGGCCCATGAGGGTGCTGCCGTATTGATCGCCGTGGCTGGGGCCGTCGAAGGACTGGAGAAACTCCAAGCTGTCCGGGGCCGATGGAAACTTCGCGTCGTTTGTCAGATCCGCCACCGAGGAACCGCTGATTTTCTCGAAAAACGCGCGATACAAGCCGTGAGGCTGATAACCATCGGCGGTGTTGACGACGGTGAGCGTCAGTTGCGCGGTGGTGGAGAGCGCGGGATTCCCTTGATCGGTCGCGGTGATGGAAAGGTTGAAAACCGTGGTCGTGGCCACGTCCAGGTTTCCTGAAATCGTGACCTTGCCGGTTCCGGGATCAATGGCGATGGCATTGCCGGGATTGCCGCTGGTGATCGCATAGGTAGGGAAATCGAAGCGATCGACATCATCGCCGGTCATGGTGGCGATCACCGTTCCCGGAGCGGTGTGTTCCAAGACCGTGGCGCTCGCGCTTGCCAGTGTCGGCGCTTCGTTCACATCGGTGATGGTGACGACGGTCCGGATGGATTCGTTGAGCGACGCGTTTGCGGAATCGGTGATGGTGACAAACAACTCGAGGGGCGCCGGATCATCCCAACGCAGGGACAAGGCCTCGAAGTCCAGCGCGGCGGAGTTCGCCACCGTGATCGCGCCTGTCGAAGGGTTGATGAAAAACGCGCCGTTCAGATTGCCGGAAGCGATGGACCAGTTGAGCGGATTCGCCCCGTGATCGAGCCGGGCCGCGACGGTGCCGACGGCGCTGCCGTTCGCCGGGTTTTCCGCAATCGAGAAACGATCCGGTTTGATGCCGCCCGCGACGCTGCCGCTGACGAGATAGGATCCGATGCAGCCGTAGTTCGTGTATCCGTTGCCAAGCGGATCGCCGCGACCGGTCGCGCGGACGCGCAGGAGGTAATCACCCGCCGGCACGGTGGAGGAAACGGTGGCGTTGAGCGTGGTGTCCGGGTTGTTGGAAACGATGACGTTGGAAGTGTTCGCATCGACGAGTTCCGCGAGGATGTCGAGGTTCGGATTGCTCGTCACGGTGTTGACGTTGAGCGTCACGGCTCCGCCGGTGCTGGTGAAACGGAACGCGTCCACATCGCCGGTGCGTTCGAGGATGCCTTCGTTCGAAACGGTATTGTTGGCGGCGATCTCCAGATGCAGAGCCGTGGCCT
>DAISZP010000355.1:0-5883 GCA_036824745.1 Luteolibacter sp.
CCCCGTGGGCTTTACCGAGCGCTTTCCCTTCACGCCGGACGAGCATGCGCGCTGGGCTGAAAGCGGCCACCCGGACATTGCGCCCTTCTTCAACGATCTCTACCGCGGCATTGGCCGTGGCCGTTATTGGGTGATGGAGCTGCAGCCCGGCCCGGTGAACTGGGCGGCCTGGAACCCCATTCCGAAGCCCGGCATGATCCGCCTGTTCACGTGGGAGGCGCTGGCCCACGGCGCCGATGTCGTCACCTATTTCCGCTGGCGCCAGGCCGTGTCGGGGCAGGAGCAGTTTCACGCCGGGCTCAATCTGCCGGGCCTGCATGAATGGTCGCAAGGCGGGCGCGAGGCCGTGCAGGTTGGTGACTCCGAAAGTGGCGGGCATGACGCTTACGGCGTGTTGTCAACTTCCCGGCATCCAATCCACCCCGAGAATCCCCTCGATGGTGGTGAGCCAGCGGTCGTCATCGGTGACGGCGGTGGAGTTTGCCTTCGTCCGGAATCCGCCGACATGGAATCCGTTCGCCGCGGGCAAGGCACCCTCCATGATGCCCTTGACCGCATGGGCGAGCGCGGCGTGTTGCGTCCGGTCATCGGTCGGTGACGAGACGAGGATTTTCACCGTCGCGCGATGCAGCGGGCCGACAACGTTTTCAATCGAGTCCGCCAGCACGAGAATCGCGTGGGATTCGGGCGTGCGGACTGCGGCGGAAGTCCCGGTGAACACCTCGGGCGCGGGGACGATTTGCGCGGAGGTGAACAGCCCGGAAAGATAGTCTTCGATGGCTTGGTTCATGGAGGTTTTCAGCGGCGGGCCACGCGGTATTCGATGATGCCGGAGCCGGGCTTTTTCGTGATCTCCTCGATCTTGTGGCGATCCCCGCCGATGAGGATCGTGTCGTTGTGGACGGGCGGCGGAACCGGCAGGTGAGCCACGAGCATTCTCACGGTGAGAGATCCATCCTGCGTGAAGCCGCCTTCCTCCAGATCAACACCCAGCCCGCCGGGCGAGATCATCGCCTGATAGTCTTTGCCATTGATGGTGACAGGGACACCGGCGTCCCGGAGGATTTCAACGAACGCCTCGGCGGCGGCGGCTTGGATCGGGTTCACGCACCGCGCGGCGTGTCAATCCGCTCCCTGCTTGCTTTCCCCTATCTGATGCTGTCGATTGGTCATGCTTTCTCCGTGCGGGATGGGCCAATTTGGTCATGAGTGTTGGCCCAACCCTTCGGGGAAATTCAAACAAAACACCCCCTCCCGGTTTCCCGAGAGAGGGCGTCCGATGACCACATCCGCTAAAATCGGGCATCAGGGGTATTCACCGGCCACCAAATTGATGCGGCAGGCGGCGGTGCCGTCCAACTCGATGAGGGCGGGTCCCTCGTTTACGGCAAAGACCGTGGGGGCGTTGACTTCCTTGGTCGTGGCACCGACCGGCACCTGGCCACGGGAGGTCATGAGCGACACGGTGTCGCCTGGTGCCAGCGCAAGGCCGAGGTTGGCGTTGAGCGTGATCGTGCCCGCGACGGCATCGACCGAGGCCACCACGCCACGCACGCCGGCTCCGGTGGCGATGGAGAACAGAACCACCACATCGTTCGCGGCGGCACCGAGGTAGGGCGGAGCGTTGATGACGGTCTGGTTGGCGGCGCTGATTGCCGTCACGGTCGTGACCCGCGACTGCGAGCGGAATGTCAGAAGCGATGCCGCCTTGTCGGAAGTGGCGCTCGCATACTGGACCCGGACACGGTCGCGACCGCTGGCGGGAATGACCACATGGCTGAGGGTGGTTCCGGCGGTGCCGGTGAAGCTGAATGGAATCATGGCGAATTTCTGCTAGGTGCTGGGTTGGATGGCTCAGGGTTTGACGATGCGCTTGAGGGCGTCGGTCTTGGCCGGGGCGAAGCCGTAGAGGCATTCGAGGGTGACGAAGACCTTGTTGGCTCGGGTGTCGGTGAAACGCAGGTAGCCGAAGGTCATGCCCGTGGTGGGATCGGTGACGGCTCCGGATTGCTGATAGTCGGCCACCGGCTGGAGGTAGCGCATGGCCACCGCGACGGCGCTGGAGTGTGCGGCGAATCCGACGAGTTTTTCCGCGTGATCCGGCGGGATGAGGGTCGTCTCGTGCAGGTTGAATCCGGCGAGTCGCTTGACCATGCCTTCGGTGACGGCCGGGGCGTTGAGATTCAGGTTGAAACTCTTGGCGACGATGTCGTCGGCGAGCATGTTGGTGTAGTAACCGGAGTCGAGCACCAGCGAGCGCGGGTTGGGCGGCATCTTGGCGGTGCCGCAGGCTTCGCGGATGCCGAGCACCTTCTTGTAATTGAAGTCGGTGGCGGGGAGCGCGACAATGCCCGGAGCGCCGAAGTTGGCGGCGGTGATGCAACTGAAGATGTCCACCAGCACGTCCTGGGCGAGTTGCTGGGCGGCTGCTTCCACCAGGGCTTCGAGCGCGTTGAGCGAGGTCTCTGCGGATTCCCGGGCGGTGACGTGGACGGTCTTGTACTTGTGACGGTTGAGCGTGACCGGAGCCACGGTGACCGTGGAATCGGCGTTGGCCGAGTAGTCGCCCGCGAAATCGCTCGATGTGGTGGGCGCGCCGACAAGCGGAACACGCACGGTGTCGAGCTTGTCGGCGGGCTGCGGACTGAAGTCGGTGGAAAACGCCGTGACCGGCAGCAGGTTCGACATGAAAGGCATGAGCGCCTTTTGGGCGACCTTGATGTCCTTGACGTTGGTGAGGGTGTTGGCCATGGCTTTCTATCAGGATTGGTGGTTGAGGATGAGGGCTTGTTGTTCGGGCGTAAGTTTCCGCCAGAAGGCGGTCTGCGCGGCGGGATCGGTGATGGCGGCGAAGCGCGCATGGAGGTCCGCGGCCTGCGAGGAATCCCCGGCGGGTGTCACTTGGGCGGGCACCGTGGTGCCGGTGGAGGCGACGACGCGGGCGACTTCGAGTTGCAGCTTGCGATCAAAGTCGGACTGCGATGCTTCCAGTCCGTTGATGCGGGTTTGCAGCGTGGTGACTTGCGTGTTGGCGGCATCGCGCTCGGTTGTCAGCGTGGCGGCCTGGTTTTTCGCGTCGTCGCGCTCAGCCTTGAGCGTGTCGATTTCAGCGGAAAGCAACTCCACTTCGCCACGAAGCGAATCGACATTGGTCGATGCCTCGTTAAGCAGTTCGGTCTGCGCTTGGTGGTCCCGCTGGAGGTTGGTGAATTGGGTGCGGGCTTCGGCGAGTTCGTCTTCGATGGTCTTCATCGACCGTGATCCCGTGTCAACCGAAGCGTGATAGGCTCGCAGGCGGCGCATCGCTTCGGCGCGGTCGGGAACCATGCCCGCGAGGTTGTTCCGCTGGGCTTGTTTGCCGCTGAAGGTCTGGCCTTCCATTGCTTCCGCCGGGATCGCCCGGCCGCGCGAAAGCACCGCGTCATGAAACTCGGCGGCAATTTCCGCTAGATTGGATTGAATCAACCCGCGCTGGTCGTCGGTTAGAGTGGTGCCGGGCGCACCCATCGCCTTGTATTTGCCGACGGAAAAGACCTCGACCTTGAGTCCCGCCATGTCGAGGGCGGCGGTGTTGTCGATCACCGCCTGCACCACGCCGATGGAGCCGACCTGTGCGGAGGGAGTGGCGTAGATGGCGCGCGCCTGGCTGGCGATCCAGTAGGCGGCCGAACACATCAGGCCGGAGGAAAACGCATAGACGGGCTTGCGCTCGTTGAGGACTTTCACCGCCGCCGCGAGTTCCGGCGTGCCGGCCACGGTGCCGCCAGGCGAGTCGATGTTGAGGAACACCGCCTTGATGTCGGCTCGCTCCCCCGCCTCACGCAGTGCGTCACTAATGTCCTCGGATCCCGTGGCACCGAAGAAGATCCGGGCGAAGAGGTCGGGCTTGCGCAGGATCGGCCCTTCGATGGCGACCACGCCGATGCCGTCCTCGACGGAAAGCAGCGGACTATCAGATTCCTGTTTGGGGAGAAATCCACCGCGATCCACCAGTCCCCGCAGGGACGTGGCCATGGATTGCAGCGCATCAGGTTGGATCAGCCACTCGCGATGTTGAATTACCGGGTTCACGCCCGGAATCCGGTGTCAACGGCCGGGCGGAGGCTCTTCCGGCACGGCCGGAGTGACAGGCATGCCGTTGGGCTTCCAGAGCATGTCCACCGGAATGCCGTACTTCGCCGCCGTATCGAGGATGAGCTTCGCGTCGCTGGCGCGGCGTTCGATTTCCTCGCCGAAGTCGGCACCTTGTTCGTTGAAATGATCTGACAGGGTCTTGAGTCCCATCTCCACGTCGGCGCGGTTCTGTTGGGCCTCGCGGCCGGCATCCACCGTCACCCGCTTCGGCGGAACCGTGCAGATCTTCCACCAGCCATCCACCGGCGGCAGGAAACCGCGGGCGACGGCATCGCCGATCACGTAGGCCCACACCGGTTTGATGAGGCGCGTTTCGAGGATCATCTGGCGGAATGAGAACCGCCGGTCCGCCTTGGCCACGATCAACCTAACACCCGCGCCGCCGACCTTGCTCGAATCCGCCGCGAACTCGAAGGGAATCACCCCGAGCGCGGAGTCCCGTCGCAGGTGTTCCAGGAACCCTGTGAACGTCGGCGATGGACGATTGGATTGGAAGCTGTCGAGCGACTCGTCGGGTTTAAGGGCGACCAGTTTGCCACCGACGATGCGTTGCAGCGTGACCGGGTCGCTCGCATCATTGCCGGTCGCCGCGCCACCGACCACGAAGTCACCGTTATCATCGAGTTCGCCACGCGCGGTTTTCAGAACGCGGGACACGTCGGCGTTGTCCTTCACCGCGTGTTTCTCCAAGGCGAGGAGTTCGATTTCATCGAGCACATGATTGATTGAGTGCTGGATGGTCGGATGGGACCGCACGCCGCCAGCCCATTCCGGCTCATGAACATGAAGAACCGAAGCGGCGGGCAGATCGCGGTTTTTGCCGTTGTCCTCCAGCGTCCGATAGAAAACCGGCGCGCCCCACGCATCGAGGCCGACTCCGTCGATGGTTTCCGGCGAACCGAACTGGTCGCCGACGCGGTGGGACTCGATCAACTGGATGCGCGGTTCGCCTTGGGCATCACGGGTCTTGTGGATGAAATACTCGCCGTCGATGTCCATGCCCCGGCAGACGAGTGCCTGGCATTCTTCAAACGAGAACCGCCGCGTCACTTCACAGCGTGGCGACCACATCGCGAAATACGCTTCGGCCTTCCGGTTCCAATCCGGGTCGGGTGATTGCGCCTGGACGCGGATGCCGTCGCCGGTGGAATAGATCGCCATGTTGGCGACCAGCTCGCGCACGAAGCCGCTGTTCTTGTGGAGGTAGCGCGATTTTCTAACAAGCTCGGCGCGGACGCCCGGCGTGAGTTCGTTGCGGGAGTCTGTGGGTGATGCTCCCGGCACGCTGCCACGGCGCGGAGACCAGTTGGCCGACTCGTAGGGCGAGCCCCACGCTTTCGGCACGAGGACCGGCGGCAACAACAGATGCGCGATGTGCTTGAGTCGGTTCATTTCGGGAGGTAGCCGGAGATGAAGGAAGCGGCGACGTTGCGGGGCTTGCCGTAGGTGGCGGGATCGAGCACGCGCAACGCATGGCCGCATTCCTCAAGCACCTGATCGACCGGCATGGTGAACTGCTTCGATGCCGAACTGCCCGCCTCGTTCCAGGTCATGAGCGTCTTGCCTTCGAGCAGGAATTCCTTCGCCCGCTGCTGGATGGCGAGCACTTCGGAAATCGTGAAGCCTGTAATGAAGAGTCCGCGGGCCATGCACGGCGGCGGGTGTCAACGGAGGGCTTTCAGTTGGGATTCAAACGTGCGCCGCATCTCCTCGGCCTCCGCAGGGGAAGACGCGATGAGATCCATCATT
>DAISZP010000356.1:0-5882 GCA_036824745.1 Luteolibacter sp.
CCTGGTTGGGGATCACTTTGCTTGCCTTCACGGTTGCCCGGTTCGTGCCGGGCGGGCCGATGGAGAAGATGCTCCAGGAAGCCACGAAGGGCTCGGAGCAGGGAGGCAAGCGCTCTTCCAGTTCCGGGCAAACACAGGGCGGCTTGAGCGAGGAGCAGCTTGAGGACGTGGAGGAGCAGTATGGCCTGAACAAACCTGTGCTCGTCGCCTACTGCCAATGGCTCGGCGTGCTGCCGAAGGAGGTGAGGATTTCCAAAGGCGAGTTCAGCGACCGCGGCGAGGAAGTGATCGGGGGGAAGCTGGATCCCGAGACCACGACGGAGGTGGTCTTGCGCGGCGATGGCCGGGCGGTGTTGGCGACGCGGTCGGGCGAGGGGATTTCCTCCGCGGTGTTTGAAGAAACGGACAAGCCGGTGGATGGCGAGGGATGGAAAGTGCGCTTTGAAACCAAACAGGATCGTCAGGCGCGCTACAAGCGGCGCAATCCGGACAGCCCGACGGTGCCGGAGTATGTTCCAAGGGCGGTGATCTATCAGACGAGGTTTTCCGGGCTGCTGCAGGGTGATTTCGGGCGATCGACCGTTTTCAACGATCCTGTGGACGAGATGATCCTCGATCGGATGCCGGTGGCGGCCTACTTCGGCATCCTAACAGCCATTCTCACCTATGCGGTGTGCCTTCCGCTCGGAGTCCTGAAAGCCTTGAAACACCGGACATTCATCGATTCCGCCTCATCGGTGCTGATTTTCCTCGGCTATTCGATCCCGGGATTCGCGCTCGGGGCCATCCTGCTGGTGCACTTCGGCGCGCGGATGAACTGGTTCCCCTTGTTCGGCCTCACCAGCGCGGATTTCGACCAGATGAACCCGTGGGACAAGGTGGTGGACCTGGCGCACCACACGGTGCTGCCGCTGGTCTGCTACATGGTGGGCTCGTTCGCGATGCTGACGATGATGACGAAGAACAACCTGATGGACAACCTGGCCGCCGACTACGTGCGCACCGCGGTGGCCAAGGGCGCGGGTTTCCGCAAGGCGGTCTTCGGCCACGCGTTCCGCAACTCGATGATCCCCATCGCCACCAGCCTCGGGGATCTGGTCACGGTGTTCATCGGCGGCTCGATGCTGATAGAAACGGTCTTCGACATCCAGGGCTTCGGCCTGCTCCAGTATCAATCCGTCATCGCGCGGGACGTGCCGGTCATCATGGGCACGCTCACCATCGCCGCGTTTCTCATGCTCATCGGCCACGTGCTTTCCGACTTCATCGTGGCGATGGTGGACCCCCGCATCAAATTCGAGTGAACATGAGGTGGATCGGAGCGTCAGGTTTTTTGTTAGGTCTGCTGGCGGTGGCCGGCGAGCTGGGACGGGTGGCGGTTCCCACCGCCCGCTGGTTCTTCACGACCAGCCGTGACACGCCGTGGCTGCACACCGCATCCGGAGATCCGTGGTTCGGTTGGCTCAGCGTAGTCATCCTCATCTTCTGCGGCGGCTGGATGTTCCTGCGTTCCTTCCGTCACAGCCACCGCAATCCGATCACCGAGCGCCGGATCAGGCGATTCCGCGAGATCAAGCGCGGGTATTACTCGCTGGTGATCCTGCTTGGTCTGTTAGGTCTGGCCTCGCTCGACCAGCTCGTGGTGGGAAAACGGGCGCTGGCGGTGAAACACGAGGGGCGTTGGGTGTTTCCCGCCTTCCTGCCGGTGGATTTGAAGAACAAGGACTTCGGAGTGACGGGCGAGTCTCCCGAAGCGCCGGTGAACTACCGGAAACTCGCCCGCGCCTTCAAGGAAAGCGGCAAGGGCAGGGTGATCATGCCGCTGGTGCCGTATGATCCCACCGGTGACACGCTGCCGCCGCGATCACGTCCGCTGCTCCAGCGCGAGGAGATCTATCAGGAAAGCGGATCCCGCAAACCCTACTTCGGCCTTGCCGCCACCTATCACGATGTGGACGCGGCGCGCATCCACCTCCGCTACACGCTGCGCAACGGCGTTTTCAGCGGACCCGTGGACGGCTGGACGCCGGATGGCACACCCGTTTACACCGCCGAGTACCACGAGGGGAAACTGGTGTCCGAGAGGTATTCCGGCGCCGGCGGCAAGGAGGACTTCCTCGCGCTGCCCGCGAGCGAGCTGCGTGCGGTGAAATACCATCCCGCGCCGCCGATCCCGGAGACGGGAAACTGGCTGGGCACCACCTCGCAGGGATACGATGTGCTGGCCTACCTTTACGGCGGCCTACAGGTGAATTTCAAAGCGGCCATCATCTACCTGCCGATCGTTTATCTGATCGGCATGACCATCGGCATGATGATGGGTTACTTCGGCGGTTGGTTCGACCTGATGGTGCAGCGGATCATCGAAATCTTCTCCAACATGCCCTTCCTGTTCGTCGTCATCATCTTCTCCAGCATGGTGCCGGAGGCGCTCAAGGGGCTGCCGATCATTCTCACGATCCTGATCGCCTTCGGCTGGATGGGCATGACCTTCCTGATGCGCACCGCGGCCTACCGTGACAAGGAGCGGGACTACATTGCCGCCGCCCGCGTGCTGGGGGCCGGTACGCCGCGCATCCTGTTCCGCCACCTGCTGCCGAACACCATCGCCATCATCGTCACGCTGGTGCCTTTCACGATGTCCGGTTTGATCTTCTCGCTCACCTCGCTGGACTACCTCGGGTTCGGCCTGCCACCGGAATACGCCACCTGGGGGCGGCTGCTCAACGACGGTCTGTCGAATCTATCAGCACCATGGCTGGTCACCTCGACGTTCTTCGTGCTGGTGGGGCTGCTGGTCCTGATCACCTTCGTGGGCGAGGCGGTGCGTGAGGCCTTCGACCCGAAAAAATTCACCTATTACAAATGAAGCGGCGTTCCTTCATCCGTCTGGCCAGTTTGCTATCCGGCGTTCTCGCGTTGGCGGGCACCGGCTGCCGGCGTGATGCCGGGGAGGTCAACCGCAAGCTGGGCATTGACGATTTCATGCCGGTTTACAACCGCCACATCAAAGGCTGGGTGAAACAACAGAAGGCGGCCACCGAAGAGGAGGTCAAAAAGGTGGAGGCGGAGATCGCCACCGCGGAGGGCGAGGCGAAGGAGAGCAAGCTCATCCATCTCGATGCGCTTCGGCGCGATCAGGAAAAATGGCGGTTCCGCGAGGAACTCGGCGATTACCTCAAGATCGGAAATCCATCGGACGTCCCGCAGGATCTGGTTTGGGAGAACGGCATGGACCAACCGGAGATCGGTGATCCCGCATCGAAGAAGGGCGGGGTGTTCCGGCGCTACATACCCACGTTTCCGCCGACCATCCGTCCTTTCGGGGATAACTCCAACAACTCGTTCCGCGGCGACATCTACGACCTGGTCGACCTCCCGCTCGTCAACCTGCATCCCGAGACCATGGAGATGATTCCCGGCCTCGCGAAGGAATGGGCGGTTTCCGAGGACGGAAGGACGATCTATTTCCGGCTCGATCCCGAGGCGCGTTACTCGGACGGGAAACCGGTGCGCGCGAAGGACTTCCTGGTGGGCGTCTATCTGCGGGTGTCCGACTACATCGTGAACCCGTATGGCAAGCAGTATTTCCGCGAGAACATGGCGCAGGTGGCGATGTATGACGACCTGACGGTTTCCGTCTCTTTGCCGGAGGCGAAACTGTTCGCTCCGGTCATCGCCGGGCAGGTGCAGCCGTCGCCGCCGCATTTCTATCAGGAATACGGTGCCGACTACAGCGAGCGATACCAATGGAAATTTCCGCCCACCACCGGGGCTTACGAGGTGCTTCCTGAGGACATCGTGAAGGGCGTTTCGATCACCCAGACGCGGGTGAAGGACTGGTGGGCGAAGGACCGGAAGTACTACAGATACCGTTACAACCCGGACCGCATCGTGAGCACGGTGGTTCGCGACGAATCGAAGGCCTTCGAGTTGTTCCGCGCGGGCGTGCTGGACAGTTTCCTGCTCACACGCCCGGAGCGCTGGTATGAGAAGTCCGAGATCGAACCGGTTTACAAGGGCTACATCGAGCGGGTGACCTTCTACAAACGCTATCCGAAGGCGCCGCTCGGCCTCTATCTGAACGTCAGCAAGCCGCTGTTGGACAACCGCGACGTGCGCATCGGCATCCAGCATGCGATGAACTGGCAGAAGGTGATCGACGTGATTTTCCGCGGTGACTACCAGCGGCTCAACTCGTTCAACGACGGCTACACGCACTTCAGCGATCCCTCGATCCGCGCGCGGCCGTTTTCCATCGAGAATGCGCGCGAGGCCTTCGCCGCGGCGGGTTTCACCGAGGAGGGCGGGGATGGGATTCTCAGGAAACCGGACGGCACGAGGCTTTCGATCTCGGTCACCTATCCGAACATGCCGATCTACGACCGGATCTTCGCCATCCTGCGCGAGGAGGCGAAACGTTGCGGATTCGATCTGCGCCTGGACGGCCTTGAGGTGACGGTTTCCTACAAGAAGGAAATGCAGAAGCAGCACGAGATGTCCTTCGGAAGCTGGAACATCACACCGCCGATTCCGGATTTCCATCAGTTCCTGCATTCATCCAACGCCCGCGACGAAAAAGGAAACCTCAAGCCCCAAACCAACAACACCTTCGTCTGGGGCAGGCCGGACACCGACGCGCTGTGCGAGAAGGTCCGCTCGGCGCGCAGCATCGAGGAGATGCGCGACGCGTGTTGGAAGCTCCAGCACATCATGCACGACGAGGCGATCTTCGTGCCGGGTTTCTCGATGGACTTCGTGCGTGTGGGTTCGTGGCGCTGGGTGCGCTGGCCGGACTGCGAGAACACGCGCTTCAGCCCGCCCGCCGTGTTCGAGCCTTACGAATCGTTCGTTTTCTGGGTGGATGAGGAAATGCAGGCGGAAACCCAGGCCGCGCGCCGCTCGGGCAAGGCCTATCCGGAATCCACGCGGATCGTGGATGAATACCGAATGAAATCCGAACCCGCTTCCGAGCCTGCGGCCGCGGACGAGGAATCCGACGAACCATGAACGGCGAAAACATTCTCGAAGTGGAAAAGCTGATCACGTCGTTTGAGACGGATCGCGGTCTTCTGCGCGCCGTGGACCAGGTTTCCTTCGTGGTACCGGAGGGCAGGACCGTGGGGATCGTCGGCGAATCCGGATGCGGCAAGAGCGTGACGGCGATGTCGATTGTCAGATTGCTGCCGCAGCCCGCGGGCAAGGTGCTCGGCGGGCATGTGTATTTCAAGGGACGTGACATCCTGCGCGCCGGCGATGCCGAGATGCGGAAAATCCGCGGCGGTGACATCGGGGTGATTTTCCAGGAGCCGATGGCCGCGCTCAATCCGGTGCACCGCATCGGCAGACAGGTTTCCGAGGTGTTCCGCCTGCATAAGAGGATCTCGAAGAAGGACGCGTGGGATGCCGCGGTGGAGATGCTGAAACTGGTGCGGATCCCCGCGCCGGAGAAGCGCATGATGGATTACCCGCACCATCTATCAGGCGGGATGCGCCAGCGCATCGTCATCGCGCTGGCGCTGGCGTGCAGACCGTCGCTGGTCATCGCGGACGAGCCGACCACCGCGCTGGATGTGACGGTGCAGGCGCAGATCCTCGATTTGATCGCGCGGTTGCAATCCGAGATGAAGATGTCCGTCATCCTGATCACGCATGATCTCGGCGTGATCGCGGAAACCTGCGACGAGGTGGTGGTGATGTACGCCGGCCGCGTGGTGGAGCGCGCTTCCGCGAAAGAGCTGTTCGCCAATCCTCTGCATGCCTACACCCGCGGGTTGCTGAACTCGATCCCGACCTTGGAAACGCCTTCGAAGTCCGTTCTCAACACGATCCCCGGCATGGTCGCCTCGTTGGCGGACCACACTCACGGTTGCCGTTTCTGC
>DAISZP010000357.1:0-5882 GCA_036824745.1 Luteolibacter sp.
GAGGTGGTGCCGGTGGTGCCGCCAGCGCCGCGATTGCCGTCGTAGTAGGTGGCGCGGAAGAAGTTGCCCTTGTGATTGGACTGGCCGGTGGTGGCTCCCACGGTGCCGTTGGTTTTCGGGTTCATGTTCCACATCGCCGCGTCCAGATCCGCCCAAGTGAGCGCGACGCCGGTGGGATTCACGATTTGGGCGAATTCATTGAACAACTGCCCGATCTGGCCGCCGGACGAACTTCCGTTGGAAGCCATGAGGGAGAGCAGTTCCCGGCAGCGGTTGCGGAACTCGCGTGCGAGATTCGGATGGCGAGAAACGGCCCGAATGACATTGGGAGCTCCTGCGACGACGACTCCATCCATGGTGCCGCCCCAGTGGTGGGCGGCGATGAACTGCATGTCGAGATCGTAGGGGATGATCACCCAGCGGTTGTCGGTGGGGCGGTGATAGAAACGGTAGTTGTCACCCGGGCGGACATCGACGTTTCCGATCAGGCGGTTGAGGGCGAGGAAGGTGTAGAGCGCGTCTAGATCGACGTTGTCGCGGTACCATTGTTCGGTTTGTCCGGATTGGTTCACGCCGTTGCTGAATGAAGTCCAGTCCGAGGAATCGACGCTTTGGGTGGGACCTTGGTGTTTCTTGTCACCGCCGCCGCCTTCGATGGAGTAGACGTTTCCGTCGGCAAGTCCGCGTTCATCGAGGAAGTTGCCTTCGGTGGGTTCCATGCCGAGGTAGAGGCCCCACAAGTCTCCGTCGTATTGGGTGGCTCCGGATTCCGCGGCCTCATCGATCACGCGCAGGTGCAGGTAGTGTGTGTTCTGCGCGGCGAGTCCGGCGAGTTGGAATATTCTGTTGGATGCCGCTTCCTCCACGCCCGCAGAGCCGCGGTTGACGGCGGCCCATGGGCTGGAGTTGGCGTTGATGAGCAGGTTGTTCCAGGTTTCCTTATATGGAATTCCATAATTGTCGTAAGCTTGGTAGTCGCGGGCGCGGTTGAAATAAACGTTCCACTTGTTCTTGCCGCTCACGGTGGTGGAGCCGATGCCGCGGACGCGGAACTGGACGTGATCGAACACCTTGCCGCGGTTCACGACGGTGGCGTAGTAGCGGGTCGAGTTTCCGGATTGGAAACTGCTCACGTCCGAGGCGTTCGCGATGATGTGAAACGGCGGGAGCGTGTCCAGCAAGGTGGAGGAGTAGTTCTGGACCGCGGTGGTGCCGGGATTGAACGCGCCGTTCCAGGAGGGCGTTCCGGAATAGACGAAGTAGGCGAAGTTCGGTTGTTCGTCGTCGCTGTATGGAACCGTTAGGGCATTCCCGAGGGAATCAGCCATGGTGATCTTGTAGCGGACGAGTCTGCGGTTGGTTTGGATGTTCGCGGGTATCACCGCGGTGTAGATCGAATCACCGGAAACGGCGTCGCCGCTGGTTCCGTTGTCCACCATGGCGGCCGTGGTCCATGAACTCGTGTAGGCCGCGTCCGTCTTGCGGATGTAGGAACCGGCGCTGACGGTCTGATAGAGAAGCGAAACGGCCCCCATGCCGTTCGGATCGGTGATCCTCGCGGTGATCGTGACCGGCACGCCCGGAGTGGGGGATGCGGGTGTGTTCGAAACCTGGCGGATCTGCGGCGGGATCGCGGTGGTGGCTAACAGATTGCCGTTGGCCCTTCCCGGAGTGGGATTGGCGCTGGCTCCGGTGCCGCCGCTGATGAGCTGGGCGTCCATCGAGAAGTCCGAACTTGAGAGGGAACTGTTCGCCGCATGGATCGCGATGACATTGGTGCCGCCGACGAGGTAGGACGAGGCATTGGTGAGAGTGAAGGTTTCCCAAGCCGTGGCGTCGTGATTCTGGGCGGCGGTGTTGTAGGCGGGATCTCCGGAGGCGGCGACGATGTGGGCGCGGGCCACTTCAGTGCCGTTGATCCAGACCACGCAGCCATCATCGACCCAGAGTTTCAGCGTGAGCGTGTCCGGGATCTGATTCGATGGAACCGTGAAGGTTTTCCGGAAATAGATGCTCCAATAGTTGTAACGCATGTCGGTGATGATCGTGTTGTCATCACCGTCTTCGTATCCGATGGAAGCCTGGCCGCTGAGCCAGGACGAGTCGTTGTAGCCGATGGCGCGCCAGGCATTGGTGGGGGAGGACGCTTCGGCGGTTCCTTTTTTGTATTTCCATCCGGATTCCGCGGCGGCGATGTAGGTGGTGGCAGGGCTGCCGGTGCTGTAGGATGGCCGCCACGATCCGCCGAGATCGTTGTCGAGGGAAGGATGGATCAATTCCGCGGATGGTCCCGCTCCGTCGGTGCTGGTGGGCCATGGGAAACCCGCGGAATAATCCACGCTGTCCTGGGTGACGCCGGACGAGTTCTTGAGGACGATCTTCTCGCCAGATGACGAGAGTTTGCCGGTCCACGGGCCGCGCACGCCGGTGATGGAGAATTTCGATTGGAGAACCGCCGGGTTTTCCGCGATCACGACGTAGCCGCCCGCGGGCAGCGTGGTTCCGTTGGGGATGGTGTAGGTCACGGCGTCTGACAGCGTCCATCCTGATAGATCGATGGCGGCGTCACCGGGGTTGTGGAGCTCGATGAACTCCTCGAAGCTCGTGTTGTCGAGCGGGTTGTAGTGGAACTCGTTGATCACCGCGGTGCTTGGAACGAGGCCTGTGGTGGTGAACGTGCCGGCGGTCGCGGACCACGAGGTGCCGGAGGTGTTGGTCGCCTGAAAGCGGAAGAAATAGGTTGTGGCGGGGCTGAGACCGGTGACGAACCGCGAGAAGTCGCCGCTTTGTGAGCCGAGTGAAACGGAGGTCGTCCAAGAACCGGGATTGGTTCCTCCGTCTGTCGTTCCATAAAAGAGGGTGACGGTTGGAGTGCCGGTTCCGATGTCGGTGACCTCTCCCTTGAGGGTGGCGGTGGTTCCGGTGATGCCGTCGGCATCGCGGACTTCGACAACGGGAAGGAGCGCCGAGCTGGTGACGAATGTGGAGGTTTGCGAAGCCCAGGCTTGTCCGGCGCTGTTGGTGGCGAGAGTGCGGAAATGATAGGTGGTGGAGGGAAGCAGTCCGCTGACGGGGGCGCTCATGCTTCCGGAACCGGTTCCCAGGACGATGGAGGAGTTCCATGACGAGGTGCTGGTTCCTCCGTCGGAGGTGCCGTAATAAATCCTCACCTCCGGGTTTTCACCGCCGGTGGAGGTGACCGTCGCGCCGACAGTGGCGGTGGTCGATAGAACGGCCGACGCGGGATTGTTGGAAACCGCGGGTGGCAGGGGTGGTGTTTCAAACTCCAGCGAAGTAGGAGCCCATGAATCTCCGCCGGCATTCGTGGCTCGGCTGGTGAAGAAGTACGTGCTGTTAGGCGAGAGGCCGGTGATCGCGTTGGAGAAGGAACCGGACTGGGTTCCGGAAAGCGTGATGCTTTGTTCCCAGTTCGCGGGGATGAATCCACCGTCGTTGTTTCCCCAGAAAATGGTGACGGTGGGCGCGCCGACGCCGATGTCCGTGACGGTCCCGTTGAGCGTGGCTCCGGATGCGGTGATGGAGGTGGCGGCTTGGTTGGAAACGGTGGCGATTCCCGTATTCAGCGGAGAAGCGTCAAGGCGCAGGTTGTCGAAGTGGGAGCGGCCGTTTCCTCTGGCTCGCAGCAGCACGCGGATGGTCTTGCCGATGGATGTGGGATCGCTGGGAGTGTCGAAGATCAAGGCTGGGGCGTCTGCGAAAGCACCGGCGGTGACATTGGCAAAGGCGTCGATGCTGCCGGTGGCGTAAACCGTCCCGGTGTTGTCCGCGAGGAGGTATTGGGTTTGATTTCCCTCGCTGGAAGCTCCCGCCCGGTTTCCCGCCGCGATGGTGAGCGTGTAGCGGGTGTTTGGCAGGTAGGCGGTGCCGAGGTCCTGCCAGACATCGTATCCGCCTTCCATGCCGAGGTGGTCGGTGCCCTCGGCGCTGAATCCGGTGATGAACTCTTCGAAGGCGTTGCCGCTGGTTGAACCATCGGTTCCGGTCCACTCCGGACTGAGATCATGAGCCCAATCTCCGGCATTGAGCGAGTTTCCCTCAAACGATGGGTCGCCGATGCTAAGCGATTCCGCCGAAAGCTGATGGGGGAAAATAGTGGAGACTGCGAGAATCAAGGCGATCGAGCGCCTGAAAGATCGGGTTTTCATCATGAAATAGGCGGAATGAGCAAAAAGGAGACGGTGCAAGATGCCTGAAATCGCTCCCAAGTCAACCTGTCGGGCCATCCCCTACGTGGTCACGGTGCGGTGACCCGGAGTCGGAGCCACTGGCGATTTTGGGAGGAAAGCGGCAGCGGACTGCGGAACTGGATGGTTTCCGTGCCGTCGCCGTTGTCCGTGCCGTCGTCCGTTTCGACAGGGACCGGATGGTTCCACGATGAGAGGTTGAGCGAGGCCTCGACGATGCTGGTCATGCCCGGATAGCCGATCCGGCGGCGAATGGTGATGGCCGGGTAGGTTTGACCGGAAATTTCGACTTCCTGATAGACGCAAAGTCCCCGATGGCGGTCCGATGCCTTGGGATCGAGGTTCATCGAGAACTCGATGAGGTTGGAGAAACCATCACCATCGGGATCCGCGAGCGGTCCGGACACCGCGGGAACCAGCAGTTCGGCGGGCGTGAAATGGGTGGTTTTCCAATCGGAGTTTCCGTAATCCGAGGTGACGGTGATGGTGGTATCGACATCCGCCGCGGGCTGATGATTTCCGTTTCCTGCTTGCGAGGCGCGAACGACAAGCGGACCGGATCCGGTGGGCGTCAGCACATTGCCAAGCAGCGTGGCGGGGCCGGAAACAAGGCCGAAGGAAACGGGCAGGCCGGAACCCGCGGTGGCTGTTAGAGCGAGCGGGTTGCCATCGAAAGGAACCGACGCCGGTGGTGAGAACGTGATCGCCTGCGCGGCGGGAGCGATGGTCATCGTGGCCGACGAACTTCCTTCAAACAAGGGGTCCGCACTGGTCGCCATGACCGTGTAGGAACCACCGTCGGTAGGTGCCGTTCCGGAGCCGTTGTAGGTCAGGACGACCGCCACGCCGGCTGGAGTGGTGGTGTAGGTGGCGGACTTGGAGAAGCCGTCATAGGTGTGGCTCAGACTCGCGAGGTGGATGGTAACCACGTTGTCCACGGTGCCGGGCGAGCCGTTGTTGATGTAGGACGCGCGCCAGTTCGTGGCCACGTCGTGGTTGGGTGCGGAGAAGGGGTCCTTGAGCGTGAGCGACGGGCCGGTTCCATCCGGACTTGTGGGCCACGGAGCCTGATCGTAGCGGGCTTCCGTGGGATTGATGTCGTGGATGGCCACGCCGGCTCCGTAGGAGAGTTTGATCTGCTCGCCGCTGTTAGAAAGATTGGCGGCGGCGTCCCACACTCCGGCCACGGGGAGGCCCATGCCGTAGCGGGCCTGGAAGCTGGCGAGGTTTTTCACGACGATCGCGAATGCTCCCGGAGCGAGAGAGGTGAACGCCGAGTTCTTGAAATCAAAGTCCGCGCCCTTGGTGAAACGGAGTTCAGTGAGATCGAGCGTGAGCGAGTTGGAGATGTTGCGAAGCTCGATGAACTCGTAGTCGTCCTTGAAACTTGAGCCTCCCGCCGAGATTTCACCCGCTGTCGGTGCGGCCGGATGATACATGATCTCGGTGATCATGAGGTTGTCCTGCCAGACGCTGACGTCCGGCGCGGTGACGGTGAACTGGACGGGCGCGGACCAGTGCGAGTAGCGGCCGGTGTTGTCCTTATGACGCACGCGGGCACGGTAGGTGGATCCGGGTTTCAAACCCGCGACCGGGTATTGGATCTCGGGGGTGAAGCTGGCGAGGTCACCGCTTTCCCAAGTCGCTTCAACCTCATACTTGCGATTGTTGCCCTCG
>DAISZP010000358.1:0-5879 GCA_036824745.1 Luteolibacter sp.
ACGGCGATCCGACCAGCGGATCAAACAACGGCTATCAAGTTTCCGCCATCGAAGACACCAACGCCAACACACAGAAGGAACTCACACTCACCATCGCGGTCCGCAAGGCCGACGGTTCCCCCGTTTTCTCGGGATCACCACTGACTGCCACATCGGATGGAGTGAAATACACGATCGAAGGATCGCTCAACCTCGTGTTCCCGAGCAGCGCCGTCAGCGAGGCCTCGCCCGCCACGGGCCCCGGCGGACTGCCGGCGGCCTATGAATACCGCCGCTTCCGTCTGGACGCCTCCGATGGTCTCACCGGCAAAGGTTTCCTGCGTGTGAAAACCGAGACTGCCCCATGATGCTGCCAATTTTGGATTCTCCGGCCCGGTTCTCTATCGGAGACCGGGCCGGGCGCTTGCCCGATCTCCGTCCTTCCATGATCGTGAAACGTTCAAGTCATTTGCTGGCGGCTGCCCTGCTTTCGTGCACCTGTGATGCCGCGCAGATCGCCCGCGAGTCATTCGACTATGCCTCCGCATCGCTCCTCAGCACCCAGAGCGGAGGGAGCGGATGGCTTGGCGCGTGGTTCCAGGATGGCGAATCCGCGGTCACGAGCGCCGCCGGGCTGGGCTTCACCGATTCGCAGGGAAACATCCTGAACGCGTCCGGCCGGGCGGCGGACACCGCGGGCACCGCCACCACCCGGAGCCTCCGGGACTTCGGCAGCGGGTTGCTCAACAACGTCTGGATTTCGTTTCTCTACCGCCTGCCCGCGTCCAACAACAAGTTCGAGGGCGTGTCGTTCTACCGTGGCACCCAACAGATCTTCTCGATCTACAACCTGAGCACCTCGGCCTCCGCGGGGATCTATCTGACCAACCATCTGAGCGGTGCCGTCATCAACTCCCAGAAAGGTGTTTTCGGAACGACTCATCTGGTCGTCTTGAAACTCACCAAGGGCGGGGGAAACAATGGAAGCGACCGCGTTGAGGTCTTCATCGATCCCATCTTGTCAGCACTCCCGTCATCACCCGCGGCCACTGTCGATGGTTCGAACTTCGACTTCGACCGCGTGCGCATCGCCGGTCAGGACGGCAGTTCGCTGCAGGTCGATGAATTCAGGGTGGGGGACTCGTTTGCCGATGTGACCCCCTATTCCCCATTGGTGGACAATGACAGCGACGACGATGGGCTGACAAACGAGCAGGAGGCCGTCCTTGGTTTGAATCCGAACGTGTCGGATGCGGCGTTGATCGCCGGCATTCAGGATCATCCGGATTGGTTCGGCCTCTATTCGACCGATGGAATCCTCGAGCTTGGAAACGGCGGAGTCATGCTCCAGCAGAATGCAAGCGATCCGGTGAATCTCATCTTCGAGGTGCAGCACACTGAAAACCTCACCCAGTGGGGAACGCTCGAAACCTTCAACCGCCAGGTGGTGATGCCCGCCGGGAAGAATTTCCTCCGTGTAAACGTCCTGCAACCTTAGCATCAGCCACTACCCACCGCTTTTCACTCTGTCTAAAATTCGAATCACCTTGAAACGCTTCCTCCTTCTATCAGCTCTCGTCGCCCACGTCTCCGCATCTCCGGTTTCCTATGACATCGTCGTTTACGGAGGCACCTCCGGCGGTGTCATCGCCGCCGTTCAGGCCGCGAAGTCCGGGCGCTCCGTCGTCCTCATCTCGCCGACGCCGCACCTCGGCGGTCTCACCACCAGCGGCCTAGGATGGACGGATCTCGGCGAGAGTTCCATCCTCGGCGGCCTGAGCCGGGAGTTCTATCACCGCGTTTACCTCCACTATCAGAACGACTCCGCGTGGAACTGGCAGACCAAGAACCTCGGCATGTCCGGACAAGGCGCTCCCGCCTTCAACGCCACCACACAGGTCGCATCGGTCTTCGAGCCGAAGGTGGCGGAGTCGGTCTTCCAGGGCATGATCGCCGGGGAAAACGTCCCGGTCATCACCGGGCGGCTGGATCTCGACGACGGTGTGGTTCTATCAGCAGGCCGCATCAACCACATCCGCTTGGAAGACGGCCGCGAGTTCGCCGGCAAGATGTTCATCGATGCCAGCTACGAGGGCGACCTGCTCCCCGGCGCGGGGGTTTCCTTCACCGTCGGTCGTGAGGCGAACGCGACTTATGGCGAGGACTACAACGGCATCCAGTCAGCGCGCGCGACGAAGAACCAGCTCCGCGACGGAATCAACCCCTACGTGACACCGGGCAACCCGGCGAGCGGATTGCTCCCGGGCGTGAACGCGGGCCCGGGCGGCTCCGATGGTGACGGCGACAACCGGCTCCAGGCCTATTGTTTCCGCATGGTTCTAACGGACGTGGCCGCGAACCGGGTGATGGTTTCCCAGCCACCGGGATACAACGAGGCGGACTACGAGTTGCTCTTCCGCTCGATCGAGGCCGGGCAGACCTCCGGTTTCTTCAAGCTCGACCTGATGCCGAACCGCAAGACGGATTCCAACAACACCGGCGGCATCTCCACGGACTTCATCGGCAAGAACTACGGTCCCGGATGGAACTGGACCACGCTGAATCATGATCAACGCCTCGCCCTCGCCAAGCAACACGAGAACTGGCAGCGCGGCTTGCTGTGGACGCTGCAGAACCATCCCCGGGTTCCCGTTTCGATCCGGAACAACTACGCCTCGTGGGGGCTTCCCGCCGATGAGTTCACCGATAACGGAAACTGGCCATGGCAACTTTACGTGCGCGAGGCGCGCCGCATGGTGTCGGACTACGTGATGAACCAGAAACATTGCAGCGGTGAGGCGGTGGCCGCGGATTCGATCGGCCTCGCCGCCTACGCGATGGACTCCCACCACGTGCAGCGCCATGTGAAAAACGGCATGGTGAAAAACGAGGGCGATGTCCAGATGACGGTGGCCAATCCCTATCCGGTTTCCTATCGCTCCATCGTTCCGAAAGCCGGCGAATGCTCCAATCTCCTCGTGCCGTGGAGTCTCTCCGCCAGCCACATGGCCTTCGGATCCATCCGCATGGAGCCCGTGTTCATGATCCTCTCGCAATCCGCCGCCATCGCCGCGGACCTCGCGATCCGGGACAACCGCAGCGTGCAGCAAGTCAGTTACTCGCAACTCCGTCCCGCGCTCATCACCGCCGGACAGGCGCTCGGCGCCCCATCCGCGGGATCACCGGTGACCATCGTGGACAACACGGAATCCGCCCGCGTCACCACCACCGGCACTTGGACCTCCACCACCAGCACCGCGGGTTTCATCGGCAGCGATTACCTGCATGATGGAAACACCGGCCAGGGGAGCAAACAGGTCGTTTACACGCCGCCGGCATCCGTCACAGGTGCCCAGCGTGTCTATCTCCGCTGGACGGCCTACACGAACCGCGCGTCGAACGTTCCGGTCCGCGTCATCGATGCCAAGGGCACCCGCACGATCCAGGTGGACCAGCGCAGCAATGGTGGAGTCTGGAACCTGTTAGGTATCTTCAGCGGAGTCCAGAGCGTCACGGTCATGACCACCGGAGCGAACGGCTATGTGATCGCCGATGCCGTCGGCTTCGCACCCGTCGCCGCCGGGGATGACAGCGATGACGATGGCCTGAGCGATCTGCGCGAGCTTGAACTTGGACTGGACGCCCTGGTTTCGAATTCCTCCTTCCTCAATGCCGTTAGATACCACCCGGAATACTTCAACCTGCATTCCGATGGCGAGATCTTCGACCTGCAGGTCGGCCAGCCCGCCTACACGCCGTCCCTCCTCCAGTTTGGCATCACCAGCGGACCCACTTGGGAAACCTTCGAGGACTTCCAGCTCAGCGTCCCGCAGGTAGGGCCGAGGCGGTTTTTTCGCGTGGCATTGCAGTCCGAGCCCGCGGTTTTCATCTCCTTTCTCGCCGCCGGACAAGCCCGCAAGATTGTCGTCTACGGCACCAGCCTCACCGCGGGTGGCGCGTGGGTCGGGCAGATGCAATACTGGCTCTCCACGAAGTATCCCGGGCTCTTCACCGTCATCAACAGTGGCCTCAGCGGCAAGAACTCCGCCGAAGGACTGGCCCAGCTCCAGGTCAAAGTCCTGAACCACAACCCGGACACCGTGTTCATCGAGTTCGCGATGAACGATGCCTTTCTCTACAGCGATGGCACGCCGCAGCTCAGCGTCGCCCAAGCCAAGGCCAATCTGGAAACCATGATCGAGGCCATCCTCCAACAGAATCCTCAGGCGGAGATTATTCTGCAAACGATGAACACCGTGTGGAACTCGCCATCCGGCAGCAACCAGTCCGCCACCCTTCGTCCCAATCTCGCCGCCTACTATCAGATGTACCGCGAGGTCGCCATGGACCGCGGTCTCATGCTCATCGACCACCAGCCGAATTGGGCTTCCCTTCAAGCCAGCGAACCTCTTGCCTATCAATCCTACGTCCCGGATGGAGTCCATCCGAACGCGACGGGCTGCTCGAAGGTCACGCTGCCGCTGCTCCAGTGGAAGCTCTCGGGTGGGCGGGCGCTGCCTTGAGGAGGACACCATGACGGATCGTATAGTGCCTGCTGCCAATTTGGCACAGGAAACGAAGGATCATTGACCGGGGGATGCCGTGGAGCAAAATATGCGGCATCTAAATCGGCATGGTCATCCCCGCTACCATCGCAGGATGCGCATCGCCGGGCACTTCCGCTCCACACCAGCCGCAAGCCGCCCGGACCGGCCGGATATTCGACATCAAGCGCTTTTCCTCCCACGACGGCCCCGGGATCCGCTCGACCGCCTTTCTAACGGGCTGCCCGCTGCGCTGCGCATGGTGCCACAATCCGGAGGCCTTCGCCCTCCACGCCGGAACGGGTGGAAACACTCGCGACGTCACGGTTTCCGAACTCATCCGCGAGCTTGAGCGGGACATTCCCTACTACGACAACTCCGGTGGCGGAGTCACCATTTCCGGAGGCGAGCCGCTCTTCCAAGGCCGCTTCACGCTGGATCTGTTAGCCGCGTGCCGGAAACGAGAACTCCACACCGCTCTCGACACCTGCGGTCTGGTGGAACCATCGCTACTCGCGGAGGCCGCATCGCTCGCCGATCTCATTCTCTACGATCTCAAGGCGATGAACCCGGAGGCCCACCGTCATTGGACCGGCGCTTCCAACAACCGGATCCTGGAAAACCTTTCCATGCTCCACGGTCTCGCCGTTCCCGTCTGGATCCGCTTTCCACTGATCCCCGGCGCGAATGACGACGATGCGAACCTGGAGGCGATGACGGACTTTCTATCAGCCACCCGTTTCCGCCGGATCTCGATTCTTCCCTACCACAAGATCGCCGATGGCAAATACCAGCGCATCGGCTTGGAGTACCGCATGTCCGGGGTGGAGGCGCCCTCACCCGAACGCATTGAGGTGATTCGCACCCGTTTTGCCAAGGCGGGCTTCGAGGTCCGCGTTGGCAGTTAGAAACTCATCATCATGAACGCCCGCATCCAGTCTCTGCGCGCCGCCACGCTGGCGGCCACGCCCCGCATCAGCATCGAACGCGCCCGGCTCGTCACCCGGGCCGCGAAAACGCCGGAATACGCGCAAGCCTCCGTTCCGATGAAACGCGCGCTCGTGTTCAAGACGATCTTCGAGACCAAGCAACTCCACATCGGCGAGGGCGAACTGATCGTCGGCGAACGCGGCCCCGCTCCCGCCGCCGTGCCCACCTATCCGGAGATCTGCATCCACACCGCGGACGATCTCCACATGCTCGATAGCCGCGAGAAGATTCCCTACCGCGTGGATGAGGAAACGAAGCGCGCCCACCTGGAGGAGATCCGCCCGTTCTGGGAGGGGAACTCGCAGCGCGAGCGCATGTTCCGCGAGCTTCCTCAGGAGTGGATCGATGCCTATGAGGCCGGTATTT
>DAISZP010000359.1:0-5873 GCA_036824745.1 Luteolibacter sp.
GCCTGAAACAGCGTGGCGGCGACCACTGGAAGCTCATCGACGACGTGCTCGCCTGCGACGAGACACGCCGCAAGGCCGAGACCGAGAAACAGTCCCTCCAGAACCAGCGGAAAACCATTTCCAAACAAATCGGCCAGCTCAAGGCCAAGGGCGAGGACACCTCCGCCATCGAAGCCGAGGTCCGCGGCATCAACGAGCAGATCGCCGCGCTCGACGTGAAGGCGGAAGACGCCTCGGCCGAGCAAACCCAGCTTCTCCTCAACATCCCGAACCTCACCCACGACGCCTGCCCGGTCGGCTCGGATGAAACCGCAAACCCGGTCGTCCGCGAGTGGGGCGCGAAGCCGGACATCGCCGCGCCGAAGGACCACGTCGAGCTCGCGCTGCAACACGGCCTGATCAACTGGGACGACGGCACCCGCGTCGCCGGTTCGGGTTTCGTCGTCTATCGCGGCAAGGGCGCGAAGCTCGAGCGCGCGCTCATCAACTTCCTGTTGGATACCCAAACCGCCAACGGCTACGAGGAGGTCAACGTGCCGCATCTCGTGAAACGCGAGTGCATGGAAGGCACCGGCCAGCTTCCCAAGTTCGAGGACGACATGTACGGCACGGATGCCGGCGAGGATGGCATCAACAACCTCTTCCTCGCGCCCACCGCCGAGGTGCCGGTGACCAATCTCTATCGGGACACGATTCTAACCGAAGCGGACCTGCCGGTGAAAATGGCCGCCTACACCCCGTGTTTCCGCCGCGAGGCGGGCTCGGCCGGACGCGACAACAAAGGCATCATCCGCATGCACCAGTTCGACAAGGTGGAGCTCGTGCAGATCGTCCACCCGGACCATGGCTTCGAGGTTCTGGAAAATCTAACCGCCCACGCGGAGTCGATCCTGCAGAAACTCGGTTTGCACTACCGCACCATCGAGCTCTGCACCGGCGACATCGGTTTCTCGTCCGCCAAGACCTACGACATCGAAGTCTGGGCCCCCGGCCACGGCAAGTATCTCGAAGTTTCGAGCTGCTCGTGCTTCACCGACTATCAGGCCCGCCGCATGAAGCTCCGCTTCAAGGACGCGGAAGGAAAGAACCGCTTCCCGCACACCCTCAACGGCTCCGGCACCGCCCTGCCGCGGCTTTACGTCGCTCTGTTGGAGCAATACCAGCAGGCGGATGGATCGATCAGGATACCGGAGGCGCTGGTGCCTTATTTCGGCTCCGCGGAAATCGCATAAGGTGAGGGGACACTCTTGTCCCCACGTCAATCGCGCGAAGAATTGGAAACGACAAGAGTGTCGTTTCTCCTTATTTGCGCGGTCTGTTTCGCCTGACGCCCGCATGCAGTCGCTTCGATGAGTTTCCAAAGTCATCTCTCATATTCAACAGAAAAAAAGCCGCTCGGCTGGTGTCTAAGATGGCATGGAGAATCCCGGTAGAAAAAAGCGCTTCTCCGCTTGGCAACGGAAACTTGCTTGGTCGGGCTTCATCCTGCTGGCCTTGGCCACGCCCATTTCAATCGTGCGATGGCTGATGGAAAGCTCGCATCAAACGGCAGTGGCGCTGGCCAAACAGAGGACAACACTTTCAAAAAGCAAACTGAGAAGCGGCCCGGCATCGGCATCCGGTACTTTGGAATCCGCAGCCTCCCGTGGCATTCCGTCGGCGAATTTGCCGTTGGTTGGAGTTTACACCGATGACGATCCGGAGGCGAGGAAGGCGCTTGAGAAACAGCTTGAGGAAATCTCCAACCTGATGAGAAGTCTGGCGGGGACTTCAGGCATCGATTGCCGGGTGGATGGAGTGCTGAGTTTCCGCTCGGTCCTTGCCAAGATGGGCGTGACCGTTCCCGCATCGATGACGGAGGCGGATGCCGCGGCGGGATTCCTCCAACACGCGCGGCGGTATTCCGCTCTGCTCGCGCAATGGCGGGAGGCGGTCGGCAAAGGCCCTTGGGATTTCAGCGCTCTGGAAACGAAGGATTCATACACGGCCAGTATCAAGATCTTCAACATGTCGGTGACTTTCCAACGCCTGCTGGGTGTTATGACAGAGGCTCGCTTGCACACGGGCGACATGGATGGGGCGTGGTCCGACTTGCAGATCATGAGTTCCAGCACGATTCGCAATGGTGACATGTTGGTCGCACCTGGTGTGTTCTGGTTGCAGCCACAGTTGAACGAGACCATACAGGCCGGCATGAAACTCGGCATGTGGACGGATGCCCAACTGCTGGGAATTTCAACGATGATGGGCGAGACGAGTTCTCTGGCCTCCATGCATCGCCTGATCGAAGGGGAGAAACTCTGGATCAGCGACTACCTCACCCGTCATCGGGAAAACCAAGGACAACTCCGGGAGGATTTTTCGCGTTCCAAGTCGTTCATCGACCAAACGATCAACCAAATTGGAATCACGACGGTCACCGATCAACAAATGGCCGACAATCTCGCGGTGATTCATTATCAGATGGATCAGCCGTTCACCCGCTTTGACCCGGACACCGGATTCTATCTGGGCGAATCTCCAGTCGATAATATCCAACTTCCTCATTCGAATCCGTCGGACGTCTCATTCGACAAATTCTATTACATGTATTCCGAAATGTATGGCGGACGCCATGATTGGGTGCCGAAGGAAATCATCCGAAGCCAATCCACCATCGACCAAACCCGCATCGCCGCCGCTTTGGAGATGCAGCGACGGGCGACAGGCCAGTATCCGGAAACTTTGGATGCCTTGGGTGACTCCATCCCGCGCGACATCGCCACCGGCCGGCCGTATCTCTATCAGCGGAATCCCGACGGCGGCTACACTCTGTGGGGCACCGGCATAGACCGCACCAGCGAAGGTGGCGACGAGCGGTCCGATGTCCCATACGTCCACCGACCGTTGAAGCGCTCATCCGCCCTCCGATGACCAGACGGATACTTCGCATGCCGGGCACGTGAGCGTTTTCAAGGCTTGATCCTCGGAAACAACCGGGTCGCCGACCTGAGGAAGGAATGGTGCGCGCTGCAGGGTTCGAACCTGCGACCCCATCCGTGTGAAGGATGTGCTCTACCACTGAGCTAAGCGCGCTTTTTCGAGGGCCACGGGAGCGGCCGGGCGGGAGAATTACGCGGCGGAGTGGGGCTTGGCAAGCACTTCGGCGGATTTTGTTTCTGGGGTGTTGTCGTGTCCGGTGGCGGCGTTATGGTCGCCCCCGCAGCGGAAAAACGTGGCCACGATCCCCAAGGAAAGCATCGAGCAGGTTCTCAGCGCGACGGACATCGTCGATCTGATCAACTCCTACGTGCCCTTGAAGCGGGCGGGGGCGCAGTTCCGGGCGAACTGTCCGTTTCACAACGAGAAATCGCCGTCGTTTTACGTCAATCCGGCGCGGCAGAGCTTCAAGTGCTTCGGCTGCGGCAAGGGCGGTGACGCGATCACCTTCGTGCGGGATTACGAAAACCTGCCCTTCATGGACGCGGTGCGGAAACTCGCCCAGCGCTCCGGCATCCAGATCCGCGAGGAGGAGGACGATCCGGAGGCGGACCAACGCCGGCGGAGCAAGGGCCGCCTGCTCGATTTGCACCGCGAGGCGACCGAGTTTTTCCACAACCTCCTGCTCAAGTCGCCGGACGCGGCGCACGCGAGGGACTATCTGAAGTCCCGCGGCTTCGGGAAGGAAATGGCGGTGAAGTGGTCGATCGGATGGATGCCGGAAAACCCGAATGTGTTTCTCGACTGGGCGCGTTCGCGCAAATTCACCGGTCGCGAGCTGGATGCCTCGGGAATCTGTTACCTGCGAGAGGAAGGAAACCCGAGGTCGGGTCTGCGCGTCCGTTTCCGTGACCGCTTGTTGTTTCCCATTCGCAACGAGATCGGCGATGTGATCGGCTACAGCGGCCGGCAGCTCAAGGTGGATCCTAACAGCGGCAAGTATGTCAACTCGCCGGAGACCGCCCTGTTCCTGAAATCCCGCGTGTTGTTCGCCCTGGACCGCGCGAAGAAACCGATCCTCAAGGAGAAATCGGTGCTGCTCTGCGAGGGCCAGCTCGACGTGATCTCCTGCCACGAAGCCGGTGTGGAGCATGCAGTCGCGCCGCTGGGCACGGCTTGCACCCGTGAGCATGCGAAACTGCTGCGCCGCTACACGAACCACGTGGTGATCTGTTATGACGCCGACAAGGCGGGCCAGGCGGCCACGGAGCGGGCCTTCCGCGAACTTGTGCAGGAAGGCCTTTCCGTGCGCGTCGTGACGATGCCTGAGGGCGATGATCCGGACACGTTTCTCAAGAATCATGGTGTGGAGGCGTTCCGCCAACTGCTGGCGGACGCGCGCGAGTTCTTCGATTACAAGCTGGAGAAAACCCGTGCCGCGGGATTGTTAGAGAGCGCCACCGGGAAAGCCGCCGCTCTTACCGAGTGCGCCGAGATGCTTTCGCTGGTCACGGATTTCGCCGCGCGGGAAAACCAGATCAACGTGGTGGCCACCTATCTCCAGACCTCGTCCGGCGAACTCCGGCAGGCGATTGCCAAACTGAAGGCCAAACCGCAGCGCCCCCAGCGCGAGCAGGCGAAACCCGAGGAAACCGGGCCGGTCGAGCCCACACCGATGCACCGGATCGTGGCTTTCATGTGCCACCTCGCGCTGACTTCGGCGGGCGCGCAGCATTTGTTAGGCGAGCAGTTCGAGACTCTGCACGACGCCACCCGCTGGCTGGAAGGGATTCCATTGTTAGAACGAATCCTCGTAGCCGGGCCCGACCCGGGGTCGGCGGCGGCGGTGAATGCGTTTCTCAGCGGCCTGCCCGAGGCGGACCGACTTTCGCTCAGCCAGGAGGTGGCGCTGGAAGGCGCTCCGATGGATGGCATGCTTGCTGCGGAACACGCGCTGGCACTGCTCGCCGCCACTGTGCTTCAAAGGCGCGATGCCGCGGTGAAGGCCGCGCTCAAGGATCCGGGACTTTCTCCTGAGCGGATGTTGAAACTCCTGGAGGAAGCGAAGGAAATCAGCGCGCTCATGCGTGGAATCGGCCAGCGATCAGAATTCGATGACGAACTTCCGAAGTCCACTTACAAGCCCAAGGAACCTGAGTGGAAGAAGAAGTGGCGCGACCGAAAACCGGAGTAATCGCCGCGTTTTAACGCGATTTTAACGCCAACGAGCCGGCCTTTTACTGTCCGGTCCGGAATGCGGTGGCAGGATGGTTCCACCTGCCCGCACCACCATGACCGACCTCGTTTTCATCGCCGTGACTTTCGCCTTCTTCATGCTCGGGGCGCTTTACGTCCGTTGTTGCGAATCGCTCTAACAAACTCCGTTCCATGGAAACCATCGTCATCGGCGTCATCGCCCTCCTGCTCATCGGCTACCTCACCGTGGCCATGCTTCATCCGGAAAAATTCTGATCCACGACCATGCACACGAACGACTGGCTGCAATTCGCGCTCTTCGTCGGCATCCTCGCCGCGATCACCAAACCCATCGGCATCTATCTGACGAAGGTGCTCGATCCCCACGGAAAGACCTGGCTGGATCCGGTGATCCGCCCGGTGGAACGGCTGTCCTACAAGCTGATGGGCGTGGATGGGGACCAGGAACAGGATTGGAAGGCCTACACCCTCGCGATGCTGGTTTTCAGCGCCGTCGGCGTGCTTTTCACCTACGCCATCCTGCGCATGCAACACCTGCTGCCGCTCAACCCGCAGGGCCTGCCCGCGTTGAGCCCGGCGCTCGCGTTCAATACAGCGGTGAGTTTCACCACCAACACGAACTGGCAGAGCTACGGCGGCGAAACGACGATGTCCTACTTCTCACAGATGGTAGGTCTGACCAGAATGGCACGGGATTAAGCCGTATTTCGTTGAAAATCAATAGACGAAAAGCCGGT
>DAISZP010000360.1:0-5872 GCA_036824745.1 Luteolibacter sp.
GCTGCCGAGGAGGTCCGGCAGGGGATTGATGGGGAACCAGGACTGGCGGCGCAGTTCGTTTTCAAGCTGGCCCGGGCTCCAGCCGGAGTAGCCGATGAAGGCGCGGACGATGCGGCCGGGCTTGTGGGCGTGCTGCACGGCATCGTCGGCGGAGAGGCGCATGGCCCAGCGCAGGCCGAGTTTCCGACTCCACCAGAAGGAGGAAAACGTGAGCTGGTCGCGTGAAACGGGCCCGCCATCGTGTACGGCGAGTTTGCTGAGTGAGGCGAACTGGTCGGCAGGCAGCAGATCGCCGACGACGCGGCCGGTGGGGTGGTTGAGGATGAGACCGTATGCGCCGTCCACCGGGGTGTGATTGGTCAGCAGGATGACGGATTTGTTGAAGGTGCCATCGCGCAGGGAAGGGTCCGCGAGCAGGAGTTTTCCCTCCAGAAGGATCGGCGAAGGGGAGTTGGACGGATCGACGGCCACGGAGGCAGGATAAACCCGGCTTTGCGATCCGCCAACCGCGGAAATGATGGGAAACGGAGATTTCCCGTTAGTGCCGGCGACGGCGCAGGAGCATGAGCAGGCCGATGGAGCCGATGAGCGCGGCGCGGGGCTCGGGGATGGCGACGAGGTAGGTGGAGCCTTGGGCGACCCAGAAGGTCTGGCCTTCGATGTTGACGGTGTATTGGGTGCCGCTGAGTCCGAAGTAGGAGAGGTCTCCGGCGGACATGGTGTCGGTGACGTTGGCGAACATGCCGGTGGTGGTGCCGCTGATGAGCTTGAACCACGAGCCGGTGCCGGTGAAGGAATCGAGCTGGGCGAGGAAGTCGTCGCCCTCGCCCGCGCCGAGTTCGGTGAAGGTGAGGGAGTTGTCAAAATCGACGACGAGGTCGGCGTTGTTCAGTCCGATGCTGCTGCCGCCCCCGATGATGAGCTGGTCGTGGCTGGCCATGCTGGTGACGGTGAAGGACAGAATGGATCCGGCGTTGGTGGTGACGTTGCCGTTGATGGTGAGGGAGCGGTCGGTGGAGCCGCCCTGGCCGGGGAGCAGGGTGCCGCTGAGGGAAACGGCACCGGTGATGCTGCCGTCACCGCCGAGGATGGCTCCCGTGTCCACGGTGGTGTCACTGGTGACGGATCCGTTGACGTTCATGCGACCGTCTGTGACGGAGGTGGGGCCGGTGTAGGTGCTGGCACCGCTGAGATTGAGGGTTCCGACACCGGATTTATTGAGGCCGAGGTTGTTTTCGTAAGTTCCAGCCCCGCCGAGTTTTCCGGAGTAGGAGACGGTGCTGCTGTTGTTGATGGTGAGTGTGGAAACGGAGGCGTTGCCGCCGACCACGGCGTTTGATGTGCCGCTGCCGTTGGTGCGCAGGCCGGCGATGGTTTGGTTCACCGCGCCGGAGCTGTCTCCGAGGATGAGCTTGCCGCTGGCGGAACCATTTCCCAAGGCCACGGTGGTGGCTACGGGCAGGCGGTTGTCTCCGCCTGATAGAATGACGGCGCCGTCGTTGATGCTGGTGCCTGCGGCGAAAGTGCTCGCTCCGGTGAGCTTGAGGCTGCCGTTGCCGAATTTGTGTAGTCCTGTGGCGATGGCCTCGCCGGATACCTGGGCGGATCCGCTGCCTGATATCACGCCGTTGATGGTGAGGTCTCCGGTGGCGTTGTTAGAGCCGGAGTCCGCCTGGAGCCGGTAGCCGTAGGATCCGGTGTAAACATTGACGGTGGAGTCCACCACGGAGCCGGATGCGGCGGCGGTGGTCTTGAGGAAATAAGCGGAGTTCACATCGAAGCCCTGAAGGCCGGCGTTTCCACCGCTGCCGTAGGTGCGGATGGTGGTGGGCGCGGTCTGGATGAGGAGGCCGCCGTTGCTCTGATAGGTGATGCCGCGTTTCAGATAGAGCCCGGCGGCGTCCGAGACACCGTTGCCATTGAGCGTCATGCCGGGAGAGTATCCGCCGCCGGTGCTGTAGCCGATCCGGAGGGTGGCTCCCTGGGCGACGGAGTAGGTGACGTCACCGCTTTTCGCCTGCACTTCGAGGGTGCCGGCGCTGACGGTGGTGGTGCCGGACCAGGTGCCCGCGCCAGAAAAGATCTGAGTGCCGCTGCCGATCTTGGTGACGCCGCCGGTGCCGCTGATGATGCCCGCGTAGGCGGCGGGGCTGGTATTGTCTCCGCCCACGGTGAGGGTGGCGGCTCCGAGGGTGACGTTGCCACCGGTGGCGCCGCCGCCGGTGATGGAGCCGATCTGGGTGTTGAAACCGGTGATGTCGAGGATGGCTCCGGCGGTGTTGGCCATGGTGATGGCCGAGTTGTTTCCAAAGGCACCGGAGGTATTGGCGACGGAGGCGATGCCGGCCTTCAGCGTGCCGGAGGTGACGGTGGTGCCGCCGGTGTAGGTATTGGCCCCGGCGAGGATCAGGTTTCCTCCGTTGATGGAAACGGTGGCTCCGGTGGTGATGGCGTCTTCAATCCGCAGGGTCCCCGCGCCGGTTTTGGCGAATGCCTTGTTGATGTTGCCGCCGGTGCCGGTGAAGGTCAGGTTTCCGGCGGCGTTGGTGACTTCGATAGTGCCGCCGCTGCCGGTATCAATCCACAGGTATCGGGCGGTGCTTTCGGTGCCGGTACCGGTGTATCGGAAGGTGGCCCCGTTGGCGATGCCTAGGTAGCCGTTTCCTCCAGAGGTGTATGAGCCGATGCTACCGCCCGCGTCCGCCACGGAGGAGGCGATCAAGGTGCCGGCGTTGACGGCGGTGCCGCCGGTGTAGGAGTTGGTGGTGCCTGTTAGAGTGAGTGTGCTGCCGCCGAGCTTGGTCAGGACACCGCTGCCGGATACGACACCCTGGAGATCGATCGGATTGGAGGCGGTGATGGTGGTGTTGGAGTTCAACGCCACGGTGCCGGTCCATGTGGAGGTGCCGCTCAGATTGTCCATGCCGCCACCAGAGAAGACGAGGGGCATGTTGAAGCTGAGCGTGCCATAGGAGGCCAGGGTGCCGCCGCTCACCGTGTTGGTCAAGGTGGCGGTGGCCGCGGTGGTGCGGCTGAAGCTCTCGTAGCTGAAGATGCCGTTGGTGACGACGACGCCGGCGAGGTTGGTGACGGTCTCCGGGCGGAAGACGATCTGGTTTGAGCCGACTTTGGTGAGAGTGAATCCTCCGCCATTGAAGGTCCTGCCCACTGTGCCGTCGCCGATGTCCCAGCGGCCGGTGCCGCCGACGCTGGTGTTGTCAGCCAGGGTGATGGAGGAGATGCTGGAGTTGCCGTAAATGGCCGCGCCGGAGTTGATCATCGCACCGTTTCCGCCGACGCCGGTGCCTGCGATGGTGAATGCGAAGTTTCTCGTGGTGCTGTTGCCTTGTCCGCTGAAGTCAAAGGTCGCTCCTGAGGAAACGGTGACGGATTTCGCATCCGGTATGCCGGTAGCGGAACCGAGTTTCAAAGTGCCCGCGCTGATGGTGAGTCCGCCGGCGAAGGTGTTGGTTCCGGAGAGGGTGACGGTGCCCGCGCCGCCCTTGATCAGCGCTCCGGCTCCGGAGATGGCCTGGCTGGCGTTGACGGTGACGCCGCTGTTGGCTTCGAGTGTGCTGGTGGTGGAGGTGTTGGCCGTCATGGTGGCCCCCCACGTGGAGTTCGCGGTGGCGCGGAGCGTGCCGCCGTTGAGGATGATGTTGTCCGAGGTGGACGCCTGGCCGATATTTCCCGCACCGACTTCCACGATGCCGTTGGCGGAGATGGTGAGCGTCATGTTGCCGGTGCTGGGGGCAGAGCCGCCGCCATTGCCGTTGGCGTCGAGCTGGATACCGTGGGCTTTGAGCGTGGCCGAGCCCGCGCCGCCGCCGACGGTCATGTCGCCTTGCCCGTCCCAGCCGATGTTGACCAACTGTGCGGAGCCGGTGTTTCCGGAAAGACCGGTGGCGTCGAGGATGCCTCCTGATAGATTGTAGCTGCTGGAGGCGGCGGCTCCGTTGTTCCAGTGGCCGATGCGAAAACCGGTGCCTCCTGAGGTGACGTTGACGGTGCCTCCCGTCTGGAGGATGCGTCCGGAGGTGTTGGAGGCGTTACCGATATTGAGATACTGGGTGTTGAGCGTGCCTCCGCTGATGGTGAAGACTCCGCTGGTGTTGTTGAGGGAAACGAGGGCGGCTGTGAGGGTGCCGGAGTTGAGGTTGATCGCTCCGTTTGCCGATTGGCTCAGGGTGCCGGTGTTTACGGTGGCTCCGCTGAGATTGAGAATGCCGGTGTTGGAGTTGTAAACTGTGCCGGCGGTGACGGTGGCGGACGAGGCCAGGGTCATCGTGCCGTTGCTTTCGACTCCCACGTTTCCGAGTGCGGTCGACCCCATGTTCACGATGCCGCCCAGGGTCAGGGTGCCGGATGAAGAAGTGCGGACCTTGGTGCCGGAGCCGGTGATGCTGCCGTTGAGGGTTATGTTCGAGTATCCGGCATCGAGCGAGAGGGTGTTGGTGCCGGAGATGGTGAAATTGTTGGCCAGCGTGAGCGCTGAGGAGCCGCTTTGGGATGCGAAGGTGGCATTGCCGCCGACCGCGACCGTGGCGGAGCCGAGGGCGTTGTTGTTGCTTTTGACGCGCAGGGTGGCGGCATTTAGATTGACCGCCGAATAGGTGTTGGTCCCGGAGTTTTCGATGGAAACCTCTCCACCGCCGGAAATGGTGAGGGTACCGCCGAGTGCGTTCGCTCCCGTGATGAATTTGGTGGTTCCGCCTTGGTTGTTGAAGGTGCCGGAGTAGCCGGAGAGGTTGCCGGAAAGCGTGAGCGTGCCTCCATCCGTGCGGTTGATGTTGCCGGAGCCGGTGATGGCACCTGACCAGGTGACGTTGTTGCTGCCCCAGGTGCGGAAGGTACCTCCGCCGGCGAGGACCTGGATGTCGCGGGAAAGCGCGATGTTGGTGTTGGGGTCCAGCAGGCCGCCGCCGTTGAGGATGATCTTGTTAGACGAATTTCCGAACGAGCCGTTGGCCGCATAGGAAACCAGGCCTGAAGTGATGGTGACGTCTCCGGTGAAGGTGTTGGACGCCTGGTTGAGCTTGATGCCAAGTCCTCCATCACTGCCGCCGTTGGCGGACATGTTTCCGGTGGACTTCAGGGTGATCGGTCCGTTTCCGGCGATCACTCCGCCGATCGTGGTGGTGATGGCGGAGCCGGAGATCGTGGAAGTGTCGATGGTGCCGCCGGAGGCACCGAGGGTGATGCCGCGGTTGGCGTTGAGTGTTTGAGCGGCCGCGGTGACGCGCAGGGTGCCGTTGTTGAGGGTGAGCTGATCGGCGACGGCGGATCCCGGGGCCGTGCCTAGGCGGCTGTCCGCGTTGATCGAAAGGGTGGCGCCGCCAGTGATCGATGTCTTGCCGGTGTAGGTGTTGTTTCCTGATAGAACGACGGTGGCACCGCTGCCGGTCACCGTGATGTCGCGGGAAACGCTGCCGGTGTCCGAGCCGTCCTGAATGACGCCGGAAAAGGTTACGCTGCCGCCGTTGCCAGCGGTGAGAACTGCGCCGCCGTTCAATGAGATGGCTCCGGAGAAGGTGGAGGAACCCGAGGTGAAATTGCCGCCGATGGTCCGCGTGCCGGAGCCGAGTCCGCCACCCGTATCCGCCTTGTTGGTGGTGATGGCGTTGGACACGGTGAGTCCGCTGGCATTGAGCAGCAGTGAGGCGTTGAGATTCGCGTAGGACGGGCCGCCGTTGCCCAGAAAGGCGGCGCTGGTTCCCAAGCCCGTGTTGTTTCCAATCTGGACGGTGCCGGTGTTCACCTCGGTGTTGCCGGAGTAGGAGTTCGCGGCGTTGAGGATGACCGTGTTGTTGTCGGTGGTGGCCGGGCCGATGACGAGCTTGCGCGAGCCTGCGGTGATGGCGCTGTTGATGGT
>DAISZP010000003.1:0-38248 GCA_036824745.1 Luteolibacter sp.
GTAGTAGGTCAGAGAGTTGGGAAACTGGGGATAAGGTGGTGCTTTGGACGCGTCCGGTCCGGCCCGGAGGATGTCGGCACCATAGGCACGTGAAGCGTAGGCGGCATATTGCAATGCCTGCTGGAAATCCAACGCGGCCGCTTCCAACGCGGCCGTCTCCTCACGTGCGCCGACCGGAGCCGGAAGCCTGCCATTCTCCACCGTGGTGATCCGGGGATAGCGCATTCGCAGGGCGTCGATCATTCCTTGGAATCCGCGCATCGCCTGACCTTGCAGCATCTCGTTCACGGTCTCCGCCATTCCCTGTCGGGCGTTCGCCAAGGGAGTTCCGCTAAGCGATCCGGCCAGATCGGACTGGCGGTCGAAGTAGGCGTTTTCGAAATGGTTGAAATAAACGTTGTTGTTGCCCATGCCGTCGGCTGCCTGATAGGTCTGGACGATGTCGTCCCAGCCATACCGCTCGGGAAATCCCTGACGATACGCACGCCCCATCGAAAGTGACTTGGGCACGTCTTCGATGACTATGAAGTCTTTCTTGGTCAGAACGATGGGTGAGGTGGACGGAGCCGTTCCATTGATGGTGTAGAAGACCTTGATGCTGGTATCGTAACGGTTCCGGTTGTTCGCGGGTGGCGCGGAGAAGTTGAAGACAAGGCCTGGGTTGGGATTGGGATTCACACCCGCCACGACCGAGTCGCCGCTCGCGTCGGTGAATGTGCCATCGCCATCGAGATCCCATTGGATGTTCGTCACGGCTCCAACGACGCCTGTTCCGAATGAAACCTCGGCATAAAGCCGGATCTCCCGGGTCTTGTTGGGATCGGTCGGCGTTCCGACCATCGCCCTCGCAAGGCGCGGATTGGCGGAGAAGCTCACGCTGATGTTGTCGTCCGCGATGCCCTTCTTGCGCACTGTAACGGTAGGATCGGCCACACCATCAAAGCCGATCACGTCCTCAGTGATTCCGGTAACGTTAATGACCGTGTTGTCCTGTTTGGTGATCTGGAGCTTCGGAGTGTAGTTCCGATAGTCGTTGGTTCCTGAGCCTTTGGCCGTGCTGAATGTGGCGGAAGACCAGGTGGTGGTGATTTGGTCCGCAGTGACGCCAGCAAGGCCCACAGTCTTCTGGAACTCCCATGTGCCGTCTCCATCGAAGTCCCACTTCCATGACTTGATGTCGGTGAGTTTGACGGTGCTGATGGACTCCAGATAGGAGAACACCACCGCATCGCCTTCGGCTACGTCGTAGGGGCGGGCTAAAAAATGCAAAGATTGAGCGCAAGCCACCCCACTCGCGAGAATCAAAGCTAAATTTGCAATCCGAAAACTCATGATCAGAGCTTGATAATGTAATTTACCGCCGCGTTTGACGGAACCGTTTCAGAGTTTGAGCTTCCATTGACACTAGTGTCGCCAACCACGACCGCCCCCTTCGGTGCTGGGGATGACACGGTGTAGAATGAGGTTATTGGCGATCCATCACTAACCCAGTAGTTCGATACCCATCCAGGAAGGTCCCGGTGGTCAGCGTGAACATTCCCGTTGTCGTTAGCAGTTACTCGCGCTGTAAGAGTACCGTTTGGATTTGCAGTGCCAGCACCGTGAGTATGGGAGCCGACTTTGCTGGCTTGATTACTACCCAAAACCCGGGCGGCAATGGAATCCGCAAAACTGTCGTTGCGACTACCATTCAGCCCTCTAAGGAACATTCCTCTCAAGTCGGGAAGGTTGAAATCTGTAACTCCTGGTTGAAACGGACTTTGTGCTCCTGTCGGAGAAGTGGTTCCATTTCCCCATGCTATACCAATGACAGAATAGACACCGGGGTAATCAGCGCTTTTCAGCGCTGACCCATCACAAAGCCTCCATCCACTTGGAATATTTGATGCCGGTCCCGCAAATGGAAAAATGCTTCCCGCCGGAATTATGCTGGCTTGTTGTAACTCGCTGGAGAGATCTGCAGCGGTGATCGAATTGTCCGCAATCTTTGAAGATGTGACTGACGAGTCCTGAATCGTTGACGTCTGCACCGCTCCCACGGCAATCTGGGTAGTGGTAACGGAACTTGGTTTTAGTTTGGCCCCGTTCATGTAACCATTAGTCGTATCGTTTGTCTGGCTTCCCGAACTATCCACAAAGAACGCAGACCAGTCTTGTCCAACAAGCTTGGTGGAATTGTCTGCTCTTTTTGCATGAAACGCCGGAATGATCATCTGCCGCGGAATCATCTCCGGATCGGCGGTGGTGGGCTTGTCGTCCACATCGATCGTGATTCCCAGATACCTCGTCTGACTGAAATCGACCTGAGCCAGCGAGGTGATGCTGCCGAGAAACACATTCACCATGCCATTGGTGACCCCCACCTTGCTGTGGCGTTCCGTCCAGAGCGGCTGTCCGCCCACGGCAACATCGTAGAGGTTGAAGATGATCGAATATTGCCCGGTTGCTACAAGTTGGTTCTGCTGGTTCGTGACCTGCCCTTGGAAAGGAATGACAAGCGGGCTATCCGCCGCGGAGGCCCATGGAGCGGCCATGGTCCATACGGCGAGCGGAAGCAGTTTCAGGAGGGATTTCAGGGAGCTTGGATTCATGGGCGAGAGGATGGTTGAAAGTGGAAATGGAAGAGTTATCGGAGCGTGCGTCCGGGCAGGAGAAGCACGTCACCCATCGGCGACGGCAGGGTTCCCAGCACCGCGCCACCCAGGGTAACGGACATTCTCAGGCGCTCGGGGCGGTTGGTGTTGGCCGGAGTGAAGGGCGCGTAGATTCCGTCCGATTGATAGAGATCGCCTGTCGGAAGTGCGGGCAGGGATGAAGGAGGTGGTGGGACCTGGGGCGTCGTGCCCCATCCGCGTGCATCCCACTTCTCGTCGGTCAAAGTGGTACCATTGTCCGTGGCGCTGGTGTTGTAGAAGATAAACACCTGTCCTCCGGAATTGATGGCACCGGATTTCCCGTAATCCGAATCTTCCATGTCCCGGGAGAACGTCCAGTTGGATGTGCCGAAGGGAAAGCGATCGAGATCGAAGGTGGCGCTGTCCCACTGGCTCTCCTGATAGACCGTGGCCGAGTTCATGTTCACGGTGGTGGCCCCTTCTGTGAAGACCGTCTGTGGATTGGCGAGCGAGAAAGGTGCGGAGGCAATCGTATTGGCACCTGCATCCATGCGCGCGGCGACACTTCCCATTTGAATGACCGAGTGCATCTGGGTGGGTGCCGCGTTGACCGCCAGGTCCGGAGTCCGGCGCTGGACATGGACGGCTTGGTTGAAGCTCACGGTGAGTGGCGACGAAAGGCTTCCTCCGGACAAGGTCGCGGTCGGCGTGAAACTGCCCGCGGCAAGGTAGCGGTGCGAGGGCGCGATCAGCGGCATCTTCGATTGATCCGGGAGCGTCACTTCCCCGGAAAGCGGGCCGGAGATCGGAGCGCTGCCATCGCCGAAATTCCAACTGATCTGGGTGGCCCCATATCCAAGCGGCAGGAGGACCTGGAAGTCCACATGGAAGGGTTCATATCCCAGAGGAACCAACGGCCCCTTGATGGTGGGTGTGGTGATCGGAGGATTGGGCAGGGAAAGCGCGATGTCGTCGAGTGTCAGATCCTGTTCGCCGATGAAAAAGGTGTAGGTGGTGGGCTGATAGCCCGGTGCATTGATCACCAGGCTGTAGTCGTTTTCCGTGAGTTCGGGAAACTCGAAGGTTCCATCCGCCGCGGAGACCGTGGTGAAGGTGGTGATGCCTCCTTCGAGCGTGATCGACGCGTTGGGAATCGGGGTGGTGCCGCCCTGCTGAACGATGCGACCACTGGCCGAGTGTGTGGAAGCCGCCTCGATTTTCAGCCCCCAACTCTCCAAGGTGGCGCGCTCGCCGGAGGTATTGTCCCACTCGATCACCAACTGCCAGTTTCCACCGACTCCTTCACCCGCGAAGGTGCCGCTCGGCAGAACGTACTGGCCAGCAAAGGATTCTTCATAGTCGTGGAGCGTGTAGGTGTTGCCACTCGGCGAAACCACCGCGACACGAATCAACGCGGGATCCACCTGACCGAGATCAAGGTTCACGTTGATCGTAATGGTGCCATTCACATTGCCGCTGCTGGTCACGTTGATCGTTTCCGTCCGGCTGCCGGAAGAACTGCCACCCACGGTGACGCCGGGCTCGACCGTGGTGTTGACGATGCTGCGCTGCGATGGGGTGAAGGTCTGCCGCTGAAGGACGAAAGTTCCCTCGATGAAGACCGGCTGGCTGGTGGAGAGGAAGGAGTTGCCGAGAAACTGATTCAGGTCGGTCGGCAGGGCATTCGACGTGATCGGTGGCAACATGCCCCGGATGGCCTCGATGTAGGTGCCCTCAAGGCGGTTTGGAGTGGTCCGTGTCCCGATCAGGGTGATTTCCCGACGGATACCAAATGGAAACGGATTCATCACGTCCACCTTGCCGTCGCCATTCCAGTCCTTGTCACCGCGGGCGGCTTTCTTGACTGCGGAAGGATCACCCGGGAAGTCGGCCGGGGTGGTATGCTGGAAGGTATTGTAAGGAGGCGCGTTCCGGTCGCCCGGGGGCATTTCGAAATTCGTGGTCAGCTTGAACTGGCTGCCACTGAAGAAGATGCCGTCCATGTACACATCCCGAGGAAACAGGATGGCCTTTTCACGGTTCAGCACCGCGCGGAAAGCTCCCCCACCTCCATTTGTCGGACGGAAGGCATTGAGAGCCAGCCGCACCTCTCCCAGTGAAACCTCCTTGCCACCCACCCTCGTGGTGGTGGCGGAGCCGATCCAGTCGCCGTCGATTTCCGGAACGTCAATCAAGAGCTGGATGACGCGGGCCTGACCACCGACCCAGAGCGTGACTGCATCTCCGGGTTTCCTACCGGGAGACATTCCCGTGCGGTCGGCGTAGAGAGTCAAGGTGTCCTTCTCCGAGGAGACCGTGCCGCTCGCAAGTTTCGGTCTGGTGGTGACACCGGCCGGCCAAGTCCGCGGATCTGCGGGCGCGGTGTAGATCCACGGCGTGGCATTCTCCAGTGACCAAGTGAGGATGCCGGAACCCTTGTTCCCAATCGTGATGGGGATGGCCTCGGAGGCGACTTCAAACAGGATGGTATCCTGGGTCTCCACATCGTCCAGGATGCCGTTGTTGTTTAGGTCGTATGGGGTGTCCGAACCATCCGCGGCACGGAGGCGCACCTGCTTACCGAGATACTTGGGATTCGTTCCGGTGTAGAGTTGGGCCGCTTGCGGCGGTGACGAGTCGCTGTCCGCCGGGAGGGCGACGAAAGGACTGGGTGATAGATTCAGATCCGAATCCGAAATGCTGTAAACCCAATACCCCATGCCGGGTGAAATGGCCGTCAGTTCCTTGAGCTGTGGAATCGCCGATGTGTCGTAGCCGAGGAAGCGGCTCGATGAGGCATCGAATCCCCACATTTGCTGGATCCGGTCAAATGACAGTCCGAAGACGGCCGAGAGTTCCTGAATCTCGTCGGTGTTTATCGCGAGGCCGGGAAAACCGACGAGGTTCCAGCCTTTGCGGATGGAGACGGCACCATCCCACGGCGTGCCTGAGAGGGTGGCCACGGTTCGCCCGGTTGCGACTTTCATCCAATAACCCTTGCACGGCTGGATAGAGGTAAGCTCATTGGGAAAACCCGGCGCTGCATTCTGGAAGCGGTGGACCTTCCACACACCCGGCACTGACGGATTTCCGCTCGATTCATAACCCCAGACTTCGACCAGCCGATCCGGATGCTGGAGAGTGGCTTGGAACGCCGCCGGGGTGAGCGAGGAACCAACTTGGATGGAAACCAGATTCCATCCTAATTCCAAGCTGATGGCCTGTTGGGCCGCAGGCTGTGAGTAAACCTTCGGCGACAGACAACACACGCAAAGAAACAAAATGGAAACCGCTCGGAACATGATCGGATCTCGAAAGGGTGGGTTCAAGGAGCCGTGACCTCCAATTTGTAGAACAGCTTGCTCGAAGACGGTGTGGGATGTCCGAACAGGAAATAATCGTCCGTTACACCCGGAGTAACCTGCCCGATGCTCGACCAACCGGAGCCTCCAAGATTCTCCGAGCACCAGATTCGATAGAGCCGGCTCGGGCGGATGGGGCCGAACTTGATGAAATTGTTTCCGGAGGCCTTGGTCACATCGATGATGCGGAAGACTTCCGAACCGCTCGTCGGGTTCGTTCCCGCGGCATATTCCTCTGCGTTGGTGGCACCGTCGCCATCCGGATCCGCGGATCCGGAACCTGTCGGCAAACCATAGCTCGCCAAAAACGACGCCATTCCCCGGACTCCTCCGTCAAGGCTGGAGGTGACAGACAAGTTTGTTGCGATCACATCACCCTTCCCGGTAGCCACCAGCAGACCACCCGCACCGGCTGACTCCGTGGTTTCAAACTCCGAATTCAGCGTATTGCTCCGCAGGAAAAGACGCACCCGCTCGCCGAAACGTGCGGTTCCCACCAGACGTGGAGACAGGCCGTCGTCCATGGGGACCTTGAGCACGAACGCCGAGGCCCCGGGTGGCACGGCGGCGGTGGCGATGGTCACGCCGTTCAAGCGTGCGATCACCATGATCTGGTCCGTTGCGATCGGGATCAACGCTTGGTTCGTATTGTGGCGCACTTGGCCGTAATAGATGGTGTCCAGCTCGGGGAGCTTGGCTGAGGCGAAGCCACAGGTGGCAATCAAAGGGATGATGAGTCGCTTCATGGCGGGCGCGGGATCAAATTCGTTAGAAGTTCGGAAACTCGGGTGGGTTTCCATAGGTGTAGGTGTAGCGGATCACGATGTCCTTGATCTTGCTGAAGTCGATGGCCTGGTTGGTGGGGTTGTCCGTGTTGATCCTGAGGATCCAGTTGGTGGCGGCGATCGGACGATTAGCCAGGCCGAGATTGTCGAACTCCGCAGGTGGCCGTCCACCGGTAGCTCCGTTGATCCGTGCTGGAAACGCCACGGAGAACGCGGTGCGGTTGATGTTGTCCACGTTGAAAGTCAGACGCGTCAGGTCGTCGGCCGTTGGTGGATTCGCCCAGTAACGGCGCAAGCTGACGACGCCACTCTGGATGAAGTCGATTTCCGCTACCTGCTTGTTGCTGAAGCCGGACTCCGCATACACATCGACGGCGATGCTGTTCACCCGCATGTTCCAGCGGCTGCCGGTGGCGGGGAAGAACCGGTTGTCTTCGATGGTGGTGGCGAAGGGAATTTCGAGCGAGGGATTCACTGAATTGAAAAAGTTCGCCTTTCGCTTGGTCTCCAGATAGTTGCGGAAGTCCCGGATGCTCTGATCCAAGGTGTATCCACGGGTGGCATCCGGCTTGAGGTTGAGAATCGTTTCCCTCATCGAGATCGGCTCTGCGGAAATCGGCCCGCTGTGATTGGGGCCACGCACGCTGGTGACATTGATGCGCCGCAGCTTGCTGTCCCAGGCCTTGAGTGCGTCCAGATAGTCCTTGGCCTCATCGGCGGTGCGGATGAAAAAGAGGGAGTCGGTCTTGGTGAACTTGTCGAAGAGCGGGTTCTCAAGGCTCGCCGGTTCCTGGCTGTTCACGGGAATGACGAGCGGATTCTGGTAGGCCTCGGTCCATTCGTATTCGAGTGTCTTTGCCATGCGGAAGAGGCGGTCGATGGCGTAATCGAGTTCGCCATCGGCACGGCGCATGGCGTTGGAAACAACGACCTTGAAAGAGGGATCCTGGAAGTAGAGATCCGCCGCAGTCTCGCGGGTGTGGGCGAGGTCCTCGATCAGGCGGTCCATCCGGGAGAGCTGGTTGTCGAGGGCGAGTTGGGCTTGGGAAAGTTGGTTTCTTGATCTGTCAATCGCAATCCCCAGATTAGCCTGTTGAAGCAGAGAATTTCTAATCTCCGACTCCAGCTGGATGTCTGCAACTCGCGCTCTCTGGAAGACTGATGCGGCTCTCTCCATCTGTTTTGATAGAGAGAATGAAGCTGCTCCCAACCAATTCATTGTGCTATTTGATGTGCCATTGGTCTGAGAAAATTGCGCTTGGGCCAGTCCCAGCAAAACATCTGATGCGAGAAGCGCAGCGTTTGTTGAAAGATCAATATTCTCAATTTGCTTATTGCTCCACTTGACGATTTCAATCTTTTCGAACAGTGAACCAAGATCGTTCAACGCCTGCTGTGTAGCCTGCTGCGCATCAAGAACGCCAATAACATTCGACCCCAGCTCGCCTGCGATCGCTGGATTTGCGTTTGGGTAGTCTTTTAGAATTGCTTCAACACGCCCTTGAACCGCCGCCCGATAGTCCCGCTGATCATCTACCGTGCGCAGATCGTTGTACAGGGCGGGGTCAATGCTAGTGAGGTTTTTCAGTGGTGTGATGTAGTTGTTCCTTTGGGCGAGTTGCTCATCCCTGAGCGAGGCTTGGTATTGCTCCCAGGTTCGGTCTTCCTGCCGGGCATTGATTTCTGATTCCCGAGCATCGGCAATGGCCTCTTGTGCGTCCTGATAGGTGGCGGCAAAGCTTTCGTTCGGGATGAAGCTGCCGTCGTTGCCAAGAGGATTGAGTCCGGCATTGATGCGCTCGAACAAGTCCCGGGCATTCTTCATGTTGGCGAGCAGCGTGTTGCCTTCGTTCTGTTGGTAATCCCGTTCTTCCTGGCCTGCGGCGAGGACTGCCATGCCGAGGTAACTGTGAAGTCCTGCGGTCTTTGCCTCGGATTTTGCCTCCGCCAATGCGGTGCTGTCTTGGGCACTTAGCCGGTAGAGCTTCTTCGCTTTTTCTACCCGGCCAAGCCCCATGCGCTCGAACGCGGTGGTGAGCTGCCAGTATTCGTTCTTGATCGGAATCGGAGTTTGGCTGAGCGATGAATCGAGGAAGGTCAGGTACTGGGGGAACTGCGGATAGGGTTCGGCACCATCGGCGGCTTTTACCCGCAGGATGTCGGTCCCGTAGAGCTGTAGAGCAGTGCCGGTGTAGTAGAGAGGGAGTTGGTAATCGAGGAGTGCCTGGTCAATCGCGGCTGTCTCCGTGCGCGCTCCGGCTGGAGGATTGAGTCGCTGGTTTGCGTCGTTCGGGTCGATGTTGGTGGACAGTCTCGGGTATTTGATCCGCAAGGCCTCCACCAAGCGCTGGTTGGCAATGAGAAGCTGACCTTGCAGGAGTTCGTTCAGGGTTTCTGCCATCTCTCTCTTGCGGGCTGGAGTGCGGTCAACCGGCTGGACCATCTGCCCTTGGAGGTTGAAGAACGAGTTCTCTAAATGGTTGTAGTACACGTAGCGGTTGTTGCCGGCTCCCAGAGCGCTGTAGGACTGGATAATGTCCTCCCAGCTCAATGTTGCCGGGAATCCGCGCCGATAGGCCCTGCCGAGCTGGAGCGATTCCGGAACGGACTGGATGCGGATGTAGTCGGTCTTCGACTCCACCTGGGACGTGATGACCGTGCTGCTTCCGCTCAGCGTGTAGGTCACCGAAAGCTTGACTGTGTAGGCGCCATTGCTGCTGTAGGTTGCCGTGGGGTTTGCGGCGATGCTGTCGATGCTTCCATTGCCATCGAAATCCCAGGCATAGGCCTGAATGGTCCCTGTCTTGCCCACAGCGAATTTGACATTTGAATAGAAGCGGATTGTCTCACCCGGCTGAGCCAAACGCGGATTGCTGGAAAAATTCACTGTGATGTTGGCATCACCGACCGACCGGCTTTTCACCGCGATCTGGGTATCCGGATCCGGAGCCACTCCCGCTGGACCGATCACATTCTCGGTCACGCCGATCTGCGGCGGCAACACGTAATCACCATCCCCCACTCTCCTGACCTGAAGTCGGGGCGTGATTTTCTGCACTCCATTGACTGCCTGCACCTCGTCGTAGGTCGCATACCATGTGGTGTTGATCGCCTGGGCGGTAATTGCGAGTCCGGTGTTGGGATCTGAGTCACCCACGAACTTCTCTTCATCCCAAACGCCATCGCCATTGAAGTCCCATCGCCAGCCAACGAGTTGGTCGAGGCGGACTGCGTCTGAATCAGGATTGTCGTTGCGGAAGGTGAAAACGACGGCATCACCTTGAAATACTTCCGCGGGCCAACCGAAGAAGCGTGCTGGCGTCGCCGTTGCTTGTTGAACAAGAACAAGGACCAAGGTCGCAACTTTGGGCGTAAGTTTCATCAGTATTTGATGATGTAGTTGACGTACGCGTTTTTGGGGCGGGTTTCAGAACCGCCAACCGTCGATGTTTTCCCGACACTTGGATCATTTGTATTTCCGTAAAGGTAATAGTCATCCCTATCCGTGTAGACGCGAGCAGCAGCCCTATTTGCGATTGCCCACTCGGCAGATGCGAGAGGCTGACCTGTGTTGTTCACATCAGGCACGACTGTCATATGGCGGTGCTGCTGAAACACGTCTCCTTGCACGCTTCCGATATTATTCCCACTATTTCCGCCAATAGCCATAGCCGGTCTATCAGCCGCAGATACGTTCGGATCCCGTCCCGCAGCGGCGAACTGGGTCCCGGGCCCATCTGGGTCATCAGTGCCGCGTAAGAACTGACCTCTCAAATCCGGCACCCGAAAGTTAGTTGAATCGCCTCCAAACGCATTATTCAAAACCGAAGAAAGTGCAGGATATGTTGTTTTTGGAAATAACTGGCCGGCACACATCAAGAAGCCTGAGGGTGCCGTCGTCCCGCCATAGGGAAGGATGGTTCCCGGCGGAATCAGTGCTTCTCGCACTGCCGCGGCAAGGTCTGATGAAGAAATGGAATTGTCTGCAAGTTTGTCGGTCGTTACCGCGCCATCCGCCAGACGGTCTGTAGCGACGGATGATGGAGCAATCTGGGCACTGGTAATACTTGCTGGTGTCAGTTTGTCGGCCCTGATAGTCCCTGTCTGCGGATTATTCGTCCCGCCCTGCAGGATTGAACTCCAATCGAATCCCGCCAACTGCCCGGAGTTCTGCGCAAAGAAAGCGGGCACCAACATGGTTCTTGGGACCATCTCGGGATCCGCCGTAGCCGGGTTCGCATCAGCATCTACGGTGATTCCCAGATACTTCGTGCCGGCGAAGGGAGACACCGGCGGGTTGCTGCCGGGGAGCCACTGCGGGAAGGAATTGATGGACCCTAGGAAGACGTTCACCATCCCGTTCACCACCCCGACCTTCTCATGGCGCTCGGTCCATACCGTGCTGCCTCCCACGGCTTGGGAATAAAGATTGAAGGTCAGAGTGTATTGCCCGTTTTCGTAGGGAACTCCCAGCTGGTTGGTCAGTCGCCCCTGAAACGGAATCAAGGTGGGAGCGGTCTGACCGAATGCCGCTTGGGCAAACAGCACAAGAGAGGCGACCGCTGAAAGCCGACGAATAAAGTGAGGTTGCATGATAGGGAGGGATGAGGATTTGGATGGCAATGTGGTAAAATAGGGGGCGTGTCAGTTTTCGATGCGTCCGAGCTGGATGACGAAGTCTCCCACTCTGGGTTGCCCGGTTCCGAAGACCGAGGCACCAAGCGTAGGCACCATGCGAAATCTCTCAGGCACTGGTGTGCCGCTTGCGACTTGTGGCACGTAGAGTGAATAGGTTCCGGGTGAAATGTCTCCTGCGGCATCTGCCTGCTCGTTGGCCGTGAGTTCGGCGAACGAGCGATTCAGAAACGGCGTGCTCACACTGCCATCTCCGGAGACATAGACCAGCTTGCCGGGATCGCCGAAGTCCGAGTCTTCTTCATTCGGGTGGAAATCAGAAAAGTTGGCCTGAGTCATTGCCGGACTGCGGTCGATGTCGAAAGACGCCACATCGCGCCTTGATTCTTGATAGATAATCGCACCGGTTGGCGTTGTCGTTTTTTCGATCACATTTCCAGTATTGAAAGGTGCGGCGAAGGCCCCGACGAATCCGGCGGCGACGCATTGGATTCCGGGGGCGCCAGGCGCGGAGTCCGGTGTAATACGATGCACGAGAATCTGCGAACTCGTGACCGGCAAGCTGCCACCGGAACCATTCAGCGTGAGGGTGGCGGCATACACGCCGGGCTGGGTGTAAATGTGCTTGGCGGTGGTCTGGGTGATTTCGTCACTGGAAGACGCAGTGTCCAAAACTGCGGGAGATCCGTCGCCGAAGTTCCACGAGGCGCTGGTGATGGTTCCCAAAGAGGCGAGATTCGAGAGAGGAACCAGAGCCGTGAAAGTCACATGGAGCGGAGCCTGCCCCACAAACGGCCCGGCGCGCAGTTCGGGAGCGGAAACACTCACCGGCGTCAGAATCAGTGGATCGTCCGGTGCGCCGGAAGCGGCGACAGCGCCGCCTTGGCCCACGTAGAGGTTGGAGTTGTTCAGGGAAACGTTCACCAACCGTGTTTCAAATCCCGGGCGGGAAATGGACAACGTGTAATTGTTCTCCGTCAGGTTCGGGATCGTGAACACCCCATTGGCGTCGGTATCGGCCTCTCGAAGAAGGTTGCTGCCCGAAATGACCAGATGAGTGCCCGGGAGATTCTCCGTGACGGAGTCGCCGTTGGTGTCTCCCTTGATTTTTCCAGTGATGCTGTAGGTTGCGAGCCCTTGGATATTCAGACCCCAGTTGGTGAAGTATCCCCGCTCTCCGGTAGGCAGCCAGGTGACACGCAGCTTCCAGTTTCCAGAACCGAGAAGGCCGTTGTAGTCCGCAAGGTTCACGCTCGTGGGTAGGGTGGAACCTCCATTGTGGATGACGACAGTTTTTCCATTGGGCCCGGGTCCGATCAGGGTGATGGTGAGCTTGGTGGGATCCGGAAAGGTGACGTTCAGTGTCAGGGTGATTCCCTGGACGCTCACCGCGCTCGGCACGTTGATGGTCGTTTCGCGGTAGAGTTGGCCACTGGTGCTGCCGATGAGGATGGGATTTCCGGTGGTTGACTGGTTGAAAATGCTCCGCTTCGTGGGACCGAATGTTTGGCGGTTGAGGTAGAACGTGCCCTCCACGAAGATTGGCTGTCCCGACGGAAGGATGCCCGTGATGGACTCCACGTAGCTGCCTTCCATGCGGTTCGGCGTCGTCCGACTACCGAGCAGGGTGACCTCCCGGCGGATCGGGAAGGGAAAGGGATTGGAGACATCGAGTTTTCCGTCACCGTTTTCGTCATAGTCCGCACGCGCTTGTTGGGCGGGCGTCAGGGAATTGAAATTCGAGGGTTTCTGGAAGGTGTCGAACGGAGGCGAGTTCCGGTCACCCTTCGGCATTTCGAAATTGGTGGTGAGGGAAAAATCGTTTCCTGAATAGAAAACCCCGTTCATGAAAACATCCCGAGGGAAAAGCAGCGAGTTGTCCTTGTTGAGAATGGCCCGGAATCCCTTCTCAGTAACGGATGCGGAGTCCATGAACAGGTTGATTCCCATGTCCACGGCTCCGATCGGGATGTCCTTGCCGTTGACCCGCTGGGTGGTGGCGATTCCCTTCCAATCGCCATCGGAGCCCGGGACGTCGAGTTTCACCGTGATGGTGCGGGCCAGATTGCCCACATACAGGGTGATGGTCCCCACCTGGAGGCCAGGTAGCAGGCCGCGGGTGTCCGCGTAGAGGGTGATGGCGTCGCGCTCGGTGGAAACCACACCGGAAGCGGTTTTCGGCCGTCCCGCATTGTTCGGATAGAGCCGCTCATCAATGGGGACCGTGAACAGCCATGGAATCGAATTGGAGAGCACCCAGTTCGTGATGCCCGCACCACGATTCCCCACGGTCACCACCTTGCGATCCACGCCGACGTCGAATTTCAAGGTATTCTGGGTAAAGATGCTGTCGATGATCCCGTTTCCGTTGAGATCCAATGCCACATCCTCACTGCCGGGACGAACTTTCCGGATCAGTGAACCGGCATAATCCGCGGGGTTTGTCAGGGTTGGAAACTGGGCGGCATTGAAATCCACCTCGGGTTCGAGTGGAGAGGCATCGGCATCTCCCGGCAGAATGACGTAGGGTCCGGGAGCAATCGTGAACGATTCATTGGCGTAAACCCAATAACCCATCCCCGGGCGGACCACTGCCAGGTCTTTCAGTGCGGGAATCGCTCCAGGATCGTAGCCGCGGAACAATTTTGTATCGTTTTCATGTGTCCAAACCTGCTGGACCTTCGAGAAACCTGAGCCAAATGCCGCCGACAACTCCTGGGATTCGTTTTCTGCCAGATCGAGACCGGAAAATCCGATGAGGTTCCAGCCTGGCGTGAGATAAAGATCACCAGACCATGGAATGCCATGAAGGGTGAGATCCGCCGCTTGGGAAAACTCCATCCAATAGGCCCGGCCAGGAACCAGAGAGGTGAGATCGTTCACAAAACCCGGAGGCACCTCGGATTTGAAAACACTCCAACGGCCGGGAATGTTAGGGAATCCTGATGGCTCGAATCCCCAAATCTGTTTGAGGCGGGCCGGATTGGATAGAGAAGCCTTCAACGCATCGGGAGAAATCGCTCCGCCCACCTGTAGTGAGACCAGATTCCACCCCCCGCTAAAATGGACGAGTTGCTGCGACTCAGGCGCTTGCGCAAAGACCCGCCCCCCGATGAAGATGGCCATCAAAAGGGAGTTTCGGACCATCTGTTGAACCCGGGAGGGAAAGTTCATAGTGGCTACGATCAAATTGGTGACGAATTAAAGAATCCACGGCAAGAAAAATGCGAACGGATTTGAGACGTTTATCAGAGGAAATGCACAGGACGATTCAAATCCCCTGCGGGAAATCGCCGCATACTGATCATGGGGCGACTGAAGCAATGCAGTGATGGGATCGCGCATCGGCGGCGGTGTGGGTCATGTTGCCGGTCTGGCGGGAGGCAGCAGGCACTGTTCCCGGCGCGATCATCGGGGGCATGTCGGTGTCTGAGGTCAGTCTCACAAGCTGGTTAACGTTTGAAGATTAGGCGAGTTTGGGAGTCTTGGTCCTCATGAGGATGTGGTGTTACTCAGGTGTATTGAGGAGGACTCGATTAGAACCAACACGGAGGATATGGGGCCTCCTCGCGGGTTTTGACGGTTTTGAAGTTCCAATTGCGATGGAGCCGACATCGCCAGGCGGATCACTTCATCGCGGGGGAAACCGTGGGAGTTCCGAAGTGACCTCAATGTCAGTTCGCGCCCCGGAGCTTCGCGCAACAACCCGCAGAGCCGTTCGATTCGATCTGAGGATTTCGATGCTCCTCCGCCGACAAGTTCCAATTGTTGTCCGGCGAACCATTCCTGCCGCGCAACCGCACATTCAGCGGTCTGCCCATCCACTTCGAATCGATGGGATTCGGCCGCATGTTTGGCGGCATGAAGCACCAGCGCCATTTTCCACGTTTGTTCCGTCCAGCGGGCGATGCAGGATTGCAATCTGCCCGAATCCGAATGCCAGCGGTTCGCGCAACGGTTGTGATAGGATTTCATGATCCTTTGGGCTTCGTGATCCGGTTGCACGGTCATGCCCTCCTCGGTCCGATGGCCGTAGGCGTCAAAAAGACTGCTGATCATGGCTTCATAGCTGTCAATGACGCACACAGGAATTGTGGTTTCATGATCATTCACGAAAACCATGCCCGCGTGGCTGTGTGCCACGCAAAAGCGGGCGAGCAACCCATCCTCCATCAGACGGTCACTGGACAAAAACGTTTCAAGCCGATGGGGTTGGCAAAGCCAGCATACGGAAACACAGGGTTCCTGCAGTATGACCGGCTTGCGATTCAGTCGATGGACTTCGACCGGATCTCCCGAGAAGCCTTTGAGCAACACCTGCCCCAAGGGACTGTTCGCCCGGGAAGCCTCATCCAGTAGCTTTCCTGCTTCGGTGCTGGTATTCAGGATGGTCTCATGATTCTCCGCGAGCAGTTTCTCCAATGCCGGCCCCGTGGTATCCGAGCAAATGATCTGCCGCGGCTTTTCATCTTCGGAAGATGAAAACAAACCTTCAAAACCTCCGGATCCTTCAAAACCTTTGGGTGGGTTTGTTTGCTGCGGGTTTCCATCCGCATGGACACCGGTGAATGTCTTCAGGTGGACTTGAATAATGTCGAGAGGCCGGCGCATGATACCCATGGCGACACTCTTCCCGCTTCCCGACGCGGCCGACAGCAAAACGAAGAGATTGCCCATTGTTTTTCTCCCTCTGCCGCTGGCGATTCTCAGGCCTTTACCCAGGGCCGCGGACACCATGGCCAAGGCGATGGCGGCAGGCATCACCACGGGCAGGCCATGCCCATCCGCGACTGAGCAAACCATCTCCCTCAAGACCGGAGGCAGCGCGTGGATGGGAAACGGCGCGCATTTCACACTCCGGAATCTTGCCACATCCGGCTTGTCCACATGGGGCGATTTCTTCGGCATGGTTGTGTCTCCTCGCAGTTTGCAAATCAGCTTTCATGCCCCTCTGCCGTGAGCCCTTCGGATTGGGCAGACTTTCCAAGCAACACCGCGCCTTCGTGGCGGTGGGCCGCCCACCAGGTGGCGGTGCCTCGATCGACATATTGCAGATAACGGAGTTTCGAGGGCGGGATGTTCCTCGCATGGGCCAGGAATGTTTCCCGCGCATACTTTTCCCAGGCGCGGCGGTGGCCGGGACCGGAAACCGCGGCGAGACGTGCCGCCTCCTCCGTGAGTCCCGCGGTGCGGAGGGCGTTCAGGGTTTTGGTGAGCGACTCACCCCTCACATTGATCGGCTCCGCCCAAACGTGCTCACATCGGTCAGCGCGGATCGCGGAACAAAGTTCCCGGGAGAACCGATCATAGTCGTCCTGCGGCAGGCTCGGACAGAGCATCCCGAACGTGCGGCACCCCTGATCCTGCAGCCAGTGCAGTGATTCGATTCGCTTGGAAACCCGCGCCGTGCCGGCCTCGCAGGCTTTGGCCAAACGGTCATCCAACGTGCCGGTGGAAAACCCGAAGATCATCCGTTGCTGATGGCGTTCGGGGATCATGCCATCCGCCACCAGCTTGTGCAGCAGGTGGCTCTTGGAAAGGAGCCGGATCTGCCATGCGGTATTGTCGAGGATCAGCTTGCACGCCTCGGCGGTTTCCCTCAACAGTTCCAGATTCGCGGCGACATCAACCGTCGTCGAACCGAACACGACCCGGTTGTCGTCCTGGTCCGGATAGCGCCGTCTCCCCATGCCGTCCAGCAACTGCGACCGCAGGAGTTCAATCACGGACCGGCGGCGGATGACCACCTCGTCAAAGCGCCGTGCCACTCCGCTCTGCGCCTCATGGGATTTCAGGAGCGGCGGAGCCTGATAGCGCATCATGGCGCCGACGTAACAATAGGAGCAACTGTAGGCACAGGCATCACCGGGATTGTAAATGATGCCGTCGCACAACAGTTTTTCCCGAAACGCCGTATTGCCGACATTGATGATCGTTTTCGCATCGCGGAAAATTACGGGTTTGCCGTTCATGTTAGTGCGACCGCTGTTGCAGGTTTCTACGCAGGGAGGTTGGTCAGGGAGTGTGGGATTGCGTTTCATGGTTGGGCTGGTTGTGGGATTCTTGGTTGGGTCTTTTCAGATGCCGGCTTCGGCGAGCAGCAGCTCGGCACGGGCTTCCAATTCGTCTGCGCGGGCCTCGGAAAGAGCGACCATGCTGTCACAAACTTCCTTCTGTTCGGAGTTGATGGGAGCATTGGCCTGACGGCGGTAGTTTTTGACAGTGTTGCGGATCCGCGCGGCTTGCAGTCTCAATGATGCGGCATCCAACTTGGCCTGGGCTTTGCGGATTTGCTCGGTGTGTTCGTTTTCGGTATTCATCGGGTGTTGTATTCTTGGTTGGTTGTTGTGGTTTTCTGGTTTTCGGGGCATTGCCCGGCGCACGTGGCACCCGGGCAAAAAAAATCCGGATCGGCAGGTTACCCGATCCGGCGGAATGCCCACAGTACGTGGGGGTTCTCACGGTTTGTCCTGGCTAATGACTCATCGTCGGCATGTGCATGGTGCGGCGTTCCGACAACTCAATGAGTTGGGCGCGATGGACTCGGGTCCCTTACGGATTGAAATCATGATTGGTGGGTTGATACATGTTCCAGGGGTCGATGAGGGCATTTCACCGGCCGCGCGTTGGTTTGAGGTTGTAGTATTGATTCACATCCCCGGAGGTAACGGGGATGGAGGTAAGGTGTTCGAGCAATGCATACCGGGCCCCGGTCTCGGCAACCACCTGGTCGAGGCTGCCGGTCATCTGGAGGCGGTAACGCAGACAGGTGATCCGCGGCGACTCGGCATTCGGTCGCACTCCGGAGTCGATGAGAACATTTGAAATCCGCTTGCGCAGGGATTCCGTCGAGCCGCTCCAAGCGATGCCAGACTGCGGCTCTGAGACGGCAAGCCATGATGTCAGCGCGTCGTTGACGGGGACCTTGCGGGCTTTTCCTGCCGTCGTTGTGATCTCAAAAGAAACGGATTCCGGCGAAACCACGGTGGACAGATTGATTTGGGCGGCCTCGGCGATGCGCAGCCCGCCAAACATCTGCAGCGCGAGAACCGGCAGAACCCTTGGATCCTGGCGATAAGCGGTCCACATGACGGCTTCCGCCTGTTCGGGCTTGAGAACTTCCGGAGCATCCGCTTGCACTCGTTTGACGGTTTTGACGGGATTCGCCGGAATCCACCCGACCTTCGCGGCGTGGCCGAAAAACGTGGCGAGCGCGGCGCGGTAATGGTTGATTGCGTGGGCCGAGAGACCATACAGGCCCGCCGATCCATTCTCCCCTTTCGGTTTGCGTTGACGCGCGAGCCCGGACAACCACTCGTCGATTTGAGGGCCGGTCAGCATACGCATTACCCGGTCTCCATGATCGCGGGAAAACCGGCGCAGCCGGGACAGCAGACCACGGTATCCCGCAGGGGACATGGACGCTTTCCGGGACTCCAAAAATTGCTCCACGCCCTCTGCTACAGTGAGTTCGGTGGGAATGATTTCCGCCGCCATGGCTTCCAGAGCCTGGCTGACCAACGCTTCAAATGGGGGAATTCCGACTCCTTTGGCCGCGAATTTGTGGGCATACTCGCGGTATTTCCGATACGCCTGCCGGACTTCCCGAGGCAGGATTACGGCACTCTCTCCACTCCGATCAATCTCCCGGGCAATCTCCGTGGCAAAAGCCCGGGCCGCAGCCTCGGTGCCAAAGCGCTTGCGTCCACGCACGGGCTTGCCGCCACGCTCGGCGGGATAATAGACCCACCAGCCGCTCGAATTGCGGCAACACGCCACCTTGCCGACACGGAGTGCGTCGGCTGAGGGGATCGATGGGTCGGAGGTCATGTGGAAATTATGGCTGATCGTATCCAGCAAATCAATACCTTTTTTCGTACCCATTCATGGTTTTTTGGAGTTTAGCCTTCTCTATTATTATTAAATTTAATAATAGCGTTTCCGCCAAGATCGGAATTTTTCCCGGTCAATCGATCGAAAAATGGGAGAAATCCCACCTCCTCCTCCCCAGTCTCCACCCGTCGGGAAGCGACACCTGGCCACGAAAATCGGGTTTCGCAGGTCTTGAAGGTGACGCTGAAGGTTTTCCGCCAGATCCACGGTTCGACCTCTGGTGCCTCCTCTTTTCTCTGTTCCTTTTCCTAGGGAAGAAGCCCCTTCCCCCGCGGGCACGACGCTTCACTCCGTGGCCCGCTCCCATCTCTGCGGGAGGTCCCGCAACGCCCCATGATTCCAAACCCGCCCGCTCGCAAAAAACCGGGCGTCGATCAAACTGCGCCGCATCCATGGGACTGCGGGATCGCTTGGAGCCGGGTCCCGAGCTTCCCCGAACCCCGCCTTTCCCCGCCGGAAACATGTTTCCGGTCGCCCGGGGACGGCAGGCTGTCAGGGGCTCCCCCTCTCAAAGCGCTTTCCTCATCCCACTGGAATCCAACACCCGGCTACCGGTTTGTCCTTCTATTCACCTGTCCGAGAGAGCCGTTGTGATGATCAGGTAGCAAATTCGGGCACAGCGTGGAATCGGACACCTCGGATCGAATTGCACAAATATGATGTGTGCAGCAAAAATAGTTTGCATTTCGCACCCGGATGATCCATAAATACCAACGAGCACTCAAAAATGGCCCTGCCTGAGACTCAGACAGGGCCGCACAGAGGACTCCGAAGGACCGGAGCGACAACTGCAGGAGGTTGGTAGTTTCGCGAAATCGGAAGCGGAAACAAGGGGAAAGCTCCCGCCCCTTACCAAACCAACCAAACACACCCGACACCATGAAAACCAGCCAGCCCGCATCCGCGGCCCCGCCGATCTACCACTGGATTGGCAAATCCGGAAAAACCTATCCCTACCTCGTGTTTCCTTACGGAACGGCGATCTGGGAACTGCCCGGAGTGTACGTGATTTGCGATGAACTGAACCCGTTGCAGATCGTGCCTGTGCAGATCGGAGAAACCGAGAATCTCGAACAGGATCTCGCTTACTTCGACATGGCACGATACGACGAATGCCGCCCCAGGCACGCCTACGTGCATGTGCGTATCGAACTCGACGCCGCCGCTCGGAAGGCCGAGGCGGAAGACCTGAAGGCCCTCTATCAGCAGGCCTACCTCGCAGCGTAATCCGTGTAATCCGAATATGGAACTCTCCCTCGACTCGCTCGCTGACTTGTCCACCGGCCTTACCCTGCGTGGGGCTGGCGCAGCTCTCCGAACCGTCGAGGGAGGGCCGCACTTGTTGCGGATTGGCGACATTTCGGAAACCGGCGAAATCTCCATCGCCGACATCCACCCCATTGATCCGGATCTCGTCACGGACGACCGCCATCGGATCCAACCCGGCGATATTCTACTGCCAAATCGCGGCTCCCGCATGACCGCCGCCCGGGTCACCGGTGAAATGGATGCGGTCGCCGGCAGCCAGTTTTTCGTCATCCGGGTCCGCCCCGACTTCGCGGTGCTGCCCGAATACCTGCACGCCTACATCAATCTCCCCGCAACCCAGAACCACCTGCAGTCGCACGCGCGGGGCACCTACGTTTCCACCCTTTCCATTGCCGTTCTTCGCGATTTGAAGGTTCCGATTCCCCCGCTCGAAACCCAGGAAAAAATAGCCCAGCTTGCCCAACTCGCCTTGGAAGAACAACAATTGATCGCAGCCCTCGCGGCAAAACGACAGCAACTCATCACCCACAGCCTCGGCTTGATCGTCCAAACATCCCTCATATCCCCCATTCAATGCCACGCATAAACCAATCCGAAATCAACGACGTCGCCTGGCGCGCCTGCGACACCTTCCGCGGTGTCGTCGATGCCGAGAACTACCGGAACTACATCCTCGTGATGCTGTTCTGGAAATACGTCACCGACGTCTGGCGCGACCACCGCGACGCCTACCTCAAGGAATACAAGGGCGACGAAGCCAAAGTGGCCCGCCGCCTGTCCCGGGAGCGTTTCCAGCTTCCCGAAGGCTGCGATTTCTACTCCATCCACGCCCTGCGCGACAAAACCGACATCGGCGAGCGCATGAATATCGCGCTGGCCGGCATCGAGGAGGCCAACAAGGCGAAACTCGAAGGCGTCTTCCGCGAGGTCGATTTCAACTCCGAGTCCAAGCTCGGCCAGACCCGCGACCGCAACGCCCGCCTCAAAATGTTGCTGGAGGACTTTGCATCTCCGAAACTCGATCTCCGTCCCTCCGTCGTGGGCGAGGAGGACGTCATCGGCAACGTCTATGAATACCTGTTGGAGCGCTTCGCCTCGGATGCCGGCAAAAAGGCCGGCGAATTCTACACTCCCGGCCAGGTTTCCAAGCTTCTCGCCATGCTGCTCGCGCCGAAGAAGGGCGACACGATCTGCGATCTCACCTGTGGATCCGGCTCGCTGCTCATCAAGGTCGGCCGTCAGGCGGACAAGCGCGACTTCGCGCTCTTCGGCCAGGAAATGAACGGCACCACCCACGCCCTCTGCCGCATGAACATGTTCCTGCACGGCATGGACAATTTCCGCATCGAGTGGGGTGATGTCCTGAGAAACCCGCGTCTCATCGAGGGTGACCTCCTGATGAAGTTCGACATCCTCGCCGCCAATCCGCCCTTCTCGCTGGACAAGTGGGGCTACGACGAAGCCTCCGCCGATCCTTTTCACCGCTACCATCGCGGCCTGCCACCGAAGTCGAAGGGCGACTGGGCCTTCATCACCCACATGATCGAGACCGCCCGCGAGGGCGCGGGCCGCGTCGGGGTGATCGTCCCGCACGGCGTCCTCTTCCGCGGTGCCGCCGAGGGCCGCATCCGCCAACGCATGATCGAGGAAAACCTGCTCGAAGCCGTCATTGGTCTGCCCGCCAACCTCTTCTTCGGCACCGGCATCCCCGCCGCCATCCTGCTCTTCAACAAGGGCAAAACCCACGGCGACGTGCTTTTCATCGACGCCTCCCGCGAGTTCAAGGAGGCGAAAAACCAGAACGTCCTCACCGACGAGCACGTCAACAAAATCGTCTCCACCTACAAGTCCTTCCAAACCGTCGAGAAATACGCCTACCGCGCCACCCCGCAGGAACTCGCCGACAACGACTTCAACCTCAACATTCCGCGCTACGTCGACACCTTCGAGGAGGAGGCCGAGATCGACCTCGGCGCGGTGAAACAGGAAATCGCCACCCTCGAATCCCAACTCACCGCCGTCCGGGCGAAAATGGACGGCTACCTCAAGGAACTCGGACTCTGACCCGCATGGACCAGCCAGATCCCCAGCTCATCCTCTACCCCGGCCGCAAGGGACGTCCGGATTTCGCCCTTCGCGTGGACGGGGGAACCGTCTGGCTGACCCAGGCCGAAACGGCCGAGCTTTTCCAGACCACCACGCCCAACATCAACATCCACATCCGCAACATTCTCAAGGAGAGGGAGTTGGACGCGGATTCAGTGGTTAAGGAATCCTTAATCACTGCCGCCGATGGCAAGAATTACCGCACCAAGCTCTACCGGCTGGAGATGATCCTCGCCGTCGGCTACCGGGTGCGCTCGCCCCGCGGCACGGAGTTCCGCCAGTGGGCCACCACCCATCTTTCCGAATACCTCGTCAAGGGCTTCGTCATGAACGACGAGCGGCTCAAGCACCCGCAAGGCGGCTGGGACCACTTCGACGAACTGCTGGCCCGCATCCGGGAAATCCGCGCCTCCGAGCAGCGCTTTTATCAAAAAGTCCGCGACCTGCTCGCCCTCAGCCGGGACTACAAGGACGACCCAGCGGAGTCCGGCCGCTTCTTCGCCGAGATCCAGAACAAGATGCTCTTCGCGGTCACCCGCCACACCGCGGCGGAAATCGTCGTTCAGCGGGCCGATCCCTCCCAGCCGAACATGAACCTCATGACCTGGAGCGGCTCCCGCGTCCGCAAGCACGACATCCTTGTCGCCAAGAACTACCTCAACGCCGACGAGGTGGACACCCTCAACCGCCTCACCGTCATTTTCCTCGAACAGGCCGAACTGCGAGTCAAATCCGGCAAGCAACTCGATCTCGACTACTGGCGCAGCAACGTGGACCGCATGCTGGAGTTCAACGAACGCCCCGTCCTCCAAGGCCCGGGCCGCATGAGCCATGCGCGGATGAAGGAAATCGTCGGCGAACGCTACGAGGAATTCGACGGCCGTCGCCGCGAAACCGAACGCCTCGCCGCCGATGCCGAGGACGTCAAAGCCCTCGAATCCCTCGCGAAGGAAATCGAAGCCGTGAAGCCGACGGGCAGCACCAAACCCTCAACCAACCCAGCGGGAGAGGAGGTGGGAGGATGAGCTACATCGCAAATATTATTGCGGGCTGGAAGGTTGTTCCCTTCGGAAAGTTGGTTCGGCGCTCACAGTATGGTCTTTCAGAGCCGTCGACTCCTGAAGGAGTACCATACCTGAAAATGTCGAACATCCGGGACGGCAAGGTGATGCTTGAGGGTGCCGACACTCTCGAAGTTGACGAAGCCACACTCAGCGCCTACGCGCTAAAACGTGGCGATCTGGTTTTCAATCGAACTAACAGTCTCGATCTTGTCGGCAAGATGGGAGTTTTCCACAGTGATGCCCCCGCAGTCTTCGCCTCCTACTTAATTCGATTTCAATTAGACGAAGAGAAAGCCGACAGCCGCTTTGTCGCCGCTTGGTTTGAAACCACTGGGGTAAAGCACCGGTTGCGATGTCTAGCGACTCCCGGAGTCAGTCAGTCGAACATCAATCCGACAACGTTGCGAGCGGCTATGATGGTCCCGCGCCCCCCTCTCCCCGAGCAACGCAAGATCGCCGACATCCTCTCCACCTGGGACGAGGCCCTCGAAAAGCTCGACGCCCTCATCGCCGCCAAAGACCGCCAGAAACAGGCGCTCATGCAGCAACTCCTCACCGGCAAAACCCGCGTGAAGGGCGCGAAGGGGAAGTGGAAGAAGGTCCGCATGGGTGAGGTGTTAGAACGGGTGTTCCGCCCCATCGATTGGCACGCGGACTTGCCATTGAACCTCGTCAGCCTCCGCCGCCGCTGTGGCGGTCTTTTTCGCAGGCCCGAGGTCAAAGGCTCCGAATACAAAACCCAGGATCTTCACGAAATCCGCACCGGAGATTTTCTCATTTCCAAGCGCCAAGTCGTCCACGGCGCATGGGGCTACGTCACTCCCGAGTTCGAAGGCGGCCACGTCTCCAAAGAATACGCCATCCTCGACAACCGGGCACCCGACAAGCTCCACATGCCCTTCTTCGCCTGGCTTGCCCAGACCCGCCGTCTCATCCGCCTCGCCCGCGTTTCCAGCACAGGCGTCCACATCGAGAAACTCATTTTCGATCCCGTGGTATTCCTCCGCGAATCCATCCACATTCCCGCCGACCTCGCCGAACAACAGCAAATCGCCACCATCCTCGACACCGCCGACCAGGAACTAACTTTCCTCCGCACCCAACGCCAAACCCTCGACCAGCAAAAGCGCGGCCTGATGCAGCGCCTGCTGACGGGGAAAATCAGAGTCAGGGTCTCAACCAAGTAAAACAATGAAGAAAGAATTCTCGTTCTACGAATTCACCGGAACCGTCATTCCGGGCGCGACACTCATCCTTGGCCTCGCATTTGCCCATCATCCGCTTCGCGACTTCCTTGTGAGCGATAAATTCGGCGCCAGCCACCTTGGATTATTCCTCGTAGTGAGCTACATCGCGGGTCAGCTTGTCCAAGGAATCGGCAACCTCCTTGAAAAACTACTTTGGGCGTTCCGGGGCATGCCTTCAACATGGATTCGCCGCGCAAAGCCGCCCTATCTAAGCGATGCCCAGATCCGGAGACTCCGCGAAGTCCTAACCACCCTACTAGGACATGAAATTGGCCCGTTGCAAAATCTGGATAAACGATCATGTCGCGGAATCACAGGCCAACTCTACGCCAAGCTGGAAAAAGAAGGACGCACCCAACGCATCGACATTTTCAATGGCAATTATGGCCTGTTTCGCGGAATAGCCTCCGCACTCCTCGTCGTCGTCGCGGTCATGGCGATCAAACACGGATTCTGGACGCAATCCACAGCCATCATGGCAGGCGTGTTTGTCTTGGCCCTCATGAGAATGCACCGATTCGGCGTTTACTACGCATCAGAGATGTATCGCCAAGCCCTCAACCTTGCAGAACAACCACAAACCACCATCATCCAATGAGCTATAACGGTTTTGAGATATTCTACCAGAATCTTGGCAACGCGGATTCGATCTACGTGCGTCACTGGACAAACAGCGTTCCGACTAACATTCTTATCGATGGCGGAAGGAAGGCGCACGTTGATCAAATCGAAGAGTTTTTGGAGGAGCGTTCCAAGGACACCCCCGAATGTTCATCAACTGTCCATCACTTGGTCTGCACCCACTCTGATGATGATCATGCAGGGGGACTGGTGCCGCTTGTTGAAAATGAAGAATTTCATATTGAACAGGCTTGGGTTCATGATCTTCGCGGGACAGAGTTCCTCCCTTCGGGTTACCGGGATTCGTTGCGGCGTTGGGGGGCCAATAGACTTCTCGAAAAGATTGAATCCAGCGAGCAAACTCGGATTGCCCTCCTTGAAGCACTCGAAACTCGGAATATTAGTTGCAAAGATCCGTTTGCCGGGGCTCAGATTGGTCCTATTTGGGTTTTGGGGCCCACGGTTGAGTTTTTCAAAGCACAATACTCGCAGTTAATTCAGGAAGAATCAGCCAAATCATTTGAGACCTTGCTCGAAAGTCGCCAAATCGAACAATTGTATTTCTCCGAGGAAATGGTCAAGCAGGCCGATGCGGCTAAGGATTTGGGTGATGGGGCCACAACTCCAATAAATGAGGTTTCTACAATTCTACTTCTGCCGGGCCGAGACGAGACGTCAGGACACTATGTATTCACCGGCGATGTCGGTCCTCAGGGCATTGACGAAGTAATTGACCGCTTCGGCACATTACTCAAACCGACCCGTTGGCTGGATGTTCCTCACCACGGAAGTCGCCGGAGTATGCGGAAGGATCAAATCGATCACTTCTCTCCAGCCACATCTTTCATATCAGCAAAGGGAAGCGTGAAACATCCAAGCCGAAAGTTGGTGAATGCGCTCAAGCAACACGGAAAGGTTTTCAGCACTCACTACTCAGTGGCCGAGGGAAGTTGGCTGCGACATAAGACGGGGGATGTGCCGGCTCTCTCCACCTCACCTGCCACAGCTCTTTACGATAAGAATTGATGTGCCCATGACCCTCGACCAGCAAAAGCGCGGCCTGATGCAGCGGTTGCTGACGGGGAAGATCCGAGTCAAACCATGAACGACGAACCTCAAGCAACTCCTCCGGCACCCGTTGTATTCTTGTCCTACTCCCACGATTCACGGGAGCACAAGCAATGGGTCGCCCAGCTTGCCGCCGCACTGATGGAAAAGGGCGTGCAGGTGATTTTCGACCAATGGGATCTGGAACCGGGTGACGATGTCCCGAAATTCATGGAGCGCGCCGTGAAACAAGCGGATCGGGTGTTGATGGTCTGCACCGAACCCTACGTGAGAAAGGCTAACGATGGCAAAGGCGGCGTCGGCTACGAGGCGATGATCGTCACCGGGGAATTGGTGAGGGATTTGGGAACCCGCAAGTTCGTCCCCATCATCCGCCAAGGCGGCGACACCGTAGTTCCGGACTGCGTTTCCACCCGCCTTTACATCGATTTCAGCAACGACGGAGATTTCGAAGAAACACTCGAACAATTGGTTAAGACGATCCATCAGGTGGTTGCGTCCTCCAAGCCGCCCTTGGGACCAAGTCCTTATGGCGCAATGGCGTCACCGAGCCTGGAAACTCTCGCTAGACAAGCAGAGGCCGACGCACCGTATTCGGGCTTCGCCGGGAACCCTGTCATGACCTACAGGAATGCCGCAAGCCTTGCCTCAGCAGGAGATGTGGTGGGTTGGAGACGCATGATGAAAGCGCTCGAACGCAAAGCGGCTTCCGACCTTCTCGAATGGAGGAACAACAATCCGATCATTCCATCGGCAACCGACCGGGACTTCAATGCCTTGCATGAACACGCGGCTCTAGGATTGCGCTGCTATGCGCCATTCTTCGCAGCATTGGTTGCAGGCGCGGAATCGGGCCAGTCGGAGTTCTGCGGCCAGCTGGGTTGGATCGATGAAATCTCAAAACCACAAGGCTGGAATCCCGAAGGTTCAGCCTACTGGTATGATTTTCCCGAACTCCTTTTGTTCGTAGGCCACGCCTTGATCGGCTCGATGTTGATGGAATCGCAGGCAAGCAAGCAGGTTTACGATCTTTCAACGACCCGGTTGCCGCATCGGTGGCGTGACCGAGAGCAGAAGGCGCTTTTCAAGGATACCAGCGTCACGGGTTGGCCATACGCAATGTTGCACACATGCACCGTTGCTTGGGCATTCCTTCTCAAACAGGCCGAGGAAGAATGGGTAGTCGAAGCTTTCGGCACCGTTGAGCATTTCAAGAGCGCTTTATGCGCTTACTACCAGAATCTGAGCTTTCTGAATTTCGTGTCTCTTTCGGTGAAAGGCAGGCTCGATGGCGGTGAGTTGGACTGGGCTGTCACGGTGCCTCTCAATTTCTGCCATTTCGACAAGGAAATCTCCCTCCGTGGATACCGGACCTTTCTCGGTCACCGAGATTATCTCCTTCACATTCTCAAGGAGAACGGACTGGACGCACCGGAAAAGCTGCGAAACCACTGGAAAATCTGGATGGCCGAATGTGGTCGCTGGCTGGGAAACGTATTTCGTTGGCACTTTGACTTCGAGGTCCCGCAAGCATCACTACCGGATGATCTTGCCGCTAAAACACTGAATATTAGCGAATTATGAGCAACCAGAATCCACGCAAATCACCCACCTTTCACGGAATCGGTTCAGCGATTACCCCACTCATCTGCAAGTATCGGCTTGACCAGCCGAATTTCAGCTGTGAAGTCTCCGTTAACAAGCCCTCCACGCCTCTCCACGGAAGCGCACTTTGGAGGGTATTTTTTGCCCATGACCATGGCCGCGAAGGAAACATTCTCCAAGCCGGCCCTACTGATCGAGGACCAGTTGTCCAAGCTCTTGAGCAAGGGCCTGATCGCCGCCGACCATGATTAAGCCAAGCTGATGCTTCGTAACGTTGTCTATAGTTTGCCTTCCCTTCCACTCCCTGAAGCAGATCCATCATGAACGCCGATTTCAAAACCATCCATACCTTAAAGACCGAATGGGATGCGCTCCAGCCATTGGCTCCGGAGCATGATCGTCGTCTCTGGCAGAAACTTCGTCTGGAATGGAACTACCACTCCAACCACATAGAGGGCAACACGCTGACTTACGGAGAAACCGAATTATTTCTGATCCACGGCGCGACCCACGGCAACCACACGATTCGGGAATACGACGAGATGAAGGCGCACGACGTCGGCATTGCCCATGTTCGTGAACTCGCCGAAGCCCAATCCAGATTGATCGGCGAGACCGACATCCGGAATCTGAACAAGATCATCCTCAAGGAGCCCTTCTGGAAACCCGCACAAACCCCGGATGGTCAAGCCACCCGCAAGCAGATCATCCCCGGCGAATACAAAACCGTCCCTAACAACGTGATCACGGCGACCGGTGAACTCTTCGAATTCGCACCGCCATCAGATGTTCCCGCCAGGATGTCCGCATTGGTGGCGTGGCTGGGAGAGTCCTTGGAATCATACAGGGCCGCGGACATTCTTTGGATCCTCGCCAAGCTCCACCATGACTTCGTCCTCATCCATCCCTTCGACGATGGCAACGGCCGCGTGGCCAGGATGCTCGTGAACTACGTGCTGATGCGCCAAGGGTTCCTGCCCATCATCGTGCCGACGGGACGCAAAAGGGATTATCTTACCGCTCTTCGCCTCGCCGATGCCGGCGACATTTCCGAATTGGAAGCCTTCCTCGGAACCTGCGTCGCCCGGAGCCTGGAACTCGGCATCAAAGCCGCGAAGGGCGAAAGCCTGGAGGAACCCGGCGATGTGGAGAAGGAAGTCGCGTTGTTCGTGAAAAGCAGGGCAGTCAGGGACAAGCCTGACGTCACCCGCTCTAACGAAGTCGTGGCCGGACCGCTGTATGCGGGCTTCCGTTACCTGTTAGCGAGATTGGAAGAGAAGGTCAGGGTGTTCCAGCCTCTCTTTGCGAAGATGTCGTTGTCCAACGAACCTCTGGGAACGCAAGAAGACGGCTCCACATTGGCTGCGCTCGATTACTGCTTGGAGAAAGGCGTCGATCAATACTCATGGATGATGTGGTTCTTCGAATTCGACGGCTATTTGGGCAATGAAACCAGTTCGTTCGGCGTCAATATCCCAATCTCGCTCAACTTGGACGAACTGGAATACGTCTGGAAAATCGACGGGATCCCCAAATTGAGAAATCCCTATTCCGAAGCCATCTCGAATGAAGACGCGGACGCGTTTGTCGAGCAAGTGTTGAAGAAAATCATGAACTCCATCAAAGAGCAGTCTGGTGAAAACTGAGCGTTTCAGTCAATGAACATGTCACCCACATGAATCAGGAACACGCAGCATTCCGGACCATTACGCGACTCTCATGACCCCCGATTTCAAAGAAGCCCCGATCAGCCAGATTCCGGCGCTGCGTTTGCTCCAACAGCTCGGATTCTCCTACCTCAGCCCTGAGGAGGTGGCGGTGGAACGCAAGGGACGGCTCGGGCGGGTCTTGTTGGAAGACGTGCTGACCTCGCAGCTCCGCCGGCTGAACAAGATCCGCTTCAAGGGGCGCGAGGTGCCGTTTTCCGAGGAGAACATCGCCTCCGCCGTCGGGGCGCTGCGCGACCTGCCCTTCGAGGGGCTGGTCCGCACCAGCGAGAAGGCCTACGACCTGCTCACCCTCGGCAAGAGCCTGGATCAGACCATCGACGGCGAGACCAAAGGCTTCAACCTGCGTTACATCGATTGGGAGAATCCGCGCAACAACACCTTCCACGTCACCGCCGAGTTCGAGGTGGAGCGCAGCGGCAGTCACGACACCCGCCGCCCGGACATCGTCGGCTTCGTGAACGGGATTCCCTTCCTTGTCATCGAGTGCAAACGCCCGGACGTGAAGGATTCCCTCGCTGAGGCGATCAAGCAGAACGTCCGCAACTGGCAGGAGGACGAGATCCCGCAGCTTTTCGTGTATTCCCAACTCGTGCTCGCGTTGAACAAGAATGACGGCAGCTACGCCACCACGGGCACGCCGCTGAAGTTCTGGGCGAAGTGGAAGGAAATGAACGATGTCCGTGATGCCGTCCGCGCGGCGGTCAACTCGAAGATCCGCCCGGAAGAACACGCGAAGTTGTTCAAGGGCGTCTTCGCCTTCGCCCGCGAGGATTTCGAAGAACAGGCCATGCACGGACGCGAGCCGACGGAGCAGGATTTCCTGCTTTGGTCGCTCTGCCGCCCGGAACGACTCATCGAACTCGCCCGGCAATTCATCCTCTACGATGAGGGCGGCGCGGTGAAAAAGATCGCCCGCTACCAACAATATTTCGCCATCAAGAGCACGCTGGACCGCGTGCGCCAACGCACGCCCGAAGGCGGACGGAAGGGCGGAGTGATCTGGCAGACGCAGGGCTCCGGAAAGTCGCTTGCCATGGTGCTGCTGGGCAAGGCGCTCGCGCTGGAGGAAAGCATCCCGAACGCCCGCATCGTGATCGTCACCGACCGCATCGACCTCGACGAACAGATTTGGAAAACCTTCAAACAATGCGGCAAGGTTCCGATGCAGGCAAAGACCGGCGCGCACCTGCTCGCACTGCTGCGGGACAACCACGTGGCGGTGATCACGACACTCGTCCAAAAGTTCAGAGCCGCGGCCAAAGACACAAAGCACTTCCGCCTGGATGATGAAAACCTCTTCGTGCTCGTGGATGAAAGCCACCGCAGCCAATACGGCCAGGCGAACATCCAGATGCTCAAGGCGCTGCCGAAGGCTTGTTTCATCGGCTTCACCGGCACACCGCTGATGAAAAGGGAGAAGAGCACCGCGCGGAAATTCGGCGGATTCATCGATCCGGCCTACACCATACGCGATGCGGTGGAGGACAAGGCCGTGGTGCCATTGCTTTACGAAGGCCGCCACGTGCTCCAGGAGGTGAACCAGAAGGCCATCGATCCGATGTTCGAGGCGATGTGCGAAGGCCTCACCCCGGAGCAGAAGGCCGACCTCAAGCGCAAGTTCGCCGCCCGCGATGAACTGAACCGTCTGCAAAGCCGCCTCTATCTGATCGCATGGGATGTTTCCCAACACTTTTCCAAACAGTGGAAAGGCACCGGGTTCAAGGGGCAGCTCACCGCTCCCGGCAAGAAGGAGGCGCTCATGATCAAGGCCTACCTCGATCAGTTCGGCAAAGTGTCCAGCGAGGTCGTGATTTCCGGACCGGGTGAAATTGAAAACCCCGAGGAACACAAACAACCGGAACAGGACGAGAGCGTCGAGTTGTTCTGGAAGTCGATGATGTCCAAGTACGGCAACGAGAAGGAATACAACAAGCAGATCATCAACTCGTTCAAGAACGGCGAGGATCCGGAGATCCTGATCGTGGTGGACAAGCTGCTCACCGGCTTCGATGCGCCGCGCAACGTGGTGCTCTACATCGCACGCAGTCTCAAGGAACACGGTCTGCTACAGGCCATCGCCCGTGTGAACCGGCTCCATCCCGGCAAGGACTTCGGTTACGTCATCGATTACTACGGCGTGGTCGGCCACCTCCACGACGCGCTGGAACTCTACAGCACGCTGGGCGGGAAATTCGATGCCGCCGACCTTGAAGGCACTTTGGCGGATGTCACGGAGGAATTGAAACGCCTGCCGACATTGCATGACGGGCTTTGGGATTTGTTCAAAACACTGCCCAACAAAAAGGACGAGGAGGCATTCGAACTTCTGTTGGCCGACAAGGATCTCCGCGACGAGTTCTATTCCCGCCTCTCGACCTTCTGCCGCGTGCTGAAAATCGCGCTTTCCACCATCCAGTGGGTGAACGACACGCCCGGAGACAAGGCAGAACGCTACAAACTCGACGCCGGGTTTTTCCAGAAACTCCGCGCCAGCGTGAAGATCCGCTACGCCGAGGAAATCGACTACCGCGACTACGAGAAGCAGATCCAGAAGATGCTCAACACCTACGTCCAGGCCGACGAAGTGATCCAGGTGGTGGAGCCGGTGAACATCTTCGAGCGCGAGGCATTCCAAGCCGAAGTGGACAAGGCCCGCGGCGACCGCGCCAAGGCAGACATCATCGCCAACCGCACGAAGAAGACGATCACCGAGAAAATGGAGGAGGATCCGTTTTTCTATCGAAAATTCTCGATGCTGCTCCAACAGGTCATCGACGACTACAAGGCCCAACGGATCAGCGATGCCGAGTATCTCAGAAAGACAACCGAGATTCTTAACCAAGTGCGCGACGGCAAAGCCAAGGAAGGACCAGACATCCTGAAGGACCGGGATTTCTCCCGCGCCCTGTTCGGAGCACTCAAGGAGGAACTCGCGAAAGAGTCCACCTCCTCAGTGGTTCGGGAGGATCCAGCCACCTACGGTTCGCCGGAGCAAAAAACCTCCCGCTTGGAATCAATGCTCGCTGAAGCCGCCTGCGAAATGGAGGACATCATCCGCCGCCACGCTGTGGTGCGCTGGCGCGAGAACATCGATGCGCAGAACCGCATGCGCAACGATCTCGACGACTTCCTCTACGATCTCCAGACCAAGAAGGGCGTGCAGATCTCGTTCGATCAAATGGACGCCATTGTGGAGGCCATGATACGCATCGCGATTCACCGTTCCGATGATGTCTGACATCCTTGAAACTCCGCTGGGACCTGCCGTGCTCAAGCGAAGCGCCCGGAAGACCCTCGCCATTAGCGTGCTGCCGGATGGCTCGCTAGAATTGGTGGCCCCCCTCGACGCCAAGGAAAATGGGATCATGGAGAAAGTCCGGAAGCGTCGGAAATGGATCCTCACCCAGCGGCGGCGATTTGCGGAAATGAACACCCGTCAGCCGCAGCCGCGCTACGTGAACGGGGCCACCCACCGCTATCTCGGCAGACAATACCGCCTCAAGATCACCAGAGGCGGAACGACCGCAGTGCTTTTGAAAGGCGGCTATTTCCACATCACAACCGCAACCGGGACCGCCGAAGAAGTCCGGAAGGCGCTCGATCATTGGTTCCGTGTAAAGGCCGCCGAACAATTCAGCCGCCGGGTGGAAGTCTGGCGGCCGTGGTGCGTGAAACAGCGTGTCCCCCCGCCCACGGTGCGGCTTCTCAAAATGCCCAAGCGATGGGGCAGCGCCTCACCAGACGGACGGATCGCGCTCAATCCGGAGCTGATTCACATGCCCTCCGCGTGCATCGACTACGTGATCACCCACGAACTCTGCCACCAGATCCATCCGGACCATGGCCCAAGATTCCACCGACTGCTTTCGAGCCTGATGCCCGGCTGGCGAAGCATCAAGGCCCGCCTCGAAAACGCGGAGAGGTGAAGCCCTGATGTGGAGATCCTGTTAGCGTTCACATTGTGGGAACTGCATCTTCGCCAACACAATCAGCGTTCTCATTCAGCCCCGGTAACTGTCCGGCTCAACGGTATATTGAAAACCTCAGAGCGACAGCATGAATTTTTCAAAAAAAGATTGAGTTATCAGGCTACGCTGATTATTTAGTTGAATAGAACGTAGGCGGAGTCGGCGCACGCCGCTTACGGAGGTAGTCCCGCTCGTCTCGCCTACCCTCGATTCGATCCGTTGGTGGATCTGTCGAGCCTTCGCTGCTTCATGCTGGCGACCCCCGCTGTCAATCGCTGACGGCAACCCAACGCCTGAGCCATTTGATTGGATCCTGGATAGAGGCTCGCGCCCCTCATCACGCCATGGATGCACAGATACGCCGCGTTGATGAGTGTCGTCACTTACCCAAAAAACACCTAACATCCATGAAACAACTCAATAAGAAACCCGGAACTCGTTACCTCGAAGCACTCCAGATCGGCTTGACTCCTTCCATAGCCCTTGATTTGTGCGAGATCAAGGACGCCGCCAAACTGCGAAAAGAATGGGATTATCGTGCACACGGCCTCAACATCACGACGGCACGCCAAGCGCTGCAGAAGGTGATGTCGCGATGCTCATACCACAAGACCAGCAAACGTGAATATCGTCCTTACGAATTCTGTCCGAATGTTCGTGACTACATCAAAACCAAGGCGGAGCGCGACAACCGGCGGCTCGGCAACCTCAGACTCATCGCAGATGCTCCGGAAGCTCAAAACCTCGCATCAATCAAGGAACTCACCGATGGATACTACGGTCATGGTTATAAGTGTTTTGTTTGTTTGGAAAAAAACCGTCTACTGATAAAACGTCATGAAGATGTGACCTGGAGCGAGAAAAAATCCCGACATTGGCCGATCAGCCGCAAGACCACTATAATACTGACTTTGATCTCGGAGGCTGGTGACACGATCACTACCACCACATTGGAATCACGCAGTGGGGACTGGCTGCAACGGGCCGGTGTAGAACTCGGCCTCGAAGTGTCCAAGCGTAGCGCCATCACCCAGACCGGATCAATGATTCCGATCAAGAGCTACAGCAAACTGTGTTTCCGGATCACCGAGCTTCGTCTTTTTGGAGTCGGATTTCCCATGTATTGTGCAATGCTGGGAGATCAGCACTATCACGCCAATACTGCACATGCGGCAATTCGCGGCCTCGTACACAAACTCCATGCACGGAAACAAGGTGTGCTGCATGACGATGCTGTTGTAACACGTGGCATGTGCGCCAAACTGGGATTCTGCTTGATCGGAACGCAGGAATTCCTGGATGAGATTGGGATGGGGTCTTGCCGGTCTGCAACCGCAGGCGAAATCCGTGAGGCGATTCGCGACATCGACATCAGTCCTTGGAAATCCGAACTGGAAACCTTGGGAATCATTCCAAGTCCAAAGCCGAAACTTCCTCCAGATCCTGAATCCGTGTCGCAAGGACTATTGGTCGGCTGATGAAAAACAACAATTCAAAATCAACTTGTTCGGGGTCGGTAAATTCATTTTCGGATTCCCTGAAAAAATCCCGACCATCTTGTACCAATACTGTCCAATACAAGACGGATCGATGACTTACCTAGACCAGGCCGGGCTTGTCGGCTCCCTCATGACATGGAACCCACATGCCCCTCACTGGTGCTGCGAAAGAGACTATTCCTGATTGCTCCACATGCAATTTGGAAATCCAAACACGAGCTACAAATGCCCATGTATTCGTGCTGAGAGCGCGAGTGGAAGTCGTGAATCCACATGCACCCACGTCACGCGGGGTGGAGAGGAGGCTCCTGTCCCCATTTTCACTCCTAGTTATCCGGACAACACTCCTGGTTATCCGGACAATATTCCGCCCTATTCTTGGCTTCCGTCCGCGAGTGGGACGGATAGGCTCGGCGCGTTGCCAATTTCCTGATGGTCGAGCACCTTTCCACCGCCCTCTTCCGCGAAACCCGCGGGACCGGATTTTTCCGCGTTCTTGCGGGAAAGAACGCGGCGTTTTACGTGGATGTGCTGGATGATATGGAACGCGAAACTTCGGATCGCCCGGATGGCATGGCCCGGGAAGAGGCGATCGCACTGATCGTGGAGATCTTGGAACGGCACCCCGGGTTTGAGTTCGACCCGGATGCGGAGGAAACTGTCGAGCAGACAGCAGACACCCGGGATCGGGCGCGGTTCATTCTGGAGCATCTGGTCAAATGCCGCTGGCTGGAGGAACCACCGAGGCGCGATTGGCGGAGGAAACTTCATTTTGACGCCCACGGTGCCACGCTGATTACCGCACTGCGCAAGATCGCTTGGCCGGATGCGGCGGTTTTCACTGACAAGCTCACCGGCGTGTGCGCCCTGCTCGCCAATGAAATCGAGCTGGCGGAGCGTCCCTGGGAAACCGTGGAAAACTGCCTCTCGACGGTGCGCGAAGGACTCAACGAACTGCGCTCGATGCAGAAGTCCGTCCAGCGGTTCACCCGCCGCCAGATGGAGGAGGAAACGTTGCAGGGAAACCTATCAGTGGTATTCGACGATTACAGCGAACAGATCACCAACTCCTGTTACGCGTCCTTGGTACGCTCCCGACTTCCGCTGCGTTTGCCGGAGGCAGTCAGGCGGATCGGTGATCGGCTCGCTGCGGATTCAGGGGCGCTGGCGACGATGCAGGAGGAAGTACTGCGCCGGAATCCAGACATGAGCGCGGAAACGGCCCGGGCGAAGGTTTCACAAACCCTCGACGAACTGACGGAACTGTTGGAACGCGTGCTGCCGATGGCGGATGAAATCGACAAACGCACCGCGGATTTCACGCGACGCTCGCTCGCCCGTTTCCGCTACCTCCAGGACGTCACCGGAGAGAGGCGCACCGAGCTGAAAACCTTCTTCGAGAATGTGAACCGCATGGTGGCGGGCAGGAAATTGTCCAATCTCGCGAATGTGATCCCGGATCTCCCGCAAATGCTGCTGCCTTCGGTGAAACTGCCCGCAGGTCTCGACTCCCTGCACACTCCCCCGCTCCGGCGCACACCGATGGAGCAGGAAGCCTTCGAGGACCACATCGACGAAATGGACCGCCAGGCGGGGCTGCGCGACATGGAGAAGGCGCTGCGGGAATCACTCTCGGTGCAACGCGCGAACGCCTTCCTCAAATCCCTGCCCGGCGGCAAAGGCACCCGCATCGAAAGCTCGGAAATCACGGTGAGTGGCGAAAAAGGTTTCACTGATCTGATTTCCCTGCTGTTGCACGCCGAATCCCCAGAGGCACGCTACCGGCTGGAAGCCGAGCGGGTGCTCCACGAAGAAGAACCACCACGGATCGACCCGCTCGAAGGCTGCTCCGTGGAACGATTTTCCATCATCAAAAAGTGACCGACTCCCCACAGGAACCCTCCGCTTTTGTCACGGACGCTCCGGCAGGATTGCTGAGCCTGCCCGAGACCGAACGCGACCGCCTCTCCGAAGCGCTGCAAATCCTGTTAGCGCACGGATCCATCAACGGCATCGATTCCAACCGCACCGCACTCTACCACTGGTGCCGCCAGTATTTCGAATGGCTCAAGGAAATCGCCGCCCTGTCTGGATTGGATGTGGCGATCCTCCACGAAGAACGGCTCATCCAGGCGATCCCCCGTGTGGCATCGCTCCGCCTGCGGCTCAAGCAGGATGCCACGCTCGTCTGGCTGGCGCTCTGGTATGCAGGCGACGTCCGATGGCGCGACGAGGGACAGGACCAGGCGTTTCTATCAGTCGCCGAACTCAACGATCTGCTTCAGGACCAGCTTCTGCCCGACGCCACCGGCCCGATGCCGAGGGGAAACCTGCGCGACATCCTTCGCATGGCCGCTCGTTTCAACCTGATTCGTTTCGAGCCGGCGGAACCCTTTGAAGAATCGGGGATCGAAGTGCTGCCCGCGATCCGACGGATCATCCCGTTCCGCGATCTCGCCGCATGGACGGAAACGGCCAACACCTTCCACCGAGAAGCGGACGCCACGGTGGACGAGGAAACCTCCAACAGCGAAGACGAGGAACCATGAGCCGTGCCATCCATCTCACCAAAATCCATGCGTTGAACTGGTACGGTTACCGGGACTCGCTGCCCGTGAAAGGCAACCTGGTGCTCGCCGGCGTGACCGGCTCCGGAAAGTCCATTCTGATGGACCTGCTGATGCTCGTGCTGGTGGGGCCGGAAAAGGCGCGCAACCATTTCAACCGCAGCGCCACCGGAAGCAAGAGGCCGAGCGCGAGTTTCGCGCCGAAGCGCGATTT
>DAISZP010000361.1:0-5841 GCA_036824745.1 Luteolibacter sp.
GGAGGGCTTCGCGCGACTCATCGGCTCGACGGCCATAGGCCGACGCTACAGGCGGTTCGGTTGCTTGGCTTGTAGCGGCGCTCTGTGAGCGTCGGTGACTTTGGAGGGCTTCGCGCGACTCATCGGCTCGACGGCCATAGGCCGACGCTACAGGCGGCTCGGTTGCTTGGTTTGTAGCGGCGCTCTGTGAGCGTCGGTGACTTTGGAGGGCTTCGCTCGGTTCGCTGGCTCGACGGCCATAGGCCGACGCTACAGGCGGTTCAGCCGCATCGCTTCTTCTGCGGATTTTTCCTTCCGGAGACACCGATGAATCGAACGAGATACAGCGATCCCATGATGGCGAAAGGAATCCCAAGACCGAAGTATCCGACAAGATCCATCACCCTGACGTCCTTCTCAAGGGCGCTGAAACGGGGATCGCGTGGATCAACGAAACACGTCACCTCACGGCCGGATTCGAAGGCCTCACGAAGTCGGGAGAAGAGGCCATTCGACTCGCTGAAGACAGACGCCCGATCCCCCTTGATCACCCTATCTCCCAGACTGAATTCATACCCGACCGACACTGACGAGCGCCATCCGTGTCTTCCTCCTCCCGAGTTGACACTCTCGACTTGTAGTATCCTGGCCGGCACCTCAAGGCCCTTGTCCAACCTGCCCTTCTGATAGAACAGGTATGGAACCCTCAAAAGCATCACGCAACCAGCAGCCAGAAAGAGAGATCCAAGCAAGAGCACCCATGGCGACTTGTATTCGACGCTTCCCGCCGGGATAAATCGGAAGAGGCTTCCCATGAACTGTTCTTGCAGAACGTCTAGGCCATCCAAGGTGGAGAGGAAAGCCCGATTTCAAAGAAGTATGTTGTCCTCCGTTAGGTGGAGCGGCATTCCTTTCCTGCATTCCTGCCTTCCTCATTCAAATCACCAAACCGATGTGGGTAGGGAATCAGGAACGCAGGAAGGAAGGAATAGAATGGCTGTGTTAGGCCGATCTTTGATTCTTTGCAAGAGGGCGACAGGAGTGATCGCTACTCCTTACTGCGGGGCTTCGCACGATTCAGTGGCTCGACGGCCATAGGCCGACGCTACAGGCGGATCATTGGCGGGTGCCCTCGGCGTGGGCGCGCCACCTTGGGATTATCCATTCGTGGCGATTCGTGGAATTCGTGGTTTCAGGCGGTTTGGATGTTTTGACCACGAAGGACGCGAATGGTCACGAAGGGGGCTTCGCGCGGCTCATCGGCTCGACGGCCATAGGCCGACGCTACAGGCGGTTCTTTGGCGACCTCCGACCTCCGACCTCCGACCTCCGGGTTTTTCAGAAATCAAAGGTCGCCTGCGGGCCTCTGGCGACGGCGGGTTCCTGCGCGGCGGCCGTGCCCTCGCGCAGGCCGGCGGCGGCGAAGCGGATGAAGCGGCTGAGAACGGCTTCCATGCTCGGGTTTCCACAGGCGCCGTTGGTGAGGCGGACGAGCATTTCCTGGTTGAGCAGCATGTGGATCATGGAGCCGACGAGGAAATGGATGCGCCAGATGAGTTCCTCCTCGCCAACTCCGGGCAGGGCGCGGGCGAAGGCTTTGGTGAATCGATCGCTCAGGGCGCGGATTTGTTCTTCGAGGGCTTCCGGGAAACCTTCGCCCTGCATCGAGAAAATCCGGCCCATCAGCTTGCAGAAGAGGCGCTCGGAGAGCTCGGACTTTCTGACGATGCCGGCGAGCGGGCGGACCAGCGCGTCGATGACTTCCTCCAGCGGCACCACCTTGCCCGGAAACTTTTTCTCCAACACATCGAGCCGCGCGATGCGCTCCTCGTTGACCGGCGTGATGTAGCGCATCACCACCAGCGAGATCAGCCCGTCGCGGCTACCGAAGTGGTAGTTCACCGCCGCCACATTCGCCTTGGCGGCTTGCGTGATGTCCCTCACCGACACCGCGTCGAAACCACGGTCTGCGAACAACTGCTCGGCGGCGTCCAGCAACTTCCGCTTGGACTCGGATTGGGGGAATTTGATCTCGCGCATGGGACGGAGCCGATTCAAGCGAATCCGCGGCGCGTGTCAAACGGATGATTCAATCACCGCCGCCAACATTCGCTTTTCAACAATCCCCAATCGAACTCACGCCGCTTCTCCAAGCGGAATCCGGCCGCAGAGAGAAACGGATCCGCGGCAGTTAGAGAGCGGGCCTCCAGCTTGCAGGAAAGCCTGAAAAACCGATACAAAAGGCACAAGATCCAACGGCTTCGGATGGAGGCGAAACGCTTGTTTGGCACTTGAAAGTCGGAGAGCAGCCAGACCGCGTCAGGCGTGGCCAGGGCCGCGAGTTTCGCGACGATTGCAGCGAGCGTTTGAGGTGCGAAACAATCGAGAAAGAAGTGCGTGGCGATCAAATCGAAGCGCTCATCGCAGGTCCACTCCACCAGATCGGCATGCACGAAGAGCACTCGTTTCAAATCCGCGTACGCCACCCGCTCACGCGCGAGATCAAGCATCACCCGGCTGGAGTCCACCACGGTGAAACGGGCGTTCGGATACCGTTTCAAGCATTCGCAGAGAAAGCCGCCCCGCCCCTCGCCGGCTAACAGGAACCGCCGCGGCTCCGGGATTTCCCCCAGAAAAGCCTCGCGGCACCGCCGGAGTTTCCGCCCCGCGGCCACGCTCTCCATGGCCTGATAGAACGGGGCGAGTCGGTCGAAGTTCATGAACGGCTGTCCGGCTGGGATGGGGATGACGCCGCTTTTCGGTGGAGCTCACCCAGCAATCGGTTGAGCAAGGCGAGATCCTGCTCACTCACATCCACGAAGGTATCCAGACTCCGGAGCGCGGTCACGATTTCTTCATGAGTCGCAGCTCCCCCCGTCTCCGGCAAGCGGCGAGTGCCCAGCGCGGCGGGATAGCGCCTCCAGCCGAACGCGGCATTGAAGAGAACCGCAATCGCCACCATCAGCACGGCATTGATCAGCACCGGATGGAGGACAAATCCGAATCCCTGCTCGTGAATCGCCCGGCCACCCAGCACCGCCGTGAGCGCCGTGGCCCCGCCTGGAGGATGGATGCACTTCAACTGATGCATCACCCAGATGGATAGCGCCACCGCCAATGCCGCCGCCACCCACGAGTCCGGAATCCATTTTTGGCACGAAACGCCGATCAGGGCCGAAAAACCATGCCCGGCGATCACCGGCCACGGTTGGGAGAGCTGTCCGTGCGGCACCGCGAAAAGCAGGACCGCGCTAGCCCCCATCGAGGCGATCAGCGCCACCGCCCCGGGCAGGTGCAGAATGCCTTGCGTGAGCCAAATCAGCACCCAGATGGAAACCATGCCTCCCACCATCGAGAGGAGCTTTTCCCGATGGCTCACCGGATTGAGTTCCACGCCAAGCAGAGACCGCAAACTCCATCGATGAATCGGATTCATGGGACCTTGCTTTGAGTCATCACCTCCAACGAATCAAGCTTCGAAAGCCTCCACCGGCACATTGAAACGAAAAATCGAAACACCCGATTGAACCGTAGGAAGACCGCCCAAGGAATCGATCTTCTGAGCATTTGCAATCAATGACTTGCCTTACTTATTCACAGCCTATCAAGAAACGAACGAGTAGTCGTAGGGTTTGCGCATTTCGCGGGCGAGGTAGCCATTTGCCTCGGCGGCGTGATCGCCGGTGAAACGTTCGTTTTCCGGGTCCCATTGGAGTTTCTTGCCGGTGCGAAGCGAGATCGCGCCGAGGTGGCAGACCGAAGCGGAGCGGTGGCCGACTTCCGCGGTGCAGATGGGATCCTTGCGGGTCTTCATGCACTAAAAGAAGTTCCCCTTGTGGTCGTTGCTGAAATAGAGGCGCTCCGCGCCATCGGGCAGCGGCTTGGAGAGGAGTTCGCGGTCGGATGCCTCGATCTTGTCGCGATTGACCCAGATCCAGCCGTCGGTGCCGACGAAGCGGATGCCATTGCGCTGGCCGGCGGGATTGATCACCGCGCCGAAGGGGCTGTCGTCCGCGGTGGTGCGGACGTTGAAGATGATGCCGTTGGCGTAGGTGAACTTCACCTCGTATTCGCTGAAAGTGGTGTAGCCGCCGGGGATGGGCGTGGCGAGTGGCTTGCTTTCCACACTGACCGGCGCGGGCAGGCCGACGGCCCAGTAGCCGATGTCCATGTGGTGCGCGCCCCAATCGGTCATGGTGCCGCCGGAGTAGTCGAACCAATTGCGGAAGGTGGTGTGGCAGCGCTCGGGCACGTATTCGTGGAACGGCGCCTGGCCTTGCCAGAAATCCCAATTGAGCTGGCCGGGCACGGGTTTCACCCCAAACGGACCGCCACGCAAGCCGGCAGGGAGCCAGACGTTCACTTCCGTCAGCTTGCCGATGCGGCCGTTTCTTACGAGCTCGCAGGCCATGCGGAAACGCTGGCTGCTGCGTTGCTGGGTGCCGGTCTGGAGGATCACCTTGTTTTCGCGCACGGCTTTGACCACCTGTTTGCCTTCGTCGATGGTGAGCGTGAGCGGTTTCTCGGAATAGATGTCCTTTTTCGCCTTGGCCGCGCCGATGTTGATCAGGCTATGCCAGTGGTCCGGCGTGCCGTTGATGATGGCGTCGATTTTGGCCGATTCCAACAGCTTGCGGAAATCCTCGAAGCGCTCGGGGGTCTTGCCGTCCTTGGAGAAACGGCGGACCGCGCCGTCGAGGTGCTGGCTGTCCACATCGCAGACCGCCACGATGTCACCGAAGCGCTGGGCATCGATCGCATCCCCGGTGCCCATGCCGCCGCAGCCGATGAGCGCGATCCGCGGGCGCTCGTTGGGTGAGGATTCGGTCTTCGCGGGCTCTTCGGCACGGGCGAGTTCCCGTTCGACAAACCATGCCGGGAGACCGGTGGCGGCGGCGGTCGCGGAAACGCGGCGGATGAAGGAACGGCGGGATATCTGGAAGGGTTTTGGAGAGTTCATGGTGACCAGTCCGATTCAGCCATCACGATCCCGATCTGTCGAGCGGGCAGAAACCAAAAGCAAGTAGTCCCCGCTCTAGCGGGACGGATGTCACCGCCTGAAGGCGGGACTACATTCGTTTTGGGCCGGATTTCAAAAACCTCCTGCGATTAATCCCCATGCGGATCCATTCCCACAGAAGCCAGCACGCCCCGGAATATCCGAGCCAGAGGCCCATCATACCGAGTTGAAATTCAAAACGATAAGGGCTCTGACAGCCAAACCTAAGTGGATCAACCAGTGTCAAGTAGGCGAACATCCAATCCAAGGGTGCCGATAGGTAGTTTCCAAGTCCAATCATCCCGGAGTTTTCCCACCACATCCGTTGATGGAATGGCCAAGTATCGAATCGATTCGCAGCCCGAACCAAGGTGAAGAAGCTCATCGCCACCAAGCACGAAAACAAAAGCGGCACCCACCGGCATTGGAATGACTTCATGGCGGCGGGTGCTATGGATGATTTCGGGGACAAGAGCGTCCCCTCTCCTTATTTCACCTGTCTCGCACTGGCCTTGAGGCGCAGGGCGTTGAGGGCGATGAATCCGGTGGCGTCGTCCTGGTTGTAGGCTTGTTCCTGGCCGCCTTCCATGGTGGCGACGGCTTCGGAATACATGCTGTGAGGCGAGCGGCGGCCGGCTTGCATGACGTTGCCCTTGTAGAGCTTGAGGCGGACCTCGCCGGAAACCGTCTTCTGGGTTTCCGAAACAAGCGCTTGAATCGCTTCACGTTCCGGCGCGAACCAGAAGCCGTTGTAAACGAGCTGGGCGTATTTCGGAATCAGCGAGTCCCTGATATGCATGGACTCACGATCCACAACAAGCGTTTCAAGGTCCCGATGGGCCGCCAGCAGGATGGTTCCGCCC
>DAISZP010000362.1:0-5837 GCA_036824745.1 Luteolibacter sp.
GATCGGGATCGTGGGACTGGTCTGCGCGGTGGCGGTGGGCGTCGCGAGGACACCGACCAACAAGATGGCTGCCGCAGTGGCAGCCCGTAGGCTGGTTTTCATGGCTGATTGTAAGGGTGGGTGTTGGGGAGTGCCTCTCCGTCCTGTTTTCCTCTCGGGGGGGACTTCCGTAGAGGAGGACGGGCGGCCCGGTTCGGGCAAGGGCGCGGAAAATTTGATTTCGCCGTGCCAATTCGGGACAGAATCCCGATCCGGGCCGCCTGAGGATTCATTGGGACGATGAAGCCTCAGGAAAGGGTGGTTTTGGAATCAATGCGTATCCGGGTGTTCAGATATGAGGTTTGGTGTTGTAACAGCAGTTGTCAGGGTGAGATCATCAATTGGAAGGAAGCGGCAGGGCATTCGCGCCCGTCCAGTTCTTCCATGGACCGCGCGGCACATCGCGTTCGTGGACGAATTTCCACTCCACCCGGGCACCGCTGCGGAGCTTGAGGAAATCCCGAACGGCCGGACTCAGGTCAATGCCCGCGTTCTGGTTCCGATTGGAGCGGGGAGCTTCGTTGCCGAAGATGTATTGCCAGTGGTCCACTTCAAACGGACCCACATCTTCCCATTGCGCATAGCAAACCCTGCCTTCATGGTGAATCGCCACCCACTGGCCCTTGCAGACCGAGATGCCGTCTCCACGATAGGTTTGCCAGAACCAGGGAATCACTTCGGACGCTTCAGGCCGGTGGACACCGCCTCTGGCGACATCGTTGTAGGGAAGCGCCACATAAAATGGACTGAGCGCGGGGGTGAAACCTGCCGGACACCAGCCATTTCGGCGCTCCGGGTCATCGTACCCGCCGAAGTTTTCCTGCCAGTTCTGATCCCAGGCACTGCAGGTATTCGGAGTGGGATTATTCTCCGTGGGGAGCTCCCCAACCCAGAAAACCGTGGCCACCACATTCCGTTTCCAAGGGGTGCCACCACGGAACGGATCGCTGGATTTCTCCAAAACCACCCGGGCGGCTGCCGGAACTCCATAGGGATCGCTCAAGGACGGTATCGCCGCCCGCCGATCTTCGAGAAACCCTTCGTGGACCGAATCCAGCCTTGAGGAAAGCCGGGTGCCCTGGGCCGCCCCAATCAGGACGACGCTCAGAAAACCACTCGCTAGCAAAGACTTTCTCATGTTTCGGGGATTCGTCTCGTCGAGCATTACCAGCCCAACTGCCCCGGCATTCTAAAAATTTAATGAACCTAAACAAGAAAAATCTTCACTGATTTTGAACGTTTTTTCGAGTTGATTGTCACGACATCCAATGCTCTGTCTTTCAATTGGTTACGAAACTCAGAAAATTCATCCCACCTTCCTTCTGAGCGAAATCCGAGTGGATAGGAGCGCGTTTTTTTCACCTCGGATACTCAAAACGCGTTTCACTTCCAATATTCTTAAAATTCCAGAGTCTTTGTTGAAAGTTCAAAAAACAACGCAATCACGTAGGTCGGCAAATCAGTTCGAAACGACAAGTCGCATGAAAAGATTCGAGCCGGTGACCGGAATACTCGCCGTGCGGATCTGGTTCGAATCCGGTCCCGAGACCACCACTCCTTGGGACGTCCAGGTCGAGAGGTTCGAGCTGACTTCCACCACGTATGTGACCCCAGCAGTGCCGGAATAGAATGACATCGTCAGTTGTCCGCCCACCAATGCCGGCCGCGGGATGCTGTTGCTGAGATTTTGGTTGGGATTCAGATTCAAAGCATAGGCGAGCAGCAGGCTGACACCGTCGCCGTTGGCATCGGATCCGAGATCCGAGTTCGAGGGCAAACCATGGGAATCCAACCAAGCCGCCACCGGATTCGAAGCTGATGCCACCTGCGAGGGGTAGCCCATCCAGGTTGGCGTCGTGAAACCGGTCGCAGACGCCTGGAAGAGCACTTTGAAATTCGACGCGGCCGCCACAAAGACGTTCGAACCGAAACCCGAAGGCGCATTGCCCATGAACGTGGCGGACTTGAGTTGAGAGCAGTAGCTGAATGCCGTATCTCCCACCGTGGTCAGTCCGGCAGGCAAGGTCACCGCCGTGAGTCCATTGGATTCCCGGAAGGCGGATGTTTCCACCGAGGCTACCGATACGGGCAATTCATATGAGCCAGTCCTTCCGGATGGAAACGCGATCAAACTCGTGACGGCATGATTGAAAACCACTCCGCCCACACTGCTGAAATTCGGATTCGCCGCATTCACCTCGATGTCCATCAGCGACGAGCATCCGCTGAAAGCCGCGGTTCCAATCGAGGCCAGACTGGCGGGCAGCGTGATCGCACTCAATGCACCACACTTGGTGAACGCGAAGTTTCCAATGCTTGTTACCGAAGATGGAATCGAGATTCCGGCCAGACTTGAGCACTCCGCGAAAGCTCTTCCCTGGATCGAATCCAATCCCGCCGGCAGTGTTACGGCGGCAAGCCCTGAACATCCGGAGAACGCGCTGTCAGAAAGCGTCGTCACTCCGGCAGGAACCGCAATTGAGGTCAAACTGGTACATGAACGGAAACAATTGTTCTCCAAGCTCGTGACCGACGCGGGAATGGTCAAACCAGCGAGTGATGTGCAATTGTTGAACGCGCTCGAGCCAATGCTTGTGATTCCCGGCGGAAGCGAGACACTGGAAAGGCTGGTGCAGAAGGCGAACAAGTTTATCGGAATCGACGTCACTCCAGCAGGCACCGACATCTGGGTCAGTGAAGAGCAATATCCAAAGGCACCCGACCCGAGAATGCTGACGGATGAAGGAATCTCAAGAGTCGTCAGAGCGGAACATGAAAAGAACGCATTCGGTTTGATCTCAGTGACTCCACCAGGGATGGTGACATTGGTTAGAGAAGTGCATCCATAAAACAGCCCGAAGCCGATTTTGGTAATTCCAGCGGGCAGATTCACGGAAACCAAAGCCGTGCAGTTATCGAAAACCCCATCGCCGACATCCGTGGCGGAAGCGGGGATCTCCAGACCTGTCAGGCTGGTGCAGTTCTTGAACGCATTGTTTCCGATTTTCGTCAGACTGGAGGGCAGATCGATGGCAATCAAAGAGGTGCAACCCGAGAACATACCAGCGCTGACCGTCTTGAATCCCTCCGTCAACGTCACCGAGCTCAGGGATGCACAGCCCTCGAAAATTTCATCCCCCACATAATCCTGAGCCAAAGGCAGAGTAATGGCAGTCAGCGATGTGCAACCCGCGAAAAGACGAGCTCCCAATTCTCGCACTTGTTCTGGAACAACCGCGGAAACAATCCCCGTGCAGCCTGAAAACGCCTCATCGCCGATGATAGTGACTCCGGTTCCGATCGGCGGACTGGTTAGGCTGGCACACCCGGAAAAGGCCGCGCCGGATATGACCTTCACCGAAGACGGTAGTGAAACGCTGGTAATTCCGGTGTTACCTGAAAACGAGTTCATGCCGATTTCCACCACCGGAAGCCCCTCAATCTCAGCCGGCACTATTACGTTTCCAGTGCCTTCAGACGAAAATGAGACGATTACGATCCCGTCCTCGTCTCCATTGAGTGAATACTCAAAATCGCCAAACGTTTCGGAAAACCCAAGTCCGGGAAGCATGGCGAGGCCCGTGACGGAGACGACCAGGAACCGCTTGAGCAGCGGTCTCAGGCGAAGCCTGCTGTCGCGTTGGGTGATTGAGTCCGGTCGGGCGTAATGGATGGGATTCGCGATCATCTGAGGACCGCGAATATCAATTTTCCCGAAGCAGAACAACCTCAGATTTTCAGATTTTTAAAAAATCCAAAGTCTGCGAGAAGATTTTTGAAACAAACGAATGTTTGAGCGCCTTCTCACTCCATGGTGCTGACCGTCCCGTTGACGGTGATGGTGCGGTCCACTTCAAAGGTCACAGAAGCAAGCCGTTCAGTGCCGAACGGAGTCACGGTCACGACTTCGATGGTCCATTTTCCATCCTTTTCCAGAAACGAACCGTAGTCCCGGCCCTCGACCTCGCGGACCGCGTCCAATGGTGCCCTGCTGCTCCAGAGCACCCGGCTGCTTTGGATGAACTTGCCCTCGCTCGCGGAGCCGACGGCACCGGGATAGATTTGCGCGTAAGTCTGGGACTCCGGATACAAGTCATTGAGGGTCAGGGTCAATTTGGGAAGCTGCATGCCAATTTTCTGCCCTTGGGTGATTCCTTGGATGCTCCCATCCGCGACCGGCCAAACCTCGACGTAGCGGGAAATGATCTGGGATTCCGGGATGTCACCATCCGCGAGCGAGAAGACGGAAAATCGCTCCTCTCCCCTGACCTTGGCACGGTTCGCCCCGGGGATGGAGGTGATGGGGAATGAAAGCGTTTGGGTGCCGTTCGTGCTGATGGAAACCTGCGAAAGCAGACTGGCCTGGGTGCGGTCGATGGTGTCCCCGGTGCCCTTGGTGGGATAGGCTTGGACATGCCGGAGAAATTTCACCGACTTCGCCGCATCCACCGTCGCGCTACCGTCCAGAAGGCCGCTTATTTTCAGATCCACCGTAAAGGGCCGGTCCGCCCGGGTCCGAGGAACCAGCGTGAAGGGATCCTCGGTCGTAATCGCGATCTCAGCGCCCGGGGAGTAGGTGCTGACAAAAGTGGAATCCAGCAGGTAGGACTTCTGGGAGGCGGTGAGCACCGTCCACAACTCGAATCGCGCTCCACCTTGATCCACAGCAAGGGGCGAATTTTGTGCGCCAGCGGAGGCAACCGTGGCATCCCAGACGACACCCGAGGGCAATTGCACCTGGCGGATGAAATTCGCATAGGATTCCCCTGCCCCAAGGCAAGGTCCGGCGGCCATGGCGAGGCCAAGTGCTGTGAGATGGAAAAGTTTCATGTTTGGTACAGCCGGGGAGCCCCTCAGTTCTTGGCTTTGAAGGTCACGAGCAGGACCATGTCCTGAAGGTCGTATCCTTGGTTGTTTACCTGGGCGTCCGTGTGGGTGAGTTCCATGAAAACAATCACATCCATGGGACCGATCTTCACCTTGCCCGCTCCATCGAGGAAGGGTTTGAGGAAACTCTCAAGGCTTGGCGCGGTGTAAAGCGGATAGGTCGTGGGCGGCGTCTGGCCGTTGACCAGGGTTCTCACGTTGTTGGTTCCGCTCGATGACGAGTAAAACGTGCTCCAGGAATTGTTGTAGTAGTATCTCCCGCCGAACTTGATCGCTTGCGATGGTTTCAAAGAGGCGGAAAACACGACCTTGTCCGGCTGCACGCTCGGATTGCTTCCATAGAAGATCCGCTTGTAATCGCCACCGGCCACGCTGATGCAGGCTTCGGTGGGGACGAAGGTGAGATTGGTTCCATTCGAATTGCTGCTGGTCACACCGGCACCGAGCACGCGGACTTCCATGTCGATGGTCTCCTTGGGGACGACGGTGGAGGTTCCCGTCACCGAAATGTAGTCGGTCACGGTGGACGGATAGGTGATGTTCCATTTCAGGCCGGTGGTTTTCCCGGCGCGGACGAGATTCGTGCTGGATGTCAGCCATCCGATCGGCACGGTGGGGGTCGTGGTGGAGTCGGCGTGCCCGCGTTCCTGGGCTGCCAGACAGACCGCGACGATGCATGCCACGAAAGCGGCGCTTCGCGATGATTTCATTTTGGGGGGATCAGTGGGGGGATTCCGAATCCCTCCTCGCACGAGGATCCGCGGTCAATTTGGGGGAACCGCAGGCATGCTTGGGGGGAGCCAGGTGTTCTCGCTTCCGTGGGGGGACGGATTGGCTGGAACGACGAGATAGTCCACCTGATTCAGGGAAAACGAAAGTTCGGATTTGCACGCAATCACGTAGCACGGGCC
>DAISZP010000004.1:0-38136 GCA_036824745.1 Luteolibacter sp.
GAAACGCCGGATGAGCGCCGTGGCGCGATCCACCGGCATGCCGGGGAGGTTGGTGTTCAGGAGGACCATTTGCGGGCGCAGCACGTCGATCTGCATGAGACCTTCCTTCGCGGAGGACCAGACGCCCACGCAGCGGGCTGCGGGGTTGGACTCGAACATGCGTTGAAGGCTGGCTCCAAGCTTGGGATCGCCCTCGACGATGCCGATCGAAAGCGGCCGGCCAGCGGGAACTGAAGCGAAGTTGAGCATATGCGGTCTTGGGTTGGGTTTTTCGCCACGCCGGGAAAGCGCGGCCGGGGGTTCAGCCAGAGAAGCGCAAAACACCTGAAAAAACCGACAATGCTGACGCAAGTATCCCAGCGCGGGACTGGCGGAATACAACGGACCGCAAGTTCCCGGAATGCCGTTGACCGCATTTCGGCGCAATGTTAGCTTCGCTGTCCCATGAAGCCCATCCTGGCGATTCCAGCGGTTCTAGCCCTCGGCCTCAGCGCCTGTGAAAACCTGAACCAACCCATTTCAAGTGGTGATTTCGATCCACTGAGAACTCCCGGCAGCAATTCCAATCTGAGCACCAGCAACCGCCCCTTGTTCAGCGCCGGGCAGTTTGTGACCGCCGCCGTGGAAAACACCGCCTTCTTCAAGAACCGGCCGAATGGTGAAATGGACGCCGACAAGCTGCTGCCGCGCGGCACCTCGATGAAGGTGATCTCCCTCGCGGACACTTACGTGAAAGTGGAACTCGACAGCGGCGAGGTGGGTTATGTTCCCAGCGTGATGGTGGAGGATCCGAAGGCCGCCGCAGCCGCGGGCGCGATGATGCCGACAAATCCCAACGAGTTTCAAATTTACCCGCCGCCGACCGGAGTGGGCATGCCCTTGCCTCCGGTGAATCCCGGCGAGATGCCACCGGATGGCGCGATCCCCGCAGTGATCGATCCCGAGGCTCCGGGCCAACCCGTCCCGCCAGTCACCACGCCGACGGAGAACTTCACCGCTCCCGATCCGGCGGCCGCGCCGAAGACACCCGCACCGCTGCCGCCGAACGGCGAAGAGGAAACTCCCGCGGAGGCCACTCCGAAGCTGGAGCAGTGAGAAATCAGGAGCGGTAGCGCTCGTAGGCCTCGACGATCCGCCCCACGACCGGGTGGCGGATGATGTCTTCTTGGGAAAAGCGCTGGAACGCGATGCCATCCACCCCGGCGAGGGCGTGTTCGGCCTCCGAAAGCCCCGAGCGCACTCCGGGTTTCAAATCCACCTGGGAGCTGTCTCCGGTAACGACCATGCGGGACTCCTCACCAAGGCGGGTGAGCGCCATGAACATCTGCTCGCGGGTGGTGTTTTGCGCTTCGTCCAGAATGACAAACGAACGCGCCAAGGTCCGGCCACGCATGAAGGCGAGCGGAGCGATCTCGATGGTGCCGTCGTCGAGGTAGCGTTGGCCTTCGTCGGGATCGAGCATGTCGAAAATGGCGTCGTAGAGCGGCCGCAGGTAGGGGGCCACCTTTTCCCGGAGATCGCCGGGAAGAAACCCGAGCGCCTCACCCGCTTCGACGGCCGGGCGGGTGAGGATGATGCGGTGCATGACGCGCTTTTTGAGCATGTTGAGCGCCATGGCCATGGCCAGATAGGTTTTCCCGGTGCCCGCGGGGCCGAGGCCGAAGACGACATCGTGGGTTTCCATGGCGCGGACGTATTCGAGCTGGGAAGGAGTCTTGGGCACCACGGGTCTCCTGCCGCGCGAGCCGACGAGTTTCACCCCCGCCAGATCCGTCACGCCGATGGCTCCGGCGCGGGTGGCGACGTCCACGGCGAGCTTGAAATCACGAGAGCCGATCTCCCCGCCCTTGCGTTGAGCGTTTTCCAGATCCGCGAAGACGGCCCGCGCGCGCTCTACGGCGGCGCGGTTTCCCGAGAGCAGCATCCACCCGTCGCGGGCCACGGTTTTCACTCCGATGGAGGTTTCGAGATAGGCGAGATTTTTGGGATCATTGGCGAAGAGCGCGTGAAGGAACTGCGGGGTATCGAACTCCAGCCGGATTTCCACGTGATCGTCATCGCTCATTTGCCGCGCATGCTGGAGAACGGCGGTGCGGCGTGGAAGTTGAAAAAGCGCGGCGGGCGGGATGTTTCTTGAATGATGGCGCGGCGCGGATTGAATGACGGGCGTGAAACCACTCGCTCTTATTCTGGTCGCCGTGCTGCTTGGCTCCTGCGCCGGAACCCGCCAACCACTGGTCGTGAAACAATTCGTCGTGCGCGATCAGGAGAGCGGCATGGGCGATGAGCCGATGACGACGATGGAGAAAAACCGGCACCTGCTAGGCGCAGTTAGCATGGAGGAGAGGCGCCAGCGGCTGGGCCAGTACTACACGATTCTCTGGCACGATGAAGCGGGCGCGGGCAGCGGCCCGGTGGAAGTGGTTTTCCAATACCAGCAGGGCGCGACGGCGAGCCGCGTGAAGCGCATGACGCAGCGGTTTCCGGCATCCGACGGTGAGGGCAGGGCCGAGTTCGCCGTGATCGGTGACGACTATTTCGACAACGGCAAGGTGCTGGCGTGGAAGGCCACCGTTTCCCGCGGAGGAAGGGAATTGGCGAGCCGCCGCTCCTACCTTTGGCAGTAGCGGGGGATTTTCGAGAAGGAAGGTTGACCTGAGCGGGTCACGATTTTATGATCCACAAAGTCAGGCTGTTCGAACGAAGGCCATTATTGAGTGAACGCGGATCACCCCATTTCAGTCGGAGTTTTCGAAGGATTCAGTTGGATCCGCTGTGAAGGCAAAGGTTCGTTCATGAACAGTCCGGCGGTGAAGACCTTCGGAGATCAACGGATCGCCGCCGGTGAGAACCAACTCATCGTGGATCTTGAGCGATGTAGCGGCATGGATTCAACGTTCATGGGCACGCTGGCAGGCATGGCGGCCCGGCTTTCCACCATGGAAGGCGGAGTGTTGCAGATTGCGGAGCCCGGTGAACGAAACCGCCGTTCACTTGAGGATCTGGGGCTGGATTTCCTGATGGAAATCGATCCGCCGGCGGCCCCTTGGCGGGGCAAGGTGGAGAGCATCCGCAAGGAGCTCAAGACTCCGGCGGCTCCCGGTTCGCTGGATTCGCTGCAACGCACGCGTCACGTGCTCGAAGCCCACCAGACGCTTTCCGATGTGAATCACAAGAATGCCCAGGAGTTTTCCAAGGTGGTGGACATTCTGGAGAACGAGCTCAGCGAGAAGGAAAAGAAGGCGGAGAAGGATAAACCGGAATAATTCCGGAAACGAGATTCGAGGAAATGCCGATCCCGTCCTTTCTCCAACATCCCGCGTATTCCGCGCTCGGCGTCGTCATCCTGATCCTGCTGATCGTGGTGCTCGCCTTGAACAACCAACGCCGGCACAACCGCCGCATCCGCCGACGTTTCCGGGACTTCGAGGGCGAGGAACAACGGATGTTTTCGTTTCTCCACGATCTCGGCCAGGCCATCGAAAACGAACCATCACCCACCATGCTCTCCCGCATCATCGTGGACGGCATCGACAAGGTGGTGAACGCCCGCGGCGGCGCGATCTATTTTCTCGGCACGGGAAACTCGTTTCTCCTGCCCTCTTACATTTCCGAGGACTGCCCGCCGTTGATCGGCATTCCCGTGGAGGTCCGCAAGAAGGCCGAGCGCGATCCACGGGCGCTGGAAAGCCACATCCGGCTCTCGCGGGTGCCGGTGGACGAAGGCATCCTCGGCCATTGCCTCGCCGCCGGAGAAGCGATCCATGTCGTGGATGTGAAAAGCCATCCATCGTTCCGCGACGCATTCACCCGCTACACCGATGACGTGGAGGCCCTGCTCGCGCCACTGCGACACGCCGGCAAGGACCTCGGAGTGCTGGTCGTGGCACGCAAGCATGAGGACGGCGGTTTCTCCGCCAATGACTTCGCCGTATTCCGGTCTGCCGCGGACCAATCCTCCTTCGCCATCGGAAACGCGCGCGTCCACCGCGAGGCCCATGAAAAACGAGCGATGGAGAGCGAGCTCCAAAACGCCCGCGAGGTGCAGCGCACCCTGCTGCCTCAGGAAGATCCCGTCGTCGCCGGATTCCGCATCAGCGGGACCAACGTGCCCGCCCGAATCATCAGTGGGGACTACTACGACTACATCGATCTGGGAGATCGGAAATTCGGCATCGTCATCGCCGATGTTTCCGGAAAAGGAGTCCCCGCCGGTCTGCTCATGGCGATGTGCCGCAGCGCCCTGCGCTCGGTGGCACCCGGCCGGACCTCGCCATCGGAGGTGCTCGCGGCCGTCAATCGCCAGCTTTTTCCTGACATCCGTGAGGACATGTTCATCAGCATGGCATACGGCATCCTGGACGAATCCAGCGGAAAACTGGTCATGGCGCGCGCTGGTCACGATCCCGCATTGTTTTTCAAGCGCGAGGAAGGCGCCGTCGAGCTGCTGCGTTCTCCCGGGCTCGCACTAGGCGTGGACGGCGGTGCTGTCTTTGAACGTGTCACTCAAGACCAGGAAGTCGTTCTCCAGCCCGGTGATTGCGTTCTGCTCTATACCGACGGGGTGCGGGAAGCGGTGGGGCTGGACGACGAGGAGTTCGGCATGGAGCGCATGTCTGATGCCTTCAAAGCGGCAGCTCCGCTGGGATCCGAAGCGATATTGATCAGAATGCAGGAGGAACTCCGCCAATTCACGGGCGAAGGCCCCCAGATGGACGACATCACCCTCGTCGCCATCGAAAAAAAGCGCTGAGCCTCCCGATCAGGTGAGATCCTTCACCACCGTGGACGGACAATGGCTCACCACGGAACGGATGCCGTTGTCGCGCGCCGCTTCGGAGCCATACATCTCGCTGGTTCCGATGACCTGGCCGTTGGTCGATTTCAGCGTGAAATACGGCTCGCCTATGGCGGAGAGTTTCCTCTCGAAACGGTTCTCATGAGTGCCGTTCTCACGGACCGACGCAATGCCATCCTCGGCGGACTGCTTCGCCGCATATGTCTGGCTGCTGAGGATGACCTCGTGATTGGCCGCGGACAATGTGAATTGATAACTGCCGTCAGCCGCTCTCTTGAGCTCGTAGTAACCTTTCATGGGAATTTCGGTTTTTGGTTCGGGGCTTCCGAACATCCCGAAATCACCCGCTTCATGTCGATCCAAAAACATTCAACTCCGGGTTTGTGAAATTTTTGCTAGAGAATGCAATTTCATTGACCACGGGGCGGTATCTTTTTTAAACCAACGTCTAAATGAAAACGAATTCGTCCGCGGCAATCAGGCTGTCGGCAACATGGATTGGTATCGCCCTGCTCACAAGTTGCCAACAGAAGCGGGATAACCTCGCCCTCTGGGAACTCGAACAATCCAAAATCGAGCTGCAGGAAAGCCTGAAACTCGCCGAATACCGGCTCCAATCCCACGATGGAGGCCGGTTTGAGGAACTGAACGCGCTAACCACGGCGCTGGCCGGATTCTCCAGCAAAAAGCTGGCTCTTCAAACCCAGCGCGCCGATCTCGCGGATGCCATCGCCTCTCTCGAACAAGACACGGTCAAGATCGAACTCGCGTGGATCCAGCAACAGCGGACAAACTCCCGTGGTGCGACCTTCGCAAAATTCACCACCAAGGATGGACGGGTCTTGGAAAACGCCTGCGTGACCAAGATCGACGACGGTGGAGTCTCCATCCGTCATGATCATGGAGCCACCAAACTCCGTTTCGACGATCTGACTTCCGCGCAGCAGGAACAGTTCGGCCTGCTCGAAACCCGGGCGGATGCCGCGGAAAACCGCGAACTCATCGCGAGCGCCGCCTACGAAAAACATGTCGATCAACACCTGCAATCCGCCCGGGAACAGGATCAGGAACGCGCGCGCCAGGAAACCCAGGCACTCGCCCGCAAAACCCAGAGCACCCGGGTGAGCACACCGCAGGTCTCCCTCGCCACCGACACCTCGGATAACCCCCTGCACCAACCCGCGACTCGGTTTGGGAGCAGATACTGGTCCGGATATTCCTACTCGCGGGATCGGGGAACCAACTATCGATACTATTATTCGACCGGTCGTTCCTCCACTCCCTATTACTACAAGCGGGACCACAAACAGGAATCAACCGGTCTCATCGTCATCCCAAACCCATACACCGGTCAGACGACCATCAAATAATCCATACAGCTTTCATGAATCATCCATCACCCTTGCACCTGCTGGCCATGGCGGCCGCCTTGGCCCTCGTATCCTGCGGAGACGATCCGGAACTGGTCGCCAAACGCGAAAAACAAAAGGCCGAGATCGCCCGGCTGAGCGGAGAACTCGCTCTCGCCCAGGAGAAACTCAAGAACATGCCGCCGGATGTTTCCGAGGATCTCGAAAAGGCCAAACAAGAGGCCGAAAAGCAAACCTCGGAAATCGCAACCCTGGAGAAGGAAATTTCCGAACTCCAGACCCGCAAGCGCGCCTTGCAAACGGAGTTCGACAACTATCGCGCCAAGTACCAGACCAAGTAGGAAAACGCCATGTCATTCAGCGATTTGATGTCCAGCGGCCGCGGGCCGGGAGTGATTGGAATGCTGCTCGCCCTCGTGGTGATGGCGGGTTTCGGAATGTTGTTCCTGTTCGCGTTCGACGATGGGATGCAAGGGGCCGACATGTCGATCGAGGCGGTGCTCGCCCAGCAGACCAAGGATATTGGCAGCATGCAGTCCAACCTTGAAGTCACCCGCAAGAGCCTCGAGGCGAAACCCGCGCTCGAGGCGAAGGCAAAACAACTCAAGGCGACCACGGACGAAAACATGGTGAGCGCCGGCAAACTCGAAGGTCTCCGTAAAACTGAAGCCACCACCATCGAAACAATCAACTCCATCAGCGCCGAGTTTGAAAAATACAAGAACGAGTACCGTGCGTTCGCCCGCGCGCAGGCGAAAGGAGAGGAGATCCCCAAGCTCACCACGCTCTCAGGAAAGGTTTACGAAGAGGTCAAAATCCGTGAAGTCACGGCGGTAGGCATGCAAATCCGCCACAAGGAGGGCCCATCGCGGATTCCTTATGAAGACCTTCCGGAAGACATGCAGGACCGGTTCCAGTTCGACCCGAAGCAAAAACAGGAAGCCATCGCGGCGGAAGCCGATGCCACCAAGGCCCACAACGCGGCCGTCGCCATTTCCAACGAAGAAGTGAGCCAGGCCTTGGCGGCGCAGGCGGAAAAGGACCGGATGACCGCCAAAGCGAACGCGAAAAAGGCCCTCATTTCCAAGAAAGCGCAGATCGTCGCGCTCAAAGATGAAATCCAGCGGAACCAGCGCGCCATCGAAATCGAGGCGATGAAGTCCCTCAGCCGCGCGCCCCAGATGCGCAAGGAACTGGCGGTGAAAACCACCCAGCTTTCCACCCTGCAAAGCCAGGTGACCCAACTGGAGGCCATTGCAAACCAGTAGCCCCACCCCACCGTGCTTTCAGACGACAACAATTCCGGGCTCTTCACATTCCTGATCGGCCTGATCGTGCTGGTCATGGTCGGAGTCGGCCTGTCCGTCCTGGTGGACAGCCGTTTCAGCTTCACGCGCAGTGCCCGAGATCTTGAGGGAGCCGTCGCTTCCGACAAGGAAGAGATCAAACGGCTCACCGCGATGGTGGAGGAATACCATTCCCAACTCTCAAGCCAGCAACCCAAGTTGAAAGCCGCCAACGCGGAACTCAAGGCGCTCGAAGCCGGAGCCGCTGACACCCAATCGAAACTGAACGGACTCCAAGCCAGGCGGGATGAAATCGCCGCTTCGATCCCGCCGCTGAGAACCCAGTTCGATGACTACCGGAGAAAATACCGGCAGCAGACCTGGGCGGCGGCGGTCGGCGAGTCTCTGGGCGATCTCGAAATCCGCGGCGGCCGGGTCTATCGGAAATCCACCATCAGCAAAGTGACCGAGGTGGGGTTGGAAATCCGTCATGAAGACGGCATCGCCAGAATTCAAGGGCCGGATCTTTCGATGGCCATTCAGGACCGCTTCCAATGGGATGATGCGGAGCGCATGCAACGTTTGCAGAGGGAATACGCCGAACACAATTCCATCAAGGATCCGAAACTGGCCGCCAAGCCTCCTGCCAAGCCGGTGCCTGTGAAACGCAGCTTCTCCAGAAGCGCTCCGGTTTCACCGGAGGACCAGGTGAAGATCGACGCAGCCCGCAAAAAGGTCATCGGCTGGAAGAGCCGAGTTTCGCAGTTGTCCTCCGATCGCTTCGCAGCACAGTCGAACGCCTACAGCTCCCAGACATCGGTTCCCGGCAGCTTGGAAACGTGGCAGGCAAGGGCATCACGCCTCACCGCGGAGCTCGCCAAGGCGAAAGGCGAACTGGCCGCGGCCAAGTCGGTCCTCCAGGATCTCAGCCCGAAGGACTCCCTGCTGCGTCCCGATCCTGAGACGGAAACCGAAGACGGTTTCTGAAAATCCGGATTGCCGAGTTCCGGCGGGAGTCTAAAAACGCACCCGTGCGTTACGAACCGATCGACTCCAGCCTCTTCATCCGCAACCGCGCGAACCTCCGCGGCCTTCTCAAGCCTAACAGCATCGTCATCGTTCACTCGAACGACATCTATCCGACGAACGCCGACGGATCGATGGCCTTCAAGCAGAACAGCGACCTCTTCCACCTCACCGGAGTCGATCAGGAGGAATCCGTTCTCGTCATCCTCCCGGACGCGGGTGACCCGAAGGAACGCGAAATCCTCTTCGTCCGCGAGACCAACGAGCACATCGCCGTCTGGGAAGGTGACAAGCTGACCAAGGAACAAGCCACCGCGGTTTCCGGAATCGAGCGCATCGAGTGGTCGCACAACTTCGAGAGCTTCCTCCACCGTCTCGTGCCTCAGGCGGATCACATCTATCTGGTCACCAACGAGCATCTGCGCGCCAGCGTGGTGGTGGAAACCCGCAACGCCCGTTTCATCAAGGACTGCCAGGCGCGCTATCCCCTCCACCGCTACGAGCGCCTCGCCCCGCTCATGCACCGCCTGCGCATCACCAAGGATCCGGTGGAGATCCAAATGATCCAGAATGCCTGCGACATCACCGGGGCCGGATTCCGCCGCTTGTTAGGATTCATCAAACCCGGCGTCGGCGAGTGGGAGATCGAGGCCGAACTCCTCCATGAATTCGTCCGCCGCGGCTCTCGCGGATTCGCTTACGCGCCGATCATCGGCTCCGGCAAGAACGCCTGCGTGCTGCACTACGTGGAAAACGACAAGGTCTGCAAGGATGGCGATGTCGTGCTCCTGGATGTGGCCGCGGAATATGCAGGATGGAACTCCGACCTCACTCGCAGCGTGCCGGTGAATGGAAAGTTCACGCCGCGCCAGCGTCAGGTTTACGATGCGGTGCTGAGGGTTTTCCGCGGAGCCAACGCCATCCTCCGCCCCGGAAACACGCCGCTCGAATACCAGAAACAGGTGGTCGAGCTGATGGAGAAGGAACTGGTGGACCTCGGACTTTTCTCAGCCAAGGAGGCGAAGGAACAGGGACCGGACAAGGCGCTGGTGAAGAAATACTTCATGCACGGCACCTCGCACCACCTCGGTCTCGACGTGCACGATGTGAATCCCCCGCACGAACCTTTCGCCGAAGGCATGGTCTTCACCATCGAGCCCGGCATCTACATCCGCGAGGAAGGCCTCGGCATCCGTCTTGAAAACGACGTGCTCATCGCCAAGGACAGGAACATCGACCTCATGGCGGACATCCCGATCGAAGCGGATGAAATCGAAGCCTTGATGGCGGCGAGAAGCTGATGGCCATTTGCACGGCAACTGCTATGCTCGCGCCATGATCGGCATTGTTCTTGGATCCGGATTGGGGCCGCTGGCGGAAGCCGTGGCGGTGAATCGTGAAGTCCCTTTCTCGGAGGCCGGGCTGCCCGCGTCCTCGGTTCCCGGCCATGCGGGCAAGTTCGTCTTCGGTGATCTATCAGGCACCCCGGTGGTGCTGATGAAAGGGCGGGTCCACCTTTACGAAGGCCACTCGGCGCGCGCGGTGACCACCGGAGTCCGCTGGATGGCGGAGCAGGGAGTGAAACGCCTCATACTCACCAACGCCGCCGGCACCTTGAATCCGGAATTCAAACCGGGCACCTGGATGATGCTCTCGGATCACCTGAACCTGACAGGAACCTCGCCCCTGGAAGGCGCGGACTTCATCGACATGTCCACGGCATATGACCCGCAGTGGCGCGCGCGCTTCCGTGACATCGCCGCCGCATCCGGCATCGCGCTGCACGAGGGCGTTTATGCCGGCCTGCGCGGACCACAGTATGAAACTCCCGCGGAGATCCGCATGCTGCGAACGCTGGGAGCGGACGCGGTGGGCATGAGCACGGTTCTGGAAACCATCCAAGCCCGCTCGCTCGGCCTCACCACCACCGCCTTCTCATGCCTCACCAACTGGGCCGCGGGCATCTCCGCGGCACCTTTGGATCACCACGAGGTGCTGGAAACGGGCAAACTCGCTGCCAATCAGATGATCGACCTGCTCACCAAGGCACTTGCAACGGAGTGACGCTCACTTCGCCTTGAGCCGCACCACCGTGAACGAGTTCGCGGGAAGTTCGTGGCGCAGGTTGCCATTGGACACCTCGATCTTCACGGGCTTCGGGGATATCTTGAGTGGTTCTTCGAGCGAGTTCTCATCCATCGCACCCGCGGAAGTGAGGGTGGTCGCGAAGACCGCCGGACCGTCCGCCACTTTCGCACCTTCGATCCGGAGATCCACGGATTGCGCCTCATGCGAACCGTTCACAAGTTTCAGGACCAACTCCTTGTTAGACAAATCACGGGTCGCGCTGGCGAACAAGGTCTTCATGCCGGACGGCTCCACATCATGGACGAGCTTGCCATCGAGGAAGCACTTGATGCGGCCGCCCGCGGTTTCCACACGGATGTCATACCAGCGGTTGGTTTCGATGTGACCGCCGACGCCCGACGCGTCGGCGTCCGCAACCTCAAGTCCGTGCTGCTTGTTTCCCCAACCTCCAAGGTTCCACCATTGTTTGGACGAATCATCGGGCAGATTGAACAGGATGAGGAATCCCTCGTCCCCCGCCAGTTTGCGTGCCTTGAGGGAGAAACTGTATCCCGCAGGCCACTTCGAATCGCCGATGACCGCCCTCACGTTCTCCTTGCCGGAAGTCTGGCGCAGCGCGCCATCGATGACCTTCCAATCCCCACCGCCTTGGAAACGCCAGTCCTTCGATCCTGCGGAGAAGTCGCTCTGATAGAGAACCCGTCCCTCGTGCTCCACTTTCAAATCCTTGAACTCCGCCTGGGTGAGCCAGGTGCCGACGCCGACGGCTCCACCGGTGAACGGGAGCTTTTTCTCGGTGGATTGCACGGTGACCGGAAGCACCTCGTCGCCACGGTGTTTGGCGAACAACTGCTGGACGTAGTAGCTCGGCAATCCGTAGGCGCGCGAGTTGTCGTAGTTGATCAGATCCGGATTCCAATGACGGTGGTTCACATGCACGAAAAGCGGCGCGTAGGCGGCCATGGTCACGATGTCCGAGTTCCGCTCCAGCCCGGTCATGAACGCGGCCTCGCCGATCGCTCCGCGAAGACTGCCCTTGCCGGTGTTTTGCGTGACCGCGTACTCGCCGACGAAGATTTTCGAACCCGAGCGGTCATAGTTGTCATACATCGTCGCCTTGCGCATGAAGAACTCCGGCGTGTTGTAGTAGTGCTCGTCGATGATGTCCGGCTTCGGCTCTTTCGGATGTCCGCCCGCCCATTCGTTGGCGATGAGCTGGATGTCCGGATACTTCTCCTTGATCGCCTTGTGGAAAAGCGGCCAGCGTTCGAGGTAGGCGCGGCCACCGTTTTCATTGCCGATTTCCACATACTTCAGATGAAACGGCTCGGGATGTCCGTTGCGGGCGCGCATCGCCCCCCAATAGCTGGTGACGGGACCGTTCGCGTATTCGATGGCGTCCAGCGCGTCCTGCACGTATTCACCCATGCGGTCCATCGGCACCACCTCCTTGTGGGACATGCCGACGTTGATGCAGAACAAGGGCTCGGCCTTCAGATCCTCGCTGAGCTGCAGATACTCGTGGTAACCGAGCCCGTGGGTGGCCCAGTAGCCCCAGATGTTCCACTGCGTGCGGCGTTCCTGAAGCGGGCCGACGGTTTCCTTCCACCGGTAACTCTCCTTCATGGTGTCTCCCTCCACCCAGCAGCCTCCGGGAAACCTAACAAACGCCGGATTCAGCTCCACCAGCATCTCCGCGAGATCGGCGCGCAGGCCGTTGGCGCGGCCTTTCCAGGTGGCCGCGGGAAAGAGTGAAACCATGTCGAGAAACACGGTGCCCGCGGACTTCGCACGCAGCACCAAGCGGGCGTCCGTATCGTTGGCATTGGACTTCAACTCCACCCGCGAGGTGGTCCAGCCCTTGCCGGAGACCTTCACCTCAGAGCTGCCATAGGACTTGCCATCCTTGGACTCCAGCGAGGCGGTCATCGGAATGTCCGCCGGGCCTTCGCAACGCGCGGCGAAAGAGAGGTGATACGTTTCCCCCGCCTTGACGGAGATGCCCCAGTATCCGCTGTTAGAAACTCCGGCTCCGCCCGCGCCACCGACGCGCAGTTTCAATGATCGCTTGTTGCGTGTGAACAGCGGGTTGTCCGCCCAGGGATGTTCGCAGGTGACCGTCGCGGTGGCTTCGGAGCCCTGCCCGTTCACCACGCTCCAATGCTGGAGTTCGTCGGAATCCTCGAACGAACGGTTGCGCACCAGTTCCGCATACAGCCCTCCGTCCGCGGAGAGATTGATGTCTTCGAAAAACACTCCCCAAAGCGTGGGAGCCACCTTGTGGGACGGCTTGTCGGCCACCACCGTGATCGTCGCGGTCTCAGCGGAAACATTCGCCGCGAACATCACGGCTCCAAGCAGGGTCAATGCGGGAATCGGCGTTTTCATGGGCTTCAGGCATCGTGAAGAACCTCTGCGGGCATGGACAATCCCCGGCCCGTATTTCAGTCATACTTCACGGATTCCACGGATCTTGCCCGGCCTTGATTGCGCCTTTGACGTCCGCCGCCGGGCGCGGCATGTTCCGCCCGCCATGGCTTTCTCCGCTGCGTTTCCAGACCTGCTCAAGCACCCGACGCCCTTGATGCGGCGCTTCGAGCGCCTGCTCGACGAGCAGATCGGCGGCCCGCTGGAAGACCTCGCCCGCCAGAGCCAGCAGATCACGCGCCGTCATTTCGGCAGGACGATGCGCTTGTTCGCACCGCTCTACGTTTCCAACGAGTGCGTGAACAACTGCTCTTACTGCGGCTTCTCACGCGATGCGGGCATCCTGCGCACCACGCTCACCGTGCCGCAGGTGAAACACGAGGCGGAGCACCTCCACGCGCTCGGCTTCCGCAACATTCTGCTCGTCGCCGGAGAGCATCCGAAGTTCGTTTCCGACGGCTACCTGCAGGAATGCCTCGATGTCTTGAAACCTCTCGTTCCCACGCTTGCGATCGAAGTGGGACCGATGGAGGACGATCAGTATTCCGAAATCGTCCGCCACGGCGCTGAGGGACTTGTGGTCTATCAGGAAACGTATGACCGCTCCGTCTATCAGACACTGCACACCGCGGGACCGAAGAAGAATTTCGACTGGCGGCTCGATTGCCCGGAGCGCGCGTACGCCGGCGGATTCCGCCGCATCGGCATCGGTGCCTTGTTCGGCCTTGCCGATTGGAAAACCGAGGCGCTCGCTCTCTGCGCCCACCTCGAATACCTCTACAAACATTGTTGGAAGGCGCAGTTCACCGTTTCCTTCCCGCGGATGCGGCCCTATGCGGGAAACTACGAATACACTCCCGATCCGAACCTGTTCCTGCCGGACAAGTCGTTTGTTAGATTGATCACCGTGTTCCGGATTCTGTTTCCGCAGGTGGGCATCGTCGTCTCGACGCGCGAGCCGGCCCCATTGCGGGATGCGATCTCGACGCTGGGAGTCACCCACATGTCCGCCGGCGCGCGGACCGAACCCGGCGGCTACACCGGCGCGGGTTTCGACGACCTGCACCTCACCGTGAAGGGCCGCCGCGTGGAACTGGAAAGCAAGTCCGGCTGCGAGAAGGCCACCGAGCAGTTCAAGATCAACGACACGCGCACGGCGGCGGAGGTTTCCGCCATGCTGCGCGCGAAGAACCTCGATCCGGTGTGGAAGGATTGGGACGAGGCGCTGCTCGCCGGAGTTTGACGCGGAAGAAATATCCGCCCAGTCTATCAACACATGACTCCCACCGAAGCCCTCGTCGCGCTGAACCTGCTGCCAAAGATCGGCCCGGTGAGGGTGCGGCGTTTGTTAGAGCAGTTCGGTGATCCGGCGAAGATCCTCGGCGCGCCAAAGGACCGCCTGATGCGGGTGGACGGCATCGGCGAGGAAACCGCGGGCATCCTCCACCGCTGGCAGGACCATGCGGATCCGTCCGCGGAGATGCGCGAGGCGGAGCAACGCGGCATCGCCATCGTGACGCAGGATGACGAGGGTTATCCCGAACCCTTGCGCACCGCCTATGATCCCCCGCTCCTGCTCTATGTGTGGGGGAAGATCGAGGCCCGCGACCGGCACGCGATCGGCGTGGTGGGTTCGCGCCGCGCGACCCATTACGGCACACAGGCGACGAAGAAACTTTCCTATCAGCTCGCGCAATCCGGTTTCACCATCATCTCCGGCCTCGCGCGTGGCATCGACACCGCGGCGCATGAGGCGGCGCTCGCCGCGGGCGGCCGCACGATCGCGGTGATCGGCTCCGGTCTGGCGAAACTCTATCCGCCGGAAAACCTCGCGCTTGCCGAGAAGATCGCCGCGGGAAACGGCGCGGTGGTTTCCGAATTCCCGCTGCGCACCGCTCCTGACAAACAAACCTTCCCGATGCGCAACCGCATCGTCGCGGCCTGGTCGCAGGCTCTGTTAGTCGTCGAGTGCCCCGCGTGGTCCGGTTCGTTGATCACCGCGAATCTCGCTTCGGAATATGGCAAGCCGATCTTCGCCGTGCCGGGCCCGATCGACAAGCCGACCTCCGCCGGCTGCCACCAACTCATCCGTGACGGCGCGACGCTGGTAGCGGACGCCAGCCACATCCTCGACGACCTCGGGGACCTGCCGTTTGCGAGGAAAGCCACGGTGCTGGAAACTGCTTCCGACGTCCCCGAACTTCCCGCCGAAGAGGCGGCGGTGTTTGAGGTGTTAGGAACCGACGAACTCGCGGTGGACCGGATCATCGAGCGCAGCGGACTCGCCCCGCAAGTGGTGACAGCCACCCTGATGAAACTGGAAATGCGCCGCCTGGTCCGGGCGCTTCCGGGCTTCCGCTACGCGAAACGTTAGAATCCGAGCATGGTGGCGATCTCGGACTTCGAGAGATAGCGGTCGCCGTTCTTGTTGAACTTGTCGAACTTTCCGCCCCCCTTGGTTTTGTCGGTTTCCGCCGTTAGAAACTCATCCCGGGTCAGCGAGCCGTCCTTGTTGCCGTCGCGGGCGGCTAGAAACTCATCCATCGCCTTGTTGCGTTTCTCGCGGGCCTCCTTTTCCTTCCGCTCTTGTTTCTCCTTTTCCCGGTTCGCTTTCTGGATCTGCTTTTTGTTCCAGCCTCCGGCTTCCGCACAGGGCGTGATGGAAAGGGTGGCGAGCACGAGAGCACATACGGGAAGAATCAGGCGGCGTTTCATGGCGACCCTTCACATAGCCGATTGCCGCGCCGGGTGAGGAGGAATTTCCACGATCGGCGGGATTTCCCGGGCGAATCCGCGGAAAACCGCGTTTTCACGGCGCATGTGACCGTTTCCACAGGTGAATGTTCTCGACGGGGGACCCGGGGCGGGGCTTGCTTCTGCCGCATTCCATGAGCGAAGAAACCGCCCCCATTCCCGAGCAGGAGCCGGCGCCCCAGGCGGCCGAAACTCCCCGCGTCCGCCGGATTTCCAATCCCCGCCCGAAAAAACAGGCGAAAAACAAAGACGCGGAGCCCGCGCCCGAAGCCGCCGCCGAGATCCCCGCCGCCCCGGTGGTCGAAGTTTCCGAGTCCTCGGACGAAGCTCCTGAAACGAACGATTGGCCGGAGACCGAACCCGCCACGGTCGGCGGTCAACCGCAGGGCGAAGGCGGGTCGAAGCGCAAGCGCCGCCGCAAGAAGGGCAAGGGCGGCCAGAACGCGCAGAGTCATCAACAGCAGGCGCCCGTTTCCGCCGAAGGCGAGCCGACCATCGAAACGGTCGTCGAAAGCCCGCAGCAATCCCAGCCGCAGCGCCATCAGGCTCCGCCGCAGCCGCAGAACCGTCCGAAGGTGGACCCCGAGCTGTTAGCGAAGTTCGCCTGGAAGATCTATCTCTCCGAGGTGAGCGAGGAAGGCATCGCCCTCATCAGTGACAACGACGCCCGCGAGATCACACGCCGCTGTTTCCGCCTCGCCGAAATTTTCCTCGAAGAACAAGGCCGCCGCCGCTAAGCGCGGACCCACACACCGGATGACGACGGTTCTTGAAACCATCGACGGAGGCACGCGCTATCTCGAAAAGCGCGGCATTGAGGACGCGCGCCGAAACATGCAGATGCTGGTGGCCCATCAACTCGGCTGCACGCGCATGGACCTCTACCTGCAATTCGACCGGCCGATGGAGGAGGTCATGCTGGCTCCGCTGCGCGAGCTGCTGAAAAAACGCGGCGAAGGCATCCCGCTCCAACATTTGTTAGGAACTGTCTGGTTTCACAAATACGAATTCAAGACGGACGCCCGCGCGCTCATCCCGCGGCCGGAGACCGAGGAACTCACCGAATGGATCCTCTCGTGGCCGCTGCCGGAAACCCAGCGCGTGCTCGACATGGGCTGCGGCTCCGGCGTGATCGGGCTCTCGCTCGCCAAAAGCCGTCCGGCATGGGATCTCGTGCTCGCCGATGTGTCCGAAGAGGCGCTTTCCCTCGCCCGTGAAAACGCGACGAGGCTCGCGGTGGAAAACGTCGAACTGGTCCACAGCGACCTGTTTTGCTCCCTGACGGAGGGTTTCGACGGCATCGTCGCCAATCTCCCCTACGTGGCAGATGGTGAACGCGCCACCATGTCCCGCGAGGTCCTGCACGATCCCGCGCTCGCGCTTTTCAGCGGCGCGGACGGGCTGGATCTGATCCGGCGTTTCATTCCCGAGGCCTTCCAACGCCTCAAGCCCGGCGGCTGGATCGTTTTGGAGATCGGTCATGATCAGGCTTCACAGGTCATGGAAATTCTCCAAACTTCCGGCTACGCGGAAATTGACGTGAAGAAGGACATGTCCGGAGTCAGTCGTTTTCCCGTCGCTTGCAAACCCTGAGAAGTTGAAAGTGATGAGTTGAGAGTTGAGAGCAAGATCACGAAACCTCCCGGCCTACAACCACGTCATTTCTCTTCTCCTCCTCTCAACCATCCACTCTCAACCTCCCTCTCATGGACAAACTCATCGTTCACGGCGGAGCCACCCTGCGTGGCTCGATCAACATCTCCGGCTCGAAAAACGCCTCGCTGCCCATCCTCGCCGGAGCCATCCTAACAGGCGAGCCGTGCATCATCCGCCGCGTGCCTGATGTCTCGGACACGAACTACATGATCCAGATCCTCAGCGCGCTCGGCGCGGATGTGGAACGCTCCTCCGGCACCGTGCGCATCACATGCGCCGAGATTTCCGACGAAGCTCCCTATGAACTCGTGCGCCGCATGCGCGCCTCGATCTGCGTGATGGGCCCGTTGCTCGCCCGCAAAGGCCGCGCCGTCGTATCCCTGCCCGGCGGCTGCGTCATCGGCGACCGCCCGGTGGACCTCCACCTGCGCGGACTCGAAGCGCTCGGCGCGAAGGTCGAGTTTGAAGGCGGAAACATCATCCTCACCGCCAAGGACGGTTTGCGCGGCGCGGAGGTGGACCTGCGCGGCACTCACGGACCCACGGTGCTCGGCACCGACAACGTGATGATGGCCGCTTGTTTGGCCGAAGGCCAGACGATCATTGAATCCGCCGCCGCCGAACCCGAAGTGCTCGATCTCGCGAATTTCCTCAACGCCATGGGCGCCAAGATCTCCGGAGCCGGCACCCGCCGCATCATCATCGAGGGAGTGAAGGAACTGCATGCCGTAGAGCACACCGTGATACCGGATCGAATCGAAGCCGGCACTTTCATGGCCGCCGCCGCACTGGCCGGTGAGGAAGTCAGGCTGCGCCGCGTCTGCCGCGAGCACATGAAGTCGATCACCGCCGCCATCGAACAATCCGGCCACCGCGTCGAGTTCAACGAAAGCGGCGACGTCTGCACCGTTTATCGCGGGGAAAATCTCAAGGGCGTGGACCTCGTCACCGCTCCCTATCCCGGCTATCCGACGGACATGCAGGCGCAGATGACCGCGCTGCTCGCCACCACGCCGGGCATCAGCGTGATCAAGGACACGATTTTCCCACAGCGATTCATGCACTGCGCCGAGCTCAAGCGCATGGGCGCGGACATCAAGGTGGACAACGGCACCGCCGTCGTGCGCGGCGTGGAGAAACTCTCCGCCGCCCCCGTGATGGCATCCGACCTCCGCGCCTCCGCCGCGCTCGTCCTCGCCGCCCTCACAGCCAACGGCTCCACCCAGATCAGCCGCCTCTATCACATCGACCGCGGCTACGAACACATCGACGAGAAGCTGCTCATGCTGGGAGCGAACGTCGAACGGGTGAAGGATCGGTGAGTTTCAACCGAAAACTCCAGGCTGATCCAAGAATGCGCAAGATTCCGAATCTCGCCATGGTTTGGACCCGCGCCAAATTCGACAAGGGATACTTACTTCACCCACACCCACCTCTTTCAAGGCCAATCCACCGCCCCCCAGCCTGCCTAGAATCATCGGCGTGGAGGCGAGGCTGGAGTTTTGACCTTCAGGGTTGGGTGAGCACCCTCAATCTCCCATGCCGATGATCCTCTAATCCGCAGTTGGGATTGAGAATTAGAGGCGCAAGTGTTTATGGTTGTGGCGTTTGAAGGCGAAACTGAGCGAAAAATTGGTTCACCCATTGGGTGAAGGCGAACTGGATTTCAAATTCATGCCCGCGGGCGGGCAATTTCATCTGCGCGGCAGTGATGAGGCCCTCACCGCGTATGGAGAATTGGTGGCGTGGGATCACTTTCTGCAACATTGCGGAGTTTTTGACCGGATCGCAAAAGACTACCCGCTGCCGCGCACCAGCCCCAACGCCACCCCGGTGATCGAAATACTCAAGGCATTCTCTCTCAACACCCTGTCTGGCGGCACACGTTTTGCCCACTGCCGTCGCCTGCAAGATGACGCGGCGGCAGCCAAAATCACCGGCATGCACAAAGGTCGGTGATGCGGCGAGGATGCGTTTCGCCGCCTCTGTGAAAATCTCGACCCCACAGAGGTTGAGAGATGGTTCGCTCCGAGCGAGCAAATAATCCATCACGCCATCCCGCCCAATGCCGTGGCTGATTGGGACTTCACGGTGATCCGGCGTTACGGCAAACAGGAGGATGATGCCATCGGTTACAATCCGCAGAAGCCCGGCCGCCCGAGCCATCATCCTCTGGCCTGCGTCATTGGTGGCACTCGCCTGTGCCTGCACATGGAGTGGCGCAAAGGGAACACGGTGAGCTCGAGTGGCTGGATCGAGGCGATGGAAAAAGTCTGGCGCAGCCCGCTGGCCCAGCACCGGATCCGTCTCAATCGCGGTGACATAGGTTTCGGCCAGGAGCCCATCATGGCTTGGCACGAACAAGGCACAGGCAAGCGCCAGTCGTTCCTCTTCCAACTCAGGCTCAGCGCCAACGTCAAAAAGGCCATCTCTGCGGTTCCTTGGGATGATTGGCAGGGCAAATCCAACGAAGGGCTCGTCCAGGTCGTCGAGCTGCGGCTCAAACTCCAAGGCTGAAGCTGCGAGCGCCGGGTGATCGTGGAGCGCACGCTCAAGCCGCTCAATCCAAGCCCGCAAGGCAGCTTCTGGAAACAATGCGAAGAGGACTTCAGCGCCTACGTCACCAAACTGATGCCTGAAGAGGCAGATGCTTTCCAAGTGATTCAACTCCACCGTCAGCGGGCGGACGCCGAGAACGTCTTTGATGAACTCAAGAGCCAGTGGGGCTTTGCCGGTTTCTGCTCGCAGAAGGCAGTGGTCAGCCAAAGCTCGGCCCGCATGCTGTTGTTGGTTTAAAATCTGTGAAGCCTGTTTATGCGAGTGCTCAAGAACCAAGGAAGTCACACCGAGGCGATCAAGAGCCGCTATGAGTTGTTGCTCATCCCTGCAAAGCTGGTGCTCAGCGGCGGGCGCAAAATCATCAAACTGGCGGTTGGCAGCAAGCTGGCGAGCTTCCTTAAACCCAAACTCCGAAGTTCAACATCGGGTCCGGGCATTTGGAACCGCTGAATCACTGAGCACCGCTGAAGAAACTGATTTCCCCGAAACGGATGGCTGGCCCACTTTCGGTGTCACAGGAATTTCCTCAGTGCACCCAGCGGTTCTCAGTGATTCAGTGGTTTCCCGGCAGGTTCTCGCGAATCAACTTACGAATTCGGGTTAAACAGGCTTACCAGAGACTGGAAGAGCGGTTGAGCCGAACTGCGCCGCAGTTGAGATTGAGCATGGACAAACCACCACCGTGGCTCCTGTTATATCCCACTCATGCCACCCCATCGACCGTCACATGGCCCAACTTGCGCCTCCCATCCTCTCTTCAACTTCGGATTGTAGGTTCGAGTGGATCATGGATGAAGAGGCTAACGGATGTTGAAATCGTATAGGACACGGGTATTCGACCGGAAAGGCATTCACCTCCTTCGCCTGAACAAAGCGGCGATGGGGAATATCAAGAGCGCGGCGACCGATGGCTCGGGAACGGTGGTAACGCTGAGCGACCAGCTTTGGAGGGTGGAGGTTTCTCCCGCGGACTGGTCCGCGACAAAGAGCGTCCAGTTTCCCGATGCATCGCCGCCATTGAAGACGGACAGCAGGTTCGTGCGTGCATCCGAATCGAGAACGAACAGGGGATCGATGAGGCGTCCGTCCGGCTGGAAGGTGCCGGACGGACTGCCGATGTCGCCGAGCGATGTATGGATGTCCTGCGTGGCTTCATCACGGAGGGTGATGGTCATGCCGGATGAGGAAAACCCGTCGGGTGCGCCGTTGTCGCGACCCACCCGGTTGAGCAGGATGGCGATCTGGCCGTCGTGGACGAGGTAGGCGTAAAGGTCGCCGTTCCAGCCGCCGGTGAAGGTCAGACCGACCGTGACGGAAGTAATGGCGGCGGTGCTCGCCACGGTGATCGACTTGGTGCTGCTGAAACCCGGATCATCGTAATCCGGGATGGCCGTGGAAACCGACCAACTGCCCGAATACGTGGTGGCCGCCTGGCCATATTGAGCGAACAGGGCGAGCAAAAGGAGCTGGATGAATGGCTTCATGAGAAGGACTTTGGTTGGAGTGGTCATCAGGGTTTGGCAATGCGGTAGAACGCGCTGCCGGGCGGCGGCGACTCATCCACGAAAGAAATGGCACCGGAGGCGTTGGCCACCGCGGTCGTCAGGGTGTTCCATTGGGTCATGTCCGTGCTTCGTTGGACCAGATAGGTGCGCCCTGGGATGCCTTGGAACGACAGGCCAACCTTCCCGTCGGGCTGCATCGTGAGGACCGGTGGATTCAAGACCGGACCACCCGTTCCCCCGGAGGAACCGGTCACAGTGATGGTGACGGTGCCAAGCGTCGGTCCGCCGCCGGGTTCCAGCGCGTGAGGATCGTTCACGAAGATGTCGAAGGTGTCCGTTCCGCTGAATCCGGCTGGCGGCGTGTATTGGATTCCGGTCGCCACGAGAGCGACGGTCCCGCCTTCGGTGCTGCCGGGGGCGACGATGTCGAAGGTCAGGGGCTCCCCGTCGGCGTCAGAGGCTTTTGTCTTCAACTTCGCGAAAGACAAGGTGATGGGGGCTCCTGCTGGAGTCGAAGCCGAGTAACCGACAAACGTCGGCTGCGTATTGGCGAGCGCTTGGATGTAGAAAACCTCGGGACCCGACGGATCGTTGCTGGTGATGTTGATCTGCGCCGATTTGATGCCCGTGCTGTTGGGGGCGAAACGGATGGTGAACGGCACGCTCGCTCCCGGAGTGATGGGTGAGTTGTCGGACAGGGTAATCGAGTATTGATCCGCCTCGAGCCCGATGAGCGACACCTCGACATCCGTCAGCGGGGAGCCACCATCATTTCGGAGATAGAGGGTCAGATCCTGCGATGTGCCGGGTGGCGTCTGGGTGTAACCAAACAGGGAGCCCGGAGGGAAACCGTTCTCGTAGGTGGTGCCGGGCGCGTCCGCCACCTTGAGAACCGGCGGAGGTGCCGTTGGCGCGAAGATCTGGACGGGTATGGTGCGGATGAAGGTTGTCAGATCTCCAAGCTGTCCGGCCGCGTTCGCTCCCATCGCCCAGAAGGTGCCATCGGTTTTGATGAACAGACTATGGGCGTTTCCTCCCGAGGCGGCCTGCACATCGGAGGCTACCTGCACTGGAGTGATCTTGCCGGAAGTCGTGCCATCACCCAACTGTCCGACGTGATTTCCTCCAGCAGCCCAAAGGCTGTTGTCCGATCGAATGAAAAAGCTATGATAGTAGCCTGCGGCGATGCCTTTTGCGTAGGATAGAACTTGCACTGGTGAAAGCTGCGAAGAACTCGAACCATCGCCAAGTTGACCGTTTGTATTCAATCCGGTCGCCCAAACCGAGCCATCCGCTTTAAGGAACAAGGTGTGATAGGAGCCTGCGGAGATAGCCTGCGCCCCGGTGAAAACCTGAACCGGCGTGATCACACCCAGCGTGCTGGTGCCGTAGCCAAGCTGTCCGTTGCCATTCCTACCCGTTCCACACACGGTGCCATCCGTCTTGAGGAAGAGGCTGTGGTAGGCCCCTGCGGCGATCGCCTTCACACCGCTCATCACCAGCACAGGGGAGCTGCGGCTGTCTTGTGTGCCATCCCCGAGTTGCCCGGAACCGTTTGATCCGCAAGCCCACACCGTGCCATCCGTCTTGAGGAAAAGGCTGTGCAGCGAACCTGCGGCGACCGCTTGGACATCAGTGAGAACCTGCACCGGGGCGCTTTTTGATTCAGTCGTGCCGTCGCCGAGCTGTCCGCTGTCATTCGTGCCGCTTGCCCAGGCGCTGCCATCGCTTTTTACGAACAGGCTGTGATAGCCGCCTGCGGCGATGGCGCTTACTCCATCCAGAGCTTGCACAGGTGTGGGGCCGCCGTTGTCAAGGCCGGCGGTCCATGCCGTTCCATCCGGCTTTAGGAAGAGGCTGTGACCGTAGCCTGCGGAGACGGCGGAGCCGTAGGTGATGAAACTTCTTGTCTGCGTGTAGGCCGTGCCGCTGGCATTGGTGGCATACAGCCTCCAATAGTAGCGAGTGCTCGGCAGAAGATCGGATATTTCCGCAGCGACGGGAACCTCTTGGTTTCCTGATCCCGCGCTCGTGGAAATCGTTCTGCCGAAAGAAAGCGTCGGGCCATACTCAAATGTATATTCCGTGGAGCTTCCGCGTGGCAGAACCGACCCGTGGAGAGTCGCCGTTGAGGAGGAGTGCACGTCTGCCGTGGTGATGCTCACGGCTGGAGCTATGGATAAGTTCACTCCCAAGGTGTCCTGAATGCCGGAGGGAAGTGGAAGGTCGGGAGCGGAGAAGCCCCATTGAGACCAATAGTAGTTCTGGCGGTTGCCAATTTTGTCAAAGACGCTCACTTGGGCGAGCTTCCAGTCCCCGGCTTCGCTGAATTGAGGGATGTAAAGGGTCCCGGTCAGAGTGGAGTTATTAGGGTCCGTTCCGGAAGTGGGAGAAAAGGAAGTGGATATGGATTTCCGGCCGCTGGGGCTGAAAAAGAGTGCGTATCCGTATGCGACTCCCGAAAGATCATCGGTGGCTGTGGTCGTGACGGTCACAGACTGCTGGCCGCTGGTTACATCCACGCTCGAGGGCGTGAAGGAGAAGGATTGCAGCACGGGAGGGGTGGCGTCTTCTCCAGGGCTTTCAACATCCAGAGTGTCCTGGATGCCGGAGGGAAGTGGAAAGTCGGGAGCGGAGAAGCCCCATTGAGACCAATAGTAGTTCTGGCGGTTGCCAATTTTGTCAAAGACGCTCACTTGGGCGAGCTTCCAGTCCCCGGCTTCGCTGAATTGAGGGATGTAAAGGGTCCCGGTCAGAGTGGAGTTATTAGGGTCCGTTCCGGAAGTGGGAGAAAAGGAAGTGGATATGGATTTCCGGCCGCTGGGGCTGAAAAAGAGTGCGTATCCGTATGCGACTCCCGAAAGATCATCGGTGGCTGTGGTCGTGACGGTCACAGACTGCTGGCCGCTGGTTACATCCACGCTGGTGGGCGTGAAGGAAAAGGATTGCAGCACGGGAGGAGTGTCGTCCGAGGCTGGGGGTGGCGAAATTGGATCGCCGGGGAAGTCGAGGGAATTGGGGAAAGGAGGGGAGGGGTAATCCAATGGGTTGTCGCCCTGTGCGAGGACTGGAAATGTCGCCGAGAGAAGCACAACGAAGCACGAGATCAGCTGACGGGAAAATTTCATGATGATAGGGAAGCGGGGTTCATTCAGATAGTGATGCTTTTGACATGAAACGCCGCTGCGCCGCCCCAGTCGGCGGGGTCTTTGAAGGCTCCGTCGCCGTTGGGGCCGGAGGTGGCGCTGAGGCTGATGGTATTGCCTGCCTGGTTCACCTCGTCGTAGAGGTTCCACGAGCCGCTGAGGACGATGGCGGAGGCGAAGGTGAGGTCATCGCCGTTCTGGGTGAGATCGGGATCGTTCAGGGTGAATTCCTTGACGGTGCCGGAGAAGCCGGGGTTGGTGAAGACGAGGATGCGGGGCATGAGGTTGGAGGGTAAGGTTGCGGGAAGGCATCCCGTTCGCTCGCCGCCCGCCCCCCCCTGCGAAAAACAAGGGGGCGGACGACGTCTCGATTTTGGGGGACTCGAATTGGACACCATCCGGGCCCGAACCGTCACCTCCCCAAATCCGGGGTGTCAGCGGATCCAGTCCCGCTGGATCCAGCGGGCGAGCCGGAGATGGGGCGAGCCCGTGGGGCAGGTGACTTCGAAAATGCCCGGGATATCCTGGGAGCGGGGGAAGCTTGCGATCTGGCGGGCGACCTCGGGTGAGAGGTCCAAGGTGAGGGGTTTGGCAAGGTCCGGATGGGAGACGAGGGCGGTGAGGGGAGCTGACGGGATCTGGTGGTCAAGCTTGTTTTCTGCTAGATAGATCTTGCCCCGCATCGTGTGGTTTCCGGCGGGGCGTTTCTCGATCAGGACGGGCCAAGGGACGGGGCAATAAGCGGTCATGGCTTCCCAATGGAGTTTGTAGGATGCGCCGAGCCACTCGAAGGGCGCGGAGACGGGGCGGTGGCGGTGGTCGAGGAAGGAAACGAGGATGATTTCCCGGCCGCCCATGGACACGGCGGTGACGGTGGGATTGAAGACCGCTTCGGGCATCGATCCGGGATGGGATGAGGCGTGGTCCTCAAGCATCGCGGCGGTGAGTCCCGGATCGGCACATCGTTCAAGCCTTTCGGCGGCGGATCCGGCGTTGGCAAATCCGAGCAGCGCTTGGAGGGCGGCCTCCTGCTTTTCAAGCGGCGAGGATGGCGGTGGTATCACGGGTGAAGCAGGCGCTTCAGCCGGACCGGAAGACGCAGTGGCCGATGGGTCATGGTGGGATGGGCCATCGCGCCTTGCCATGAACAAGCTGATGGAGACCGTCAGGATGAGAAGGACGAGGACCAGGAGCAGCAGACGAGGCACCCTGCCATCGCGCCGGGGCCGTCCGGGGTTGGTGGACCGATCCCACGCGAAATCGCGCCGGGAGGTCCCGGATCGTTTTCGCCTGCGACGCTTGACCTCCATGAGCTTGCCCAGGAGATCAGGCTTTCCTGCGACGGAAAGCCAGAAGTCCCACGCCTGCGATCCAGAGCAAGGAGGCGGAGGGCTCGGGCACAGCGGCGGCGAAGGACGAGTTGTGATCGATCACCGCCCAGACCTTCTTGTTCACGGCATCCACGCCCCAGGCACCGAGTTGAGCGCTGCCCGCTGTGGCAAGGTAGTTGTCATAGCTGCCATTGTAGCGGTTCCCGGCAAGATAGTCCTGAATGCTCATGGACGTGGAGCCGAAGGTGAGGGTTCCGAGTGTGAGATTGAGGTCGTGGATGTTGGAATTGCCCAGGACCGCGTTGATCCATGCCACGGCAGGCTGGCTGCTGCCATCGGTGTAATCGTAGCGCCAGAGGAGTTGGGCGCCGCCCGCCCATTGGTCTTCGACATCGTAGCCGATCTGGAGGACATGTTGGAATCCATCGAGGCCGGAAAGGTTGACGATGTCGCTGGCGAAGACCGCACCTCCCTGATCGCCTCCAAAGATGCCTGCGAGGGACGCCGCATTGCTGCCGGTCTGCTCCAAGGCATCCACGATGGCGGGATCCGCGCTGTCCAGATTGACAAACTGGATGCTGACCGTGCGGTTGGAGGAGGTGGTGGCGGAGTCCACCAACTCGGCATCGGTGGCGGTGGTGAAACGGGACGAGGTATTGGCCGTGGTGTTGTCGATGACGACGCCGTGCGTGCGCAGGCTGGTCCCGGCGGCGAAGCTGGCGGTGCCGCTCGGGGCGGGGGCGGCGCTGACGACCTTCTCGATTTGATACTGATGGCTGGCGAGGTGGCCGCTTGATCCGGAAGCCGTGGTGATGGTGTAAGAGTTGTTGCCCAAAGCCTGATAGATTCCATCCACGTTGGTGGAATCCCGCAGGACGATGTTGAGATCCGCCCGATAGACGCGACCGAGACCTCCCGGGCTGACGGTGGGGCTGCCGAGGAAGTTGATGCCGAAGGTTGACGATTGCCCGTGTCCCAACTGGGTGGGCCCGTTGTAGCTGAGTGAGAAACCGAGGCGATCGCCTCCGGAGAGGGTCACATCTGAAACCTGGGTATTGTTTTGAAACACGCCGGAGCCGGTGTCGGTGAGGGTGACGACCGATCCGCCGGTGAGCAGCGTGTTGGGATTGGTGATTGAGTAGGAGGCGCGGTTCACTCCGGCGAAGGCGGCATTGAAGCTCGCGGTGGCATTCGCATTCTCACCCACAAGGCCTTCCGCCACGGCGTGGACCGTGTAGCTGCCCAGTCCGCGGATGCCAGGGCCTTGCGCTCCCGAGACGGTGATGTTGCCACCCGTCCAGCCGATCGCGGTGTGAGTATCGGTGGAAAAGCCGCGGCCGACCGATCCCGAGTAGGTTCGGGTATCGGAGGCGGTGGCGGAGCCGATGATCAGCGTGTTGTTCGCGACCAGGGTGTTGTTCTGCACCACGTTCCACTGGTATCCGAGATTGAGAACGGATTGCTTGGTTTCCCCGGCGAGGCCTTCGCCAACGATCGAGGATCCGACGTTGAGCGTTTGCTGGTTGAGACCCGTGCCGTTGGTGCTGATGGTGATGTTTCCGGCCACCTGCACGCTGGCGCTGCTGCTGGAGGAATTGAAAAGCGTGGGGCCTCCGGATTTGCTCACGGTGAGATTCCCATTCTGGATCGAGAAATCATTGAGAGTGAGCCGGGTGTATTGATCGTCCGAGCCGAAGGTGCCGAGCTGAATGGTGTTGGAGACGTTGACCGTTTGGGATGGCTGGCCCGCCATGTAACGCCCGAGAGAAACGGTGCCACCGGTGATCTGGCGGTTGGCCACGGACGTGCCAGTGGCCGTGATCGACACGCCTGAGAGGTCCAGCTTGCTGGTGGTGGTGACTTCGCCCTGGATCAGCGAGTTGACCCGCTGGTTGGTGAGGACTCCATCGCCACGCTCCAAATACCAGGTTTGCGCCGGAGAGCTGGTTGCGAAATAGAAACTCGAAAGACTCGCGGGCGCGGGGGAAGGACCGAGATCAGCGTTGTTCCCGAGATTGAGGCTGATCGTTTCCTTGTTGCCGAACACATCGCCATAGCTCACCGAAGCCTGCCAATTACCGCCGAATTCCTGTTTTTTGTCGCCGGCCGGAGTGGAGTAGTTCGTGACCGTCGAGGTGGCACCGGGCAAGGCGGCGCTGGTGACTGAGTAGCTGCCGGTCTTCCAGGTCGAGAGCGCCAGATTGTGGGATTGCCCGGCGTCGTTGAAGGTGAAATCCGTGGCGGAGGTGAGCTGGAGGCCGTTTGAAAGATTGGCAAATCCGCCGCTTTGCACGGCGATCCGGGTGGCTTGGTTATCCGTGAGGGAACCCCCGCTCAAGGTGATGCTTCCAATCTGGGTGCCGACCATATGACGCCCGGCATCGATGGTGACCGAGCCGGTAAGCAAGCGGTTGGCAACCGTTTCCGGATCTCGCGGAGTGGGTGTCGGAGGTGGGGCGTCTGCCTGAACCGAGGGAACCGAACCGAGGATGAAAGCGGAGCCTACGGAGAGAAAACGGAGGTAGGGATTGGTGGGGAGGGAGCGCATGGGGCAGACGTATCTCCGAAACTCCGGTCTTCGCCAACTCCCCAAATCCGGGGTGTCAGCGGTCGCCGCCGTCGCCTTTGGTGAAGCGGGCGATGAGTTCTGGTTGGGAATGGACGCCGAAGTGGCGGAAAATTTCCTTCACATAGCCGTGGACGGTGTTTTCCGAGAGGCCGAGGTGGGTGGCGATCCTCTTGCGGGACCAGCCTTCGCAGAGGAGATTGAGGATGGTGCGGTGGCGGGGTTGGAGGCCGGTGATGTCCTTGCTGGCTTGATCCGGGAAGGCATTGAAGTGGAGCCAGGGAACCTCGCTGAGGATGATGTGGGCGATGCGGCATTCCCGGGCGTCGAACTGCGGTTCACCCACGGGCCGATAGACGGCCACTCCGGAAACTCCGCCCGCATTCATCGGTTTCTGGGAGAGAATGAGCGCTCCGATGCCGGCATCCGCCCAGGCCTTGCCGAAGGATGAGGATTCAAACATCATTCGCGGGTCGATCTGGCGGAGCGTGCGGGTGAGATGGGTGGCCTTTTCCTTCAGTTCGAGAGAGGACTTGTGGGTGATCTGCCCGTGCTGGGGGTGGTTCATGGCCTCGATGTACCGGGCGAAGCGGTCTTCGTCGAAACCGCCGTGTTCGAAGCCGATGAAGGAGGGCGGTTTGTCGGGATCGAACTCGGCCATGCACCAGGCCCATGAGTTGGCATTGACGATGCGGCAGAGCCCGTCCATGAGGATGCGCCGGCATTCCGGGAGGTCGCCACGGGAGGCGATGACATCACCAAGGAGTCGGACGATGGCACGGACATCGGATTCTGGGAGGGGGTGGTCGCTCAAATCCATTTGGTTCTATCTAAAAGTCATGGGGAATGAGTTTTCACAAAAGCCGCAAAATCGGGGATGTTAGCAATCGCCTCCATCGCCTCTTGTTAGGCGGGCAATCAGTTCGACTTGGGAACGGACGCCGAATTGGCGAAAGATTCCCTTCACATAGCCGTGAATCGTGTTTTCGGAGAGTTGGAAGGCGGTGGCGATGGCTTTTCGCGAGTGACCCTGCATGAGTTGGTTCAAAACTTGGCGCTGACGGGGTGTCAGGGCGACCATTCCGCGGGCGGGCAAGTGGGGGAGATCCGCCTGATGAAGCCAGGGAAGCTCGGTCAGGATGATGTGCATGATCCGGGTTTCCCGCGGGGTAAAGTCCGCCTCGCCGAGGTTACGGTAGAATCCCGCCACGCTGGTCCCCACACCGGGAACCGGGCCGATGGAAATGAGCAGCGTGCCGATCCCAGCGGCCTCCCACAAGGGTCGTGCTGGTGAGGTCTGAAAGCGCGCCGGGGAAACGATGCGGCTGAGGTCGCGAGTGACCCGTGAGCCTGTGCGAACCATGGTAGCGGCGAGCGGCGCGGTCATCGCCCCACTGTCAGGATGATCCACCGCTTGCAGGAATTTACCAATGCGCTGGTCGTCGAATCCCTGGGTCTGTTCGAAGAGATAGACAGGCTGTTTTCCAGGCTCCAATCGGGGCGAAACGCCCCACACCCAACTATCCGCTCCGACGAGTTTGCCGATCTCGCTCATGACGAAGGCTCTCTGGACAGCGGCGTCCGCGATGAGCACTGTATCCGCCAGGATGCGGACCATCGCCCGAACGTCGTCCTCACCGAGTTCGTTGTTGTTGTTGTTGTGAGAAGGCTCGGTCATGAGGCTTGGTATCCATCCGTCTTGGCAAAACGTGCGATCAATCCGGCCTGGGAACGAACGCCGAAGTGGCGAAATACCTCCCTCGCGTAACCGTGCACGGTGTTTTCGGACACACCGAGGTGGGTGGCGATTTTCTTGCGAGGCCAGCCTTGGATGAGCAGGTTCAAGGTGGTGCGTTGTCTCGGGGGCAGCCGGAAGAGCCCGCGCCCATCGCCGTCGTCAAGGCCGGCCTGGTGAAGCCAGGGGATTTCCGAGAGAAGGATGTGGGCAATGCGGCACTCGCGAGGGGTGAAGTCCGGCCGATCCGCATTCCGATAGAACCCGATGCCGCTGAAGCCCCCGTCGCGCTGAGGCCATGCGGAGAGGAGGAAGGAACGGATGTTTGCCTCCTGCCAGAGAAGGAACGACGGTGAATCCGAATCCCACCATGCTGGCGGCACGAATTCAGAGGACTGTCGGGTGAAACTCCGCCGGGCAGTGACCGCCTCGGAGACGAGGGCACCGGTAACCGGCTGGATGTCGGGGTGCTCGATCGCAGTGGCCCATTTTGCCAAACGATCTTCACCAAATCCCCCATGTAGCATCACCACTTGGCGGGGATTCGAGCCTTTCTCGAAACGCAGCAGCGACCACGCCCATGCATCGGCCCTGATGAGCGCACACAGACCGTCCATGAGATGGCGTTTGCGGGCGCTGGTATCTCCCGGATGGGCGACCACCTCGCAAAGCAGTCGCACCATGGCCCGGGCGGCGCCCTCCCCGACCCCATCATTAGTTGGGTGCTCCGGACTCATGGCAGATCCCCCCCGACTCCATGGGTGAAACGGCTGATCAGTTCCGCCTGCGAGTGAGCGCCGAAATGGCGGAAGACATCTCTAACATATCCATGAATCGTGTTTACCGAAACGTGCAACTGAGCGGCGATCTTCTTCCGTGGCCACCCCTCGCAGAGGAGATTCAGCACGGTGCGGTGGCGCGGTGAAAGGCGGGAAAGCGCGGCTTTTTCCGGGAAGCTTTCATAATGCAGCCAGGACACCTCGGTGAGCAGGATATGGGCGATGCGGATCTCCCGTTCATCAAAATCCGGAGCCCCCGGCCGGCGATACATGGCGATGCCCGTCGCACCGCCGGTTTCCATCGGGCGCAGCGAAAGCATGAGCGTGCCGATGCCTGCCTTGTGCCATAACTCGCCGCATGCTCCAGAAAGAATGGGAAAGCAGGGATCTTCCACTCGCTTCCGCCCGAGAGTGAGGTGGCGTTTCTCGTCAGCAAGAAGACCCGCCACCTGGTGGTTTGCCTTGGCGAGCGATGGATGATTGATGGCCTGGAGAAACCAAGGAAAACGTTCATCGTCGAATCCCCCATGAAGAATGCCGGAGTGGCTCAATGGCTTTCCGGGCTCCATATCGGCCATGCACCAGAGCCATGCGTCCGCGCCTATCAGGGGGCACAATCCATTCATCAGCGCCTTGCGACATTCATGGATGCCTCCACGCCGGAAGGCAGTCTCACCTAGCAGGCGGACGATGGCGCGGACATCGGATTCGGGGAGTCCCCCCATAGGGCGATTCATCAACATGCGTGCTGATTCAATGCATGGGATGAGGTCGCAATTCAATTCCTTTCTAGCATGGCTAGATCAGCCGCCTCTATCACATCGACCGCGGCTGCGAACACATCGACGAGAAACTGCTCATGCTGGGAGCAAACGTGGAACGGGTAACGGACCGGTGAGGCCGCCCAATTCACATCATCCACTCCGGCCGAATACTCCGTCGCGCCAGTTTCCCGGCCAATAGCGCAAAGGAAAGGGATTCTCGATAGGAGATTCCGATAGCGGCACCCGGTAGCTCTTTGATTCGATGAGCCACCTCAGCCGGAAATGGTCATAGCCGCCGGAACGGCCCATGTAGAACGTGCGGCCGGTGTCAGTCCCGAGCGCGCTGTTGGCGAGATGCCGCATTTTCTCTCCGGAAACCACCTCGCCGTGAAACGTCTGCCAGATCGCCCCCAAAGATCCGATCATCCACAATGCCAGAATACTGCAAAGCACGAGCTTCACACGGTGAGACCATTTTCGGGTTAAGGCGGATATCTGGAATCGCCTGAAATTCATGCTGGCAACAGTTTGGCTGACGGATGCAGACAGTGCCATTCCATTTTGGATGGGGATCCGGCGAATTTGCCATGCCATCAGTCGTTCTTCTTCATCTTCCCTAAAGGTGGGGCCACGTAGTTTCCCACCGGGCGCAATGATCGTTTGGCGCTCGCCCATTCGTAGCCCACATTCGCCACGCCGCCATGATCCGTCCGCACTTTCTTTTCATCCTGCCGATGCTGGTGGCGGACTTGTTCGCCCAGGGCGGAGCGAAACCCGCCGCTCCGTTGAAAGCCGAGCTCCACACGGTGAAAAGCGCGCCGTTCGCACAAACGATCTCCACCGTCGGCACGCTGCGGGCGAATGAAAGCGTGACACTCGTTTCCGAACTCTCGCGGCTTTTGACGAAAGTCCACGTCAAGGAAGGCTCCGAGGTGAAGGCGGGCGACCTGCTTTTCAAACTCGACGACAGCGACCTTCAAGCCGAGCTCAAGCAGGTGGACGCGCAGCTCCAACTCGCCGAGGTGAACAAACAACGCGCCGAAAACCTCGCGCCGCGCAAGGCGATGAGCCAGCAGGAATACGACGCCGCGATGTCCACCTACAACCTGCTGCTCGCCCGCAAGAACACGCAGGAAGTCCAAATCGCGAAAACCGAAATCCGCGCGCCGTTCTCCGGCCGCGTGGGCGTGCGCCAGGTCAGCGAAGGAGCCTACGTTTCCCCGCAGACGCCTCTGATCAGCTTACAGGACGTCTCGCGCATCAAAGTGGATTTCCCGTTACCGGAGCGATACGCGGCGGAGGTTTCCGCAGGGCAGAAATTCACCTTCACCGTCGCGGGCAGCGGCACGGTGTATGAAGGCGCGGTCACCGTGCTGGAGCCCGCCATCGACGCCGCCACCCGCAGTCTGTTAGTGCGGGGACTTTGTTCCTCGCCGAAAGGATTGCTGCCGGGAGGTTTCGCCGAGGTGTCGCTCACGCTGGAAAAACTCGCCAACGGCTTCATGGTTCCCAGCGAGGCCATCGTCCCCTCGCCGCGCGGCCAGGGCGTCTGGCTGATAGAAAGCGGCAAGGCGAAACTCCAGCCCGTCGAGATCGGCATCCGCACCGAGGACAAGGTGCAGATCCTGCGCGGCGTGAAGGACGGAGACGTCGTCGCCACCACCAACCTGCTGCGCATCCGCCCGGGTCTCGAAGTTTCCTCCGCCGCGCCATGAGTCTATCAGAAACCAGCATCCGGCGGCCGGTCCTCGCCATCGTGATGTCGCTGATCATCGTGCTTTTCGGCGTCACGGGTTTCCATTTCCTCGGCGTGCGCGAGTATCCGGCCGTTGATCCGCCGGTCATCACCGTGCAGACGACTTATCCGGGCGCGAACCCGGACGTCGTCTCCTCGCAGATCACCGAGCCGCTCGAGCAGGTCATCAACGGCATCTCCGGCATCCGCACCATCGCCTCCGAGTCCCGCGAGGAACGCAGCCAGATCACCGTGGAGTTCACGCTCGATTCGGACCTCGACGCCGCCGCGAACGACGTGCGCGACCGCGTGGCCCGTGCTGCTAGAAACCTGCCCGTGGACTCGAACCCGCCCGTCGTCGAAAAAGCCGACGCGGATTCCTCCCCCATCCTCTTCCTGCATCTGGAGAGCGACCAGCGCAGCATCCTCGAGGTGAGCGACATCGCGGACCGCCTGATCCGCGAGCGCATGGAAACCATTCCAGGCGTCTCCGCTGTTAGAATCTTCGGTGAGAAACGCTACGCCATGCGGCTGTGGATGGACCCCGTGAAACTCGCCGTGCACGGGCTCACTCCCGCCGATGTCCAGAAAGCGCTCGATGCCCAGAACGTCGATCTCCCGAGCGGCCGGCTCGAAGGCGCGGCCAACGAACTCTCGCTGCGCACGCTCGGCCGGCTCAGTAGCGCGGAGGATTTCGAGAACCTCATCATCAAACAGGAAAACGGCCGCCAGATCCTCTTCAGCGACATCGGCCACGCCGAACTCGGCCCGGAAAACCTGCGCACCGGCCTCAAGGCGGACCGCATCTATCGGGTCGGCGTCGGCGTCATCCCGCAGCCTAACACGAATGCCATCGCCATCGCCGACGAGTTTTACAAACGTCTCGATCAAGTCAGGAAGGAACTCCCGCCCGATGTGAAGGCGGAGCTCGGCTACGACTTCACCCGCTTCGTCCGCCGCTCGGTGGCGGAGGTCGAGGAAACGCTCGTCATCGCCTTCGCGCTGGTCGCCCTCATCATCTTCCTCTTCCTGCGCGACTGGCGCTCCACGCTCATCCCGGTCATCGCCATCCCGGTCAGCATCGTCTCCGCCTTCTTCATCATGTTCGTCGCCGGGTATTCGATCAACGTGCTCACGCTCGTTGCCATCGTGCTCGCCATCGGCCTGGTCTGCGATGACGCCATCGTGGTGTTGGAGAACATCTACTCGAAGATCGAGCAGGGCATGTCTCCCCTCGACGCCGCGTTGAAGGGCTCGAAGGAAATCTACTTCGCCGTCATCTCCACCACCATCGCGCTCGCCGCGGTGTTCCTGCCCATCGTCTTTCTATCAGGCCTCACCGGAAGGTTGTTCCGCGAGTTCGGCATCACACTGGCGGGCAGCGTGCTCGTTTCCGCCTTCGTCGCGCTCACGCTCTCGCCGATGATGTGCAGGTTCCTGCTCAAGAAACACGGCGAGCGTCCGAACTTCCTCTACCGCATCACCGAGCCCTTCTTCCGCGGCATGACGCACGGTTACCGGCTCTCGCTCGCGCCCGTCATCCGCTGGCGCTGGCTGGCCATCCCGGTTTTGTTAGGAAACGGCGCCATCATCTGGTGGCTCGGCGAGACACTCCCTCGCGAGCTCGCACCGCTCGAGGACCGCGAGAACATCCGCGTGAACATCACCGCTCCCGAAGGCGCGAGTTTCGAATACACCGAGAGCTGGATGGACAAGATCTCCGCCCATGTGGACGACACCGTGCCCGAGGCCTCCCGCTCCTTCAGCATCCTCGGCGGCGGCGGCGGACGCTCGGACGCGAACGCCGCGGTCCAGAATCTCTATCTGAAACCACCCGATCAGCGGAAGCGCAGCCAGGCACAGATCGCCGAACAGCTCACGCGCGACATGCTCGACTTCACCGGCGTGCGCGCCATCGCCACCCAGCCGCCCACCATCGGCGACCGCCGCAGCGGCCAACCGCTCGCCTACGTCCTGCAGGCTCCGAATTTCACCGAACTCGTCAAAGTCCTGCCAAAGTACCTCGAAGAAGCGAACAAAAGCCCCGCGCTGCGCCAGGTCGATGTGGACCTCAAGGTGAACCGCCCCGAAGGCGTCATCACCATCAGCCGCCGCAAGGCCGCCGAGCTTGGCATTTCCGTCGAGGAAATCGGCCGTTCCGTCGAGTTCGCCTACTCCGGCAGGCGCTTCGGCTACTTCCTCAAGAACGGCAAGCAATACCAGATCATCGCCCAGATGCAGCGCGAGGACCGCAACGATCCCGAAGACCTCAAGCGCCTCTTCGTGAAAACCTCAGCCGGCACCATGGTCTCTCTGGACAACCTCGTCAGCTTCACCGAGTCCGCCAGCCCCGCGTCCGTCTATCGCTTCAACCGCGCCGTCTCCGCCACCATCCAGGGCACTCCCGCCGAGGGGAAGACCCTTGGCGACGGCATCGAGGAACTCGACCGCATCGCCAAACAAATCCTGCCCGAGAATTTCCGCACCTCGCTCGCCGGCCAATCCCGCGACTTCGCGGAAAGCTCCTCCTCACTGCTCTTCGCCTTCCTGTTAGCCCTGCTCATCATCTACCTCGTGCTCGCCGCCCAGTTCGAGAGCTTCCGCGATCCCTTCATCATCATTCTAACGGTTCCCCTGTCCCTCGCCGGGGCCCTGCTATCGCTTTATCTAACCAACCAAACCCTCAACGTCTTCAGCGAGATCGGCATCATCATGCTCATCGGCATCGTCACCAAGAACGGCATCCTCATCGTCGAGTTCGCCAACCAGCGCAAGGAAGCCGGCCTCTCCAAAACCCAGGCCGCGCTCGAAGCCGCCGTTTCCCGCTTCCGCCCCATCCTGATGACCAGCCTCGCCACCATCTTCGGCATCCTGCCCATCGCCCTCTCCCTCGGTGCCTCCAGCGGCTCCCGCCAGTCCCTCGGCATCGCCGTCGTCGGCGGTCTCCTCTTCTCCGGCCTGCTCACCCTCTTCGTCGTCCCCGCGGTGTATGCCATCTTCTCGCGCGGGACGGTGAAGCATTTGTGAAAACCCTGACCATCGCCCCGTTCGTCTCCGGGCATTGAACGCCTCATTGCCCCTTGCCCACACCAAGGCATCTGTGCGATGTTTCGCTCATGGACGAGATCATCTTTGAAGTGCGTGAAGACGAGGTGGACGGCGGCTTCGTCGCCACCGCACTCGGGCACGCCATCGCCACGCAGGGCGAAACTCTCGAAGAACTTCGGGAAATGGTGCGCGACTCCGTCCGTTGTCACTTCGGCGACGGAGCTCCCGGCCCGATGCCGAAGATCATCCGCCTCCACTTTGTCCGCGACGAGGCCCTGGCGGTATGAAAGTCCCCCGCGACATCAGCGCGGCCGAACTCATCCGCTCGCTGCGGAAGTTAGGATACGAAACGGTGCGCCAGGATGGCTCGCACATCCGCCTGACCACCGTTCAGGGCGGAACCCATCATGTGACCATCCCGAACCATCGCCCGCTCAAGACCGGCACCCTGCTCGGCGGCGTCTTGAAGCCTGTGGCCGCCCACCATCATCTCAGCGTCGAGGAACTGCTCGCCAAACTGGAGCTGTAGACCCATGGCGGCCAACCAAGGGTATTGAAACGAACCCCGTGGCATGACAGCGCTTTCCAAGGGAGACACTGCGTAGAATGGTTCACCCCCTTGCCCTCAACTCCGCCTCCAGATCCCGCGCGAGTTTGCCGAGGCGTTCGGTCTCCTCGTGCGTCACGGGTTGGGGATCGAAGCGGAGTTTTTGATGGAGGGTGATGGCGTCATCGAGCAGGCGCGGGTTTTTGAGAGAGGCGGCCAACATGCCGATCCACGCGCCGAAGGGCTGGCCCGGGGGGCGCTGGCCGAGGCGTCTGGCGGCGAGGCCTTCCAGCGCGTTGAGCGGCGTGCGGACCACGGGGCCGTCGTAGCCTGCGGCGGTGATATTTTTCCCGATGGTCCGCCGGGATCTCCACAAGCGCCTCGCGATGAAGCCGCCGAGGCCGAGGCCGATGGTGATCATGACGATGGAGACGCCAAGGCGGTTGTTCGGCTTGTTCCGCCAGATGAAGAAGTCCTCGCGCAGCCACTTGATGCGGTCGCTGAGGCGCTGGGTCCAATCGACCTTCGTGGTGACGCCCGCCAGCCAGCTGGACGGGGTGGGATCGAAATCGATCCATTGGTTCCGGGACTCATCCCACACGCGGCACCACGCGTGCTTGTGGCTGCCGCGGATGACGAACTCGCGGCGGGAGACGTCCAGCTCCGCCACGGCAAAGCCCACGGCATACCGTGCGGGGATACCCGCCTCCCGCAGCATGAGGACGGCGGCGGAGGCGAAGTACTCGCAGTGGCCGGCGCGCACTTCTGATAGAAACTCGCCGATCGGTGTGAGCGTATGCCGGTTTTTCCATCCGCGGGCGTCACGTGGCAGGCCGTTGGAGATGGTGAGGTCCGTGGTGTATTCGAACTCGCTCTGGAACCACCCGCGGATGCGGCGCAGCTTGCCGTCCAGTGTGGGTTCCTCATCGAGGCGCAGGCCGGCGACGGACCTGCGGATGATGTCGGAATTCGAGCTTTCCCGCACGGGAACCCGCAGATCGTAAACCTCGCGGTCG
>DAISZP010000363.1:0-5826 GCA_036824745.1 Luteolibacter sp.
GAACAAGCCGTGCCTGCCCTCGAAGACCAGCTTCCGGTCCGCATCGAGTTCCTTGACGCGCCCGGCGTAGCGGTCGGTGCCGTTAGCCATGAGCACCACGTCCTGATCGTCGGTTTCCAGGCTGCGCGCGGAGTCCGGCATGCCGTTCCATTCGCAGACCGTCACATCCGAGACGCGGACCGGCGATTCATCGCTCTGGACCACGAAACCGAAACCGGAGCCTTTTCCCGCGAAACTTCCGCCTTCCACTTCCTGCCGGGCCGGGTCGCCCTCGCTCCACTGCGTCACGAACTCGTCGTTGATGAACAAGCTGATGCCGCCGCTGCGCCGGTTGCTGCGGATCTCGATGCTGGCGGTTCCCGTTTCGCCGAGGCGGACGTTGTTGTTGTTCAGGTGCACGCGCTGGATCGAGGTTTTTCCATCCGTGTCCACCGCGGTGCGGTAGAGCATCAGGTAACTCGAATACATCTGGAGCACATAGCTGTTTCCGAACATGCGCGGGAGGTCGGACGTGTCGCCGGGGATGAAGGCGCGCGCCCGGCCGGCGTTCGCTCCGTCTTTGGCTTCCTCCTCGTCCGGCTTCGGGTGTTTGAAGTCGGCGTGGAATCCCACCGAGAAACTCAGGCGGTTCTTCCATGCGAGGCGGAAGCTCAGGATCGCGCGGTCCGGCAGTCCCTCGTCGCGGATCAATGCGGTGCCGGCTCCCTTTTCCTGCCAATACCAGGCGGAGCCGGAATAGGTCCAGCGCTTCGGCGAGTCCTCATCCTCCTTGTCCTCCGGCTTCGGCGCGGGAAGCCCGTCGGTGAACGCCGGATGGATCATTTTCCAACCGTCTTCGGAAAACGGACCGTAAAAATACATGCGCCCGCCCATCGGATTGGGGGCCAGCAGCGCGGCATGTTTTCGTGGAATCCGCAACACGCCGGCGCATCCCGTTTCCAGCGTGAGGTGCTCCGCGTCCATCGCGGTCACGATGCCGGGGATGCGGTCGCCATTCACCAGTCCTATGTGGGCGAGGGTTTCCAGCGATTTGCCGGGCCGTCCGCCGCGGAGCACCACGTGGCGCGCTCCGCTGGTCTTGAACTCGACGGGCTCGCTCACATCACTCCGTTTCCAGATCATCTGCGGTCCTTCGCGCAGGCCGAGAAAGGTGCCGTGGAGCTGATCTCCGTTCGTGAAACGCAGCAAGTCGTCCCGGACCTCCGCGGAACACGCGGCGGCGCCGACGAGCAGCGTTGCCAGAAGTCTCGGGATCATTTCTCGAAGATCGGAAGATAGCGGTAATTCAACGCGAGTGATAACAAGGCGCCCGCCGTGTTGAACGATGGCCCTTGGGGGCCGGGAAACGAGCCGTCGCTTGATTGGATCGTGGCGAGATAGCGGATGTTGCGCGCGTTCCATTCCTTCCACGTGGCCTCGTCCGAATGGAACAAGGCCTGGGACATGTAATACTCGAAGTAGTAAGGATAGAAGCGGTCCCGGTAATCGAGGCTCTTCTTGAGGAAATCCACGCTCGTTTTGAATCCCTTGGAGTCCCTGTCCTTCGCGAGCGCGAAGCACAGCACGCCGATGGCCGTGAGCGTGGGCTTGCCGCCCGTGGAGGAGGTGTAACCGTAGGACCCGTCGCTGGAGCGGTTGTTGGACAGATAAGCGAGCCCCTTGCGGATGGAGTCTTCCGGCACGGCGATGCCCGCGTTGCGCGCGGCGAACAAGGCGACCATCTGGCAACCGGTCACCGTGGTGTCCGCATCCCGGCTGTCCGGAGTGTAGCGCCAGGCATTGAAGCGGTTTTTTTTCTGCGAGCTGAGGATGAGCTCGACCGCCTTTTTCAACGCGGGCGCGATCTTCGGATTGTCCACCATGCCGTAGGCCTCGGCGAGCGCCTTGGTGGCGAAGGCGTGGTTGTACATGCTCGATCCGATGTAACCGTTCTCCTTCTGTTGGGAAATCACGTAGTCGATGCCGTTGCGGATCGTCTTGGCATACGGGCCGTTCACGGGATCCTCGCCATGCGCGAGGAACGAGGCCACGCAGAGTCCCACCACGGCGGGCTCTCCGCCCACGCTGTCATTCCAGCAGCCCTTGTCGTTCTGGCTGCGGGCGAGGTATTGCATGCCCTTTTCGAAAATCAGCTCCGCCTGCGCGGGCACCGAGTCATCCGGCCGTCCCGGAAGGTCCTGCGACCAGGCGGCGCAGGTTCCTAACAAACCGCAGGAAGCGAGGATGCTCCGGAAGCTGCCAGTCATGGAAACGGAAAAACGCATGGTCATTTGGCCTTCTTCTCCGCGCCGCGGTTGTAGGCGTCGAACGCCTTGCGGAATTCTTCGGGGATCTCGGGTTTGGTGTTTCCCGCGGCCTTGGGAACGCGGCGTTGCTCGCCGTTTTCGCCCGCCGCCCCGTCCACGGGTTCGCTGGCGGTGTCCGAATCTCCGGTAACGCCTCCGCCGCCCTTCTTGTTGTCGGATTCCTTGCCGCCGGGTTTCGGCTGCTGGCCCGGCTCCTTGCCCATCATGCGCTCCATCATGTCCATCATCGCGCTGCTGCAATCACCCTTGCAGTCGCATTGTTTCTCCTTCGCGGCGGCGTGGATGAGCTCGATGATCTGCGTTTGGGCGGCAATGGTGTCCGCACCGGTGTCCGACTCGGCGAGTTTCTCGGTGGCTTCGTCCATGATGTCCTCGACCTTGCCTAACAGTTCGATGACCTTCGGGTTGGTTTGTTCGAGCACGAGCTGCTCCACATCGGCGGACAGCTCGTCCTGCTCCTCCGCCACTTTTTCGGAGCCTTCGTTGTGCTTGGCGCGCGCTTGTTCCGGCGAGGCTTCTTCGGCGGCCGGAGCGAATGCCGTCATGGCGCAAAAGCTGAAGATGACGAGTGCTTGTTTCATGGCTTTGAGGTTTCGGGTTTGGAGGGTGGGCTTGAATCGAACGAACGGCGGAGCTGCTCAAGCGCGCGGGTGCGGGCGCGCAAGTCCTGTTCCTGCTGGATCATCTTCATGACGCGCAGCATGAACTCGAAATCCTCATCCTCCGGACTGGGGCCGCCGCCTTCGCCGCCGCCGCTGCCGTCCTTGTCCTTTTCGCCCTCCAGTTTCTTGGCCCATTCCATCAGCTTGTCCGCCCACTTCTTCGCTTCCTCCGCGGCTTCGAAACTCAGGTTTCCCGCGAGGCGCTGGCGCACGGTTTCCAGTCCGATCGAGATCTGCGCCTCGCGCATCTCGTCCATGATGGCTTTGAAACTCTCCTCCTTGGTGCGCGAGTAGTAGTGCGCGAGATCCTCCTCGATCCAGCGCACGTCCGAGGCCGTGTCCGATTGCTGGCGGGCGTTGTCATTGAGCCGCCGCGCGTCCGTGGGATCGAGCGCCGGGGTCTTGAGACCGAGCATGCGATCAAACGCCTCCTTCAGGGAAGCGACGATCCCGCCTTGTTCGCCGGAGGCTTTTTTCAGGCGGTTCACAAAGGTGCCCGCTTCGAAGCGGCGGTTCGCATCGTTCGCCTTCTCCGCCGCCTGTTTCATTTTCTCGACGACTTTCTGCTGTTCCTCGACCGCCTCCTTCACATCCTTCCCGGATTTTTCCGGAGTGTTGGACTGCTCCTGCGACTCGCCGAGTTTCTGCTCCACTTTGGGAACGTCCTCCTTCGAGAGTTCCTGCATGGATTTGAGGGACTCGGCCATTTTCTGCAGCGTCTTCTTGTCGATGTCGCCATTGCGGGCGGCGTCCTTCATGAGCTGCTCCATCCGCTCCGTTAGATTCTGCGTGCGGTTTTTGGTTTCGGATTCCTCCTGTTGTTGTTTCTCCAGGCGCTTGAGGTTCTCATCCTTCTGGAGATCCGCCCCATCGAGTTTTTCGATGCGCTGGTTCTCGTCCAACAAATCCTGCTCGCGCCGCGCGAGATCCTCCAACTCGGTGATCTGGCGGTCGAACTGGCTCTTGAGCATCTGCGCGTGTTCGTCGCGCGTCAGCACGTAGAGGATCACCGGTTCCGAGTAAATCCGGCCCCTGTTAGGAAAGCGGTCCTCCACGTACGCCCGCAGCGTGATCTTCTGCGGCGCGATGCCGAAGGCGGAGGGCGAGAACGCCGCCGGGCGGATCATCCGGCGTTCGTCCGCCGCGCCCTCGCCGAGTTTCAACTCGCCCTTCGCAGGTTGCTGGTCGGTCGGCCGCGTGAATTGCCCGGACCATTCCAAGCCCATCGATTTCAGTCCGAAATCATCCTCGCCCAGCACCTCGAACTCCACCGTCTCCTCGGGAAGAATCGCCTTCTGCCGGTCCACCCCCTGCATGTAGCAGGTCGGCGCGGCGTCCTTCAGCGCGTCCACCCTCAGGCGGAATCCCGAGTCACCTGATAGACCGAGCTGATCCGTCCACGCGAAGGGGATTTCAAACGGCACCGTGCCCACTTCCAGCGCCGGGGTCCTTGCTGTTAGACCGGCGACCTCCAACGTGCCTTCGATCGGCTGGTGCGCCGGTGCTTTCGGCGCGGGTGGAGTTTCTCCGGGTTTCAAATCGATCGCCGGCGTTTCCTCCACCGTTTCCCCGCGGGTGGGGCCGTAGGTGCCGGATGACAGCGCGCGGTCCATTTCAAACTCGACCCTCACCTTGCTGCCCTCCACGCAGGACAGCACGCCCGTGTTCAAATCCACCGTGTGATCCCCGACGCCCAGATACTCCGGCGGGGAAACCAGCGCCCGCACACCCTTCACCGAGGGGCGGGGCCATGGAGTCACCTTCATTTCGTGGACCAGATCGCCCACCTTGAAAACCACCTTTCCCTCCACCTGCTGCCCCGGGAACGTGAAACGGTAGCGATCACCCGCCAAAGCGCTCGCGATCAACGGTTGCGCTCCGTAGCGGCCGCTTGCGTTCGCCGGACGCTGTTCCGATTCCTTCGCCAGCTTCAGCGTCACATCGAAGGCCTCGCCCAGCGCCACCGCCATCGCCGTCGGCGGATGATCCAGCTTGGTGAACGTGTAGCGCTCCGTGTTGGAAAGCGGCATCAGCCAGCGCTCCAGCGCGTTGAAGCCGGCCCGCGGTGCCAGGGCGAACGTCGCCGCCACCGCTCCGGCCAGACCCATCGCCGCCAAGCCCCATTTCCGGTGCCGTTGCGGCGGCAAGGCCTCGTCCAGCTTGCGCTTGCCTGTTTCCACCGCCACCGCCGCCATCGCCGCCTCCCGCAGCCGCGGCGAGAGAGAGTCCGCGCTGCCTTCCTGATCCTGAAGCTCGATCACCCCCAGCAGCCGGTCGCCCAGCCCCGGATAACGTTTCGCGATCAACCGCGCCAACTGCGCCTCACGCCGCTGCCGCCACACCCAGCGGTGCAGCCAATACGGAGCGAATCCCACGAACAAGGAAACCCCGCCCACCAGGATGGCCAGTCGAACCAACCCCGGCGTCGGCCATACCCGGTCCAGCCCGTAAACCAGCAGGAAGGAAACCAACAGCCCGATCAAACCTGCCGCCAGCGCCTCGATCAACTTCACCCGCCAAAGATGACGGCGAAAGTCCGCCAACTGCCGCCGGAGCGAATCCGGAATGGCGATTTTCTGGGTTTGAGGGGTCTCTGACATGGGTGCGCGGAATTCCGGAAGGCATTCCAAGTGCCAACGCGGGAAAGTCCCAGAAGAACGTCCATCCCGCCAGTGGAATTTCGTGGATTCAGCGATTCCAGGAGGGCGGTTTGTCTCCCCAACTCGGAAGGGCGGATGAGGTGCCTCCTGCTCTCCTTGCTGAAACGAGTGCCGCCGAGTCCGGACCGCCGAAAGTTCCCGTCATCAATCCAGGTCGAGGAACCGCTGGATGACCACGCGCCGCCGTGCTAGTAGCCC
>DAISZP010000364.1:0-5764 GCA_036824745.1 Luteolibacter sp.
GAGCTTTCCGATTTCCGGCGCGAGGGTTTCCAGGTCCTTCGCTTCGAACGATCTCACCTCCGTGCCGGGCTGATAGGTCCGGTGGTTCACGTGGTAGTAGAACCCGCCCTTGTCGCAGGTGACCTTGCAGTGTTTCGCGTAGGGGATGGGGAAATAAAGATTCCATCCGCGGCTCCGCTCGCCCGCGATCGGTTTCGGAAGCCCCTTGAAACCACCGCCTAACAGAGTGGCGAGTTCGGTTTCGATGACCGGATCCTCCGCGCCATCGAGGTAGATCCTAACAACGCCCGCCGGATTCGCGGACCAGATGCGGACGATTGCACCCGGCCCTTCGGCATCCATCATCACGTAATCCTCGCGGCCTCCGTGATTCTCGACACGCAGGAACTGTCCGTAGTCCGCATTGGCGAACCAACCCTGCTCGCCCGGATCCGCCGGAGTCGTGGACTTGCGATCATATGACGAGAACTGGCGGCACCTGTAGGCCGGCTGGGGAAACTCCGCCATGCCCTCGAGGTCGGTCATTTCTCCGATCAATCCGGCGGTGTTCACGGGTTCCCCCGATAGCGGAATCCAGCTGAAGAGTGCGAAAGCGGCGGCGGATCGAATGAGGAACGATGACATGGGACCTGGCTTCGGGTTGCGGTCGGGTATCGCGGAAAAATCGTCTTTCTTTCAGCCTCCCATGTTTGAATGCCCGATCACATGCGGGGCGGACCCATGCGTCCTGCCGGGTTTTTTCTCCGAAATCCCGCTTTCTCCTCCTCACCAGCGGCGGCATCGCGCTATTTGCATCGGTAGGAAACCATGGCGCGCAAGAACCTAAGCGAATCCGAATTCGTCCTGCTGATCACAAAACATCAGCCGGCGATCTACGCCTACATTCTAACCATTCATCCGAACCGTGTGGCGGCCCAGGACATCCTGCAGGAAACGAACATCGTGCTCTGCCGGAAGAAGGAGGAGTTCGAACCGGGTACCCACTTCAAGGCCTGGGCCTTCCGCATCGCCTACTGGCAGACGATGGCCCACTTGAAACGCGTGAAGCGCGCCGGCCTGGTGGAGCTTGAGCCGGACGTCATGGAACTCATCGCCCACGAAGCCGAAGGACATCCCGACGATTTCGAAGAACGCCACCTCGCCCTGAAATCCTGCATCGAAAAACTCCCCGCGGGAGACACGGCGATCCTGCTCGCCCACTATCAGTCCGGCGAGAGTCTCGCCGATCTATCAGGCCGCCTCGGCCGCAGCCGCGAGGCGCTCAAGCAGGTCCTCATGCGCATCCGCCGCGTGCTGCGCGCCTGCATCGAACGCCAGCTCACCAGCCAATCCACCTGACCCCGCGATGAATCCGGACGACCCCAAACCTTCATGCCGCGATCCCTTCGAAGACGCGCTCAACGCGGTGGTGAGCGGCGAAGCGGACGCGAAGGACATGACGATCCTCAATGAAACGCTGCGCATCGATCCGCAAGCGCGGGAAAAATACATCCGGACCATGGCCTTCGAAGGCATGCTTTCCTCCGAGTTCGCTCCCGTTTCCGAAAGACTTCCAGAGCCTGCAAGGAACCGCTGGGCGTTTCCCCTGTCCATCGCCGCCACCGCCATCCTCGCCGCCGGCCTCGCGTGGATGTGGCAATCCAACGGAAACACCACGCTCGCCGATGCCGAGGAAGTGGATGAACCGGCCGCCACCCATGCCGTGCTGTCATTGCTGGAGGAAGCGCGGGGACGCTTCGGCGGCGGCCCGCTCAGCGCCGGCCAACGCCTCAGCGGCGGAATGCTCGATCTTGAAAGCGGGCTCGCCGAGATCACCTTCGACAACGGCGCGGAAGTCACGCTCGAAGGCCCGGCGAGGTTTTTGTTAGAGTCCGGAAACCGCTCGCGTCTCGACATCGGAAGCGCCTCCGCCGTCGTGCCGGACGAAGCGCGCGGGTTCGTCATCCACACGCCCACCTCCTACATCCGGGACCTTGGAAACGCGGTGTCCGTGGAGGTTCGCGAGGATCAGGAAACGGATCTTCACGTGCTCGAGGGCGAAGTCGAGGTCCTGCCCACGGGAAGCCAGGCGGCCAAGTCCCCAAGACGGATCCGCCAGTCGGAATCCCTGCGCCTGTCAGGAAGCGAAGTGAAGCCGATCCAGTTCAAGGCCGACCGCAGGAACATCGTCAGGCAGAAGCAGCCCGCTCCGGCCACCAACTCCATCCACTGGTCGTTCGATTCATGGAAGGGGAACTCCACCACGGATGACACGCGCTCCCGTTTTGTCAGAACGATGGCGGATCACAAACCTTCGCCGCCCGATCTCACCGCGGGTCCCTTCGGACAGGCGTTGCGTTTTCTTGGCGATGGTACGTTCGCGAAGTCGGATTTCACGATCCCAAAACCTAACAACCCCAAGACCCTCGCCTTCTGGTTGCGGGTTCCCGTCAATTCCGATGCCAAGGAACCGAACCATGGCATCCTCACCTGGAGCGCGGACCGCTCCGGCCCGAAATGGAGGGTCACATGGAACCGCGAGGACATGCAGGGCAACATCGGCGCGCCCAAGGTGGAATACGGTGATGGTTTCCTGACCGCATCCAGCGACCTTCGTGACGGAGAGTGGCATCACCTCGCCATCGTGATCCTCGGCGGACCGAAGACCGGCGTGGCCTCCCATGTCCGGATCTATCTGGATGGCAGACTCGAAGCGCCGTCCGGGAGACGCCAGCAACGTGTCAAAATACCCGATCCTTCCGCCGAACCCCTGCCGCTCTCCCTCGGCCGTTGCCCGGGAAAACGCAGGGAGAGGGAAGAACTTTATTTCGAAGGCGAACTCGACGAACTCCATGTTTTCGAGGGCGCGCTGCTTCCGCGGCAGATCGTCCGCCTGATGAAGCGCAACAATCTGGAAGCCCCTTCGAAATAGGATTCCATCGATCGATTCCGGAAAATCCCCCTCACCAACCACCGCGGCGGGCTATTCATCCGTGATCCCTTGAAGGGAATCCCATTCAAAATCAAACGAACCATGAAACGCACCACGATCATCGCCCTCTGCATGTCACTCGTCCTGCCAGCCTTCGCCGAGGAAGCGAAGGAAGGAGACGCGCCGAAAAAGCCACACAAGCCGGACATGAAGCAGGTCTTCAAGAAAAAGGACAAGGACGGCGACGGCTCGCTCAGCAAGGAAGAGTTTGTCGGCAAGGCCAAGGACGCGACCAAAGCCGAAGCCGTCTTCGCAAAGAAGGACAAGAACGGCGACGGCAAGCTCTCCGAAGAGGAGTTCCTCGCCCGCGGCAAAAAGAAAGGCCAGTGAATCCCCCTGAATCCGGAAACCCCTGTGGCTGCGGCCGCGGGGGTTTTTTGTTGGATCACGGCTCGCAACACAGGCCGGACTCCAGCGGCAGGAAGGTGAACATCCATTTCCAATCACCCTTCGCCCGCGGGGCTTTCACCAGCACGCGGTTCCAGCCCTTGCGAAGCCGGATGATGGACGGTTCACGGCAGGCGTATCCTTCGTCTGCGAAAGGCCGCTCATCATCCCACATCGCTTTGGGAAGATAGCCCGCGTTCTTCCATTCCGGCGGCGGAACTTCCTTTCCGTTCACCCATGCCTTACCGTCTCCAGCACTCCATTTGCCTGGGACGACCGGGCCCGCACGGCGATCCGATGTGGATGGTGAGTTGAACCCGATCCAACAAGGCAGCTCGCGGTCCGCGTCCGACCACAACCGCGTTTCCGCGTAGGCCGTCACCTGTTGCGGATTACCGGCGAACACGCCGCCCGTTCCGAAAAAGTGCCTCAGATGCACGGTGCCGCCCACCACCCTGGCCGGCTGATAGGTTTTGTTGTCGATCACGACATCTTCCAGTCGCTCCGACGATTCCGGAGGAAAAACCATGGATGGATCTCCATTGTTAGGGAACGGACCGATCACGCGCCACTTCATGAACGACTGCGCAGCGTAGGGAAACGGCCACTGTTTCGACAGGCGGCCGCCATGCAGCGCAAGATCGCGTTCGAAATGTTTGAATGCCATGAACCGCGGATCATCCGGGCCAGGCAGGCGCGCCCAGAGATCAGGATGCGCCTTTGGCAAGCCGCGCCAGAACCGCTCCGCGGACGCCACCATCGCCGGGACCACGGGACTCTGCTGATAGATGTTGGCTTCGTTTCCCGCGTTCACATCCGGCCAGTGGCAGAGGATCGTGCCGAGCGCCTGTTTGTCACCCATCGACTTTCCGCAGGGTTGCCAGAAGAACGCGTGGGGCACGCTGTCTTCAAAGTCCATGTGATTCACATAATTGATCGTCGAGTCGATGAAACGGATTCCTTTCTGAGGTTTCCCCTGCGCCCAGAGCTGGGTCACCGCTTCCGCGTCCGGCGCGGCTCCCGGGCGCCACATCACCACTTCAAGCCCGTGTTTCCTGGCAGCCTCCTTCACCGCGGGCAGAAACTCCGGATTGGTGATCTTCACTTCATCCGCACCGAGGTGAAGCCGCGGAACAGGAATGCCTTCCTTGCGCAGCGGTTCGATGATTTCCGCGCAAAACTCATCGATGAGTTCGCAACAGATTTTCACGCCGCGCGGATCCTGCATGCCGAATCCGAAGGCACGGTTGAAGTAGTCGCTGTGACCGGGCATGTCGATCTCCGGCAAAACCTCCACTCCGAGCCTGTGCGCCATGCGGATCAATCCGCGGATTTGCCCGAAGGCATAAAACCTCCCGGGAGAACGCGTGGGAACACCGGCTGTCTCCGAGTTGAGCACCGGGTGCCGGCGCGACTCGATGCGATAGCCGGGCTTGTCCGTTAGATGCCAGTGGAAGACGTTCAGCTTGTAATCCGCCATCGTCCTGACGAAGCGTCCGATGGTTTCGATCTCCTGGAAATTCCGCCCCACATCGTGCATGAAGCCGCGCACCGGAAACGCGGGCCGATCGCGGATCTCCACATTCGGCAGTTTCTTGTCCGCCACAAGCTGACTCAGGGTTGCAAGTCCGCGCAGCAATCCGAGATCGCTGGAAGCCTTCAATTCGGCTCCGTCGTTGGAGATTCCAAGCTGATAGGCCTCCGCCCCACCTTCCACCGGAGCGATGGAGACTCGGAGCGGCGCATCCCCTTTGGGCAATGCCGCCATCACTTGGCCCGCCCGGCCGAGGTATCCGGAAGCAATCGGCTTCCAGCCGCCGAACTCACGGACGCCTCCCGTCCAGCGGACTTCACGCGGATAGGGAATCAGCGCGGCCGGAGCCTGTGCCCGGGAGGAAACTCCGGGATCGAAATCATCCATCGGATCCGCGGCCGAAACATCGGATGAGATCATCAGGAAACAAACAAGATAACGAAACATCGCCGCGGATACGCGGGCCTCACCGTGTTTGCTTCACGCGGGTTCCGGTTGGTTTCCCCAACCGGATGCCGGTCATTTCAGCAGCGCCGCAGCCCGCTCGGCCACGGGTTTTTTGTCGGGTGGATGCACGTCCGGGCCATCCCATCCGAGGTCCACGATTTCGACGAGCTTCACACCCGGCACCGTGGAAGCCACCGCCGCCTGCGCCTTGCGGAAACCGGGCCAGTATCTCCGCAGCGGATCGTTTCCTCCGATACGCGGGAGCTGGATCATTACGAACGGCAGTTCCTTGTTTCCAAGCGCCTGCCGCCATCCGCCCACCAGATCCTCTAACATCCCTCGGTGCCTCACCTCGTCATCGATCTCCGCATTGGTCTCGCCCTGATACCAAAGCACCGCATCGAAGGGAAATCCACACCACGGAC
>DAISZP010000365.1:0-5712 GCA_036824745.1 Luteolibacter sp.
CCGCCATCCCGATCAACAACCAGGCATACGTCTCGCGGATCAACCCGCATGGCGTGCATGTGGTGGAGAATTCGAAACCCTGATTTGGCCTCGCAATCCGGCACTGGATCGGCGACATTCATTCCATGAACGGCCCATGCAAATCACCGAACGAAATGCGGCAAGCGCGCTCGAAGATGCCTCGGCGCAACTCCGAGCAGGCATGGAGGCAGCACGACGAAGCGGTTACAGCCTGCCTGAACTTCGAACCCTCGAGCGTGAAATCCTCCTCCGCTGGGCCAAACAACAAAACCGGATCTTCAAGAGTGACCCGACCTTGAATCTCAACCGTCGCCAGGCACACGGCGAACATGTCGTCGGATTCGATCCGGTCCATTCATGCTGGTGGAAAATGACGCACCCGGGAACCGCAGGCGTGGGCGGTGAGTTTGTTTACGACCATCTCCCTCCGTTTCATATCCATGGCATCACCGCCAGGGAACTGTTGCCCTCCGAATATCTGGAACGCATTCTGATTCACAATGCGGAATTCGGTGATGACATCCGGTTGGAAGAATTCGTGAATCAACATCAACCCAGCATCGTCGTCTCCCAACCGGACATCGTAGGAACTCCGGCAAACCAGGAGCAGATGGAAAATCAAATGATTCTACTCGGTTTCCTTCCGCTGTCACAGGTCCGTCTCGGAAAACCGCGCTCGATTTCATTCTATCATCCCTCGCGCCGCATCGCCCTCTTCGACGCACACCCTGGCATCTTCTTCCACACCGCGGACGCCACGTTGCCCATCGACTGCATCCTCTCCAAAATACATGATCCCGCCGAGCACGCATGGCTGATGGACAGGATCACATCCAACCACTGAATCCATACCATCCCCATGCTCTACCACTCCACCAACAATCCGAACCACCGGGTCGATCTCAAGGAAGCGATCCTGCGTTCGCTGCCGCCGGACAACGGGCTCTACATGCCGGACGAGCTTCCGGTGTTGGGGAAGGATTTCTGGGAGATCTGGCGGTTGCTTTCGTTCACGGAGATCGGCATCGCCGTGGCGGACGCTTTCTTCGGATCAGACATACCGCCGCAGGCCTTGGTGGACATCGTGGAGGGCACGTTGCAATTCGACGCGCCGGTGGTGACTCTCGGCCCGGGCGATCATGTGCTGGAGCTGTTTCACGGACCGACGCTCGCGTTCAAGGACTTCGGCGCGCGTTTCATGGCGCGGCTCATGGCATGGCTTACCCGCAATGACGACCGCCTTCTAACGGTTCTCGTCGCCACCTCCGGAGACACCGGCGGCGCGGTGGCCTCCGCGTTCCACAACGTGCCGGGCACCCGCGTCATCATTCTTTATCCGAAGGGCAAGGTTTCCGGCCTTCAGGAGAAACAACTCACCGCGCTGGGTGGAAACATCACGGCCTTGGAAATCGACGGCAGCTTCGATGACTGCCAGGCGCTCGTGAAGTCCGCGTTCCTCGATCGCGAACTCGCGGAGAACCTCAACCTCACCTCGGCGAACTCGATCAACCTTTCGCGCCTGGTTCCACAGAGTTTTTACTACATCCACGCCGCGCGCCAACTTCCAGAAGGCGTGAAGCCGGTGTTCGTGGTTCCCTCCGGAAACTTCGGCAACCTAACGGCCGGCCTGCTCGCGATGAAACTCGGCCTTCAAGTCGATCAATTCGTGGCCGCCACCAACCGCAACGACGTGGTGCCGGAATACCTGCGCGGCGGAATCTATCAGCCACGCCCCAGCGTGCCCACGATCTCCAACGCCATGGACGTCGGAGCGCCGTCGAACTTCGTCCGCATGCAGGCGCTCTTCGGAAACTCCTGGGACGCGATGAAGGAGCAAATCTCCGGCATGTCCTTCACCGACGACCAGACTCGTGCGGCGATCCGCGAGGTGAAGTCGATCTGCGACTATCAGATCGATCCCCACGGCGCGGTCGGCTGGCTGGCCGCGCGCAAGTGGCGCGCCGCCCACCCGTGCAGCTCCACCATCACGCTGGAAACCGCCCATCCCTCGAAATTCCCGGACGTCATGGACGAGGAACTCGGCGCGGGCGCGGTGGAGATTCCGGAACGGCTGGCGATTCTGGCCAATCGCGAGAAGGTCTCGATCCCGATGGGCATCGACCAGAAAACCTTCAAGGACTGGCTGCGCTCGATCTAATCGATCACTTCAGCGCTCCGAACGAAGCCGGGCGCTTGGTCTTCTTCATCACGGCGTCGTATCGCAGCAGCGCTTCGAGGAAATAGTAGTCCGCGTATACCAAGGGCACGTCGATCTCCGAATTCGCGGGAAGGTGCCCCGTGGAATGAGCTAACAGAAACCCGCCGTTGGCGCCCGTGGCCGAGAGGTAGGCGGGCGATGCGAGCGAGAGCATCTGCTTGCGAGCGAAATCGAGATACTTGCCGCCGTCCTCCGTCAGAGTGCTCAGTTCCACCAGGGCCGAAGCGATGATCGCGGCCGCGGATGCGTCCCGCGGTGTTTTCTCACCGGGTTCCGCGCCGAAATCCCAATACGGAACCTTGTCCGCCGGCAGGTTCGGATGGTTCATGATCGTGTCCGAAAGCGAGCGGGCCTTTTCCAGATACTCCTTCTTTCCGGTTTCCCGGAACATCATGGTGAAACCGTAGATTCCCCAAGCCTGGCCCCGCGCCCATGGCGTGCGGTTGTCCGCGCCTTGGTTCGCATAGGTGGCGCGGATCCAGCCGGTTTTCGGATCATAATCGACGACGTGATAAGCGGTTCCATCCGCCCGGAAATGCTGCTTGAGCGTCTTGTCCGCGTGGCTGAGCGCGATTTCCTTCAACTTCGGATCTCCACCATTTCTAGCAGCCCAGGTGAGCAGCTCCAGGTTCATCATGTTGTCGATGATCACCGGACAGATGTAGGGTTTCGTGTCCCACGAGCGGATCAGACCGAGGCTTGGCACATACCGTGTGCCGAGCGCATTCGCGCCATCGTCGAGCACCTTGCGGATCTCCTTGTCGTCATCGAACCGCATCGCGGTGCCATAGCTACAGCCGAGCATGAAGCCGGTGTCGTGGTGGCCCCTGAAATGCCGGATTTTCTCAAGCCGCTTGGTGTAATCCAGCGCGCGGTCCTTCCACTTCGCATCCCGGTTGAACTCATACACCATCCACAGGCAGCCGGGAAAAAATCCGCTCACCCAATCCTCCGGCGTCACCGTCACCACGGACCCGTCCGCCTTCGCGGTGCGGGGGAGTTTCGGATCATTGGCCACCTTTGCCAGCATGCCATCGTATTGCGCCGCCGCGCGTTCGAAAACCGCGGGAATTTGTTTCTGAAGCGGATCCTGCGCGAACGCAACCGAGGCGATCAGGTTGGTCGCGATCAATGTTAGAGGAGTTTTCGGTATCATAGATAAAGGGAGGTGGGAACGAGTGCCCGGGTGAAAACGACCCGATTGGGGCGGGCCTTTCATGAACGACCCGACCCTCGCCCCGCGTAGGCGGCGGGGAAAGCACCAAATGACCACCAATATGCCATCCAGCCTACAGAACGTCTCGCGCGGAGCCCTGCTCGCCGCTCTCGCGTTTTCCTCCTCCATCACTCCAGCCCTCGCGGAAAACCCGGTGTTTCCCGGCTGGTATGCCGATCCGGAAGTGGCGGTGTTCGGGAAACAATTCTGGATCTACCCGACCTTCTCCGCTCCATACGACCAGCAGGTCTTCATGGACGCGTTCTCATCGAAGGATCTCGTGAAATGGACCAAGCACGAGAAAATCATCGACACCAAGGCGATCACTTGGGCCAAGCGCGCGATGTGGGCGCCCTCGATCATTGAAAAGGACGGCAAGTATTTCCTCTTCTTCAGCGCGAACGACATCCAGAACGACCAGCAAACCGGCGGCATCGGCGTGGCCGTGGCGAACCGCCCCCAGGGTCCGTTCAAGGACTATCTGGGCAAGCCGCTGATCGACAAGTTCCACAACGGAGCCCAACCGATCGACCAGTTCGTCTTCAAGGACAAGGATGGGAAATACTACATGATCTACGGCGGATGGAGGCACTGCAACATCGCCCGCCTCAAGGACGATTTCACCGGTTTCCTACCCCATGCCGATGGGTCCACCTTCAAGGAAATCACGCCGGAAGGTTATGTGGAAGGTCCCGTGATGTTCATCCGGAACGGGAAATACTACTTCATGTGGAGCGAAGGCGGCTGGACCGGACCGGACTACTCCGTCGCCTATGCCATCGCCGATTCCCCGATGGGACCGTTCAAACGCATCGCGAAGATCCTCCAACAGGATCCCAAGGTCGCGACGGGGGCCGGACACCACTCCGTCCTGCAGCTCCCCGGCAAGGACGAGTGGCACATCATCTATCACCGCCGCCCGCTCGGTGAGCGCGATGGAAACCACCGCGTCACCTGCATCGACAAGATGGTCTTTGATGACAAGGGCATGATCCAGCCCGTCAAGATCACCTTCGAAGGCGTCGATGCCGTGCGCTGATCAGAGCGCGCCCGCCTTCACCTCGGAAAACTCCGCCGCCACCTTGTCCGGATGCGGGCAATAGCGGCGGACTCCGATGACGCCCTCGTGGAAACTGTCATCTTCGAATTCGATTTTCGGAGTCTTCATGTCATCCACATAGACGCGGATCCTGCCGCCTTTCGCAGCAACGCGGACCACGTGCGCGGCATCCGGAGAGATCTGCATGGGCACGGCCTTCAGCTCGGTCCATGCCTGATCCGACTTGCCGAGAATCACTTGGTTCTTCTCCGCGCTGATGCCGGCGTAATAACCCTGATAAGCGTTGGGGCCGATCGCGACATCGGTGGAGCGGAAGATCAAGCCGGCATCACCTGTATCGCCGGATTTCACCTTCGCGGTGAAGGTGAGATCCCGGAAATTCGTGGCGGGCACGATCGCCTTCGGACCGCTGATCATGTCTCCAACAGATCCAGCGTTCGAAGTGGTGTGCAGGACACCGTTCTTCGCATACCAGCCACCGCCATACACCATCCAGCCATTGAAGTCATTGTCCTTGAAATCATCGGAGAAAACCTCCGGAGCTTTGGCAGGCGTTCCGATGACCGGAAAACTGGTGATGCGCAGCATGCCCGAGCCAAAGGGCACCAGGGTGATCGTTTCCTCGGGCTCGTCCGATGCGACCGGACTCACCGGAGGATCGCAGGCCACGTGGCCATTCGCCGCGAGTTTCCAGCCCTTCAGTTTCCTGGCCTTGGCTGTTAGAGTGACCGGAGTCGTCCCGCGCGTGAAGGGATGCCCGTTCATGGCACCCGCGTTCACACGGATCGTTTTACCCGGGTCCTGCGGGTCCACTTCGAGCGCGTAGTTCCAGTCCGATTCCGGATGCAGTTCATACGATTCGAATCCGGCCAACGGCGCGTCATCGAACTTCTGCCTGCGTTCCTTGATGCCCAGCGAGAACACCAGAGGGCCGCGGTGGATGCTTGCGCTTTGGTTGATGCCCCGTTCCACACGGACTTTCATCGGCAGGGAAAGTTTCACTTCGTCTCCGCTTTTCCACACCCGCTTGAGGGTCGCGAAACTCCCGGCCCTCGGCGCGGGCTCCGCCTTGCCATTGACTGTTAGAGCCGCGGTACCGCACCACGCCGGAATGCGCAGCGCCAGCGGAAACTCCGCCCCTTCCGCGCTTTCCACACGGATCACCACGCTTTCCTCGAAGGGGTAGTTCGTTTGCGA
>DAISZP010000366.1:0-5709 GCA_036824745.1 Luteolibacter sp.
TTCCAGGTCCTCCGGGCTGGTGACCAGGCCGATGCCGCGCAGGACGAACTCCGCGCCGTTTTCCTCGACGGTCTTGCCGCCGACGTTGAGGTTGGCGTTCTGCACGGCCGTCATCACTTCCATGAGCGTGATGTTCGCCGCGCGCATTTTGGTGGAGGAAAGTTCCACCTGATACTGCTTCACGAAACCGCCGATGCTGGCGACCTCCGCCACGCCTTGCACGCTGGCGAGCTGGTAGCGCACATACCAGTCCTGCAAGGACCGGAGCTGCGCGAGATCATAGCCGCCGTCCTTCGCTTTTTCCGGATCGACGTGCAGGTAATACTGATAGACCCAGCCGAGTCCCGATGCGTCCGGGCCGAGCTGGAGTTTCACGCCCTCCGGCATCGATCCTTGGAGAAAATTCAATCGTTCCAATACCCGCGAACGCGCGAAGTAAGTGTCGATCTCATCCTCGAAGATGATCGTGGCGAGTGAAAATCCGAACATCGACGTGGCCCGCACTTCCTTCACACCCGCCAGCCCTTGCAGGCCGGTGGAAAGCGGATAGGTGACCTGATCCTCCACCTCCTGTGGGCTGCGCCCCATCCAGTCGGCGTAAACCAGCACCTGGTTCTCCGTGAGATCCGGGATCGCATCCACCGGCGTGAGCCGGATCGCGCGGATGCCGAGCGCGATCAACAACAAGGCGCCGCAGATGACGAGAAAGCGGTTCCGCAAACTCCATTCGATGATTTTTTCGATCATGATCGTTCAGCGTTTGATCTCCTCGCCGCAGTCGGCCATTTCCTTGCCGAAGAATGGATTCGCCATTTCCCGGATCATGCTTTGGATCCAGCGGGCTTTTTTCGGCACGCCGGGCACGGCTTGATTCACCATCGCGCACTCATAGATCTTGAAATCCGCGGTCTGCCCGGACTTGCGCAGCGGTTCGAGCAGGCCGGTGGCCGCCACTGAAAACTTGTGGAACGCGGCCCGCGCGGACTTGAGGTCTTCGAAACCATGAAAGTGCCGTGACTTGTCGAGCTCGCCGGAATTCACCACTTTTCCTAACAGTCCGATCATGGCTCCTGCAGTGTCCATCGCCGCTTCGCTCGCCTGGTTGAACGCGGCGAGGTCGTCCTTGCCCAGGGCGTCCGCCATCGCGTCCGCCACTTTGACGAAGGCCGCGATGGATTGATTTTGTTCGTCGCTGAGTCCAGCGCTTGTTGGGGACGGAGCCGGCGTTTCCGCGGGAGTCATGAACGAGCGGTTCATCTCCGCCTGGCCGTCGATGAGCAGGTTGCCGTTGGTGACCACCGCGTCGCCCGCCTTCAGTCCTGATAGGACTTCGACGAACTGGTCGCCGCGGCGGCCGATCTTGAGTTCGGCGCGTTCGTAGGCTCCGCCGCTCTGGTCCAGGTAGGCCACGGCTTGAGGGCCGGTTTCGATCACCGCGGAGCGCGGAACCGTGAGAACCTCGGGGGCCTCGAGTTCCACCACACCATCGGCATAGAGCCGGTGAAGAAGCTCGCGGCGGCCGTTGATGATCGGGTTTTCCAGCTCTACGCGCACCTTGGTCGAGCGCGTGGCTTCGTCGAAGTTCGGATCGATGAAAGTGATCTTCCCGCTGTAGGTCTTGTCCGGTTTTGAAGGGGTTTGGATTTTAACGGTGAGCCCGGGTTTGATCCACGGCAGGTCCTGTTCGTAGGCACGGAACATGAACCACATCGTCGAGAAGTCCGCGATCTCGAAGAGCTGCTGGCCGGTGGAAACATATTGGCCCTCATACACCGCTTGCGAAACCACGGTGCCGCTGACGGGCGCGAGGATCTGTGAGGTGAGCTCGTCCGCGGGTTTCTGATCAAGAGCTTCGATTTGCGCGGGCGCGAGACCCATCTGGCGGAGTCGCAATCCGGTGTTCTTGCGAAGTTCGCCGCCGAGTTGACGGTATTCGCGCTCCGCCTGGAGCAGGGTGGGGCTGTAGAACTCGGCGAGCGGCTGGCCTTCGGTGACTTCCGCGCCGATGTAGTTCACGTGCAACTTGTCCACGCGGCCGTCCACGTAGGCCGAGAGCACGCGGTGGCGCATCGCGTTGTCATCGATCATGCCGGCCACGCGCAGCGTGCGGGTGAGCGGCCGTGGTTTCGCCTCGGCGGTCTGTACGTGCAGCACCTGGATCTGGTTTTGCGTGAGCGTGACCATGCTGCCGCCGCCGGTTTCATCGAGTCCCTTCTCCCCCTCGTAGACGGGGGTGAGCTCCATGCCACAGATCGTGCAGCGGCCGGGCTTGTCGCTCTTGATCCACGGGTGCATGGCGCTCTGATAGAAGAGCACCTTGCGTTCCGTGGATACGGATGGTGTGGTTTTGGGATGCCGGTTCAGCACAAACCAGGAGCCTGTCGCAGTCAGCGCGGCGGTGATGAGGATGATGAAAAACGTTTTCATGGGAATCAGCGGTTCGGAACGAGGGTTCTGAGGTCTTCGAGCGCCGCGATCTGCATGGCGACCATGCGGCGTTGTTGAAGTCGGATGGCGAAGAGCGTGCGTGCGGAGTCGAGCAGGTCGGTTAGAGGGGCCTTCGAGCTGATCCACGCGGCCTCGGTGGTTTTCACGGCGAGTTGGGCCTTCTCGTGGATCTCGCCAGAGTAAGCGCGGGCCTCGGCGGCTGCGTTGGCGGCTTCGGTGACGGCCATCGAGACCATGCCCGCGATCTCGCGCTGCATCGATTCCACGTCGCGGCTGGCGGCGGTTTCGCGGTTTTTCGCGGCGTCGATCTTTGCCTGATAGGACGGATCATTGAACCATGGCAGACTGAGTTTCAGGCCGACCGTGGTGCTCTTGATGTCGCCGGTGCCGGAGTAAAGCTGCGTGTCCACGCCGACGGATACCTCGGGCAGGCGTTCGCGGTCGGCGATGCGGGTATCCGCGTTGGCGGCGGAAACCATCTCCTTCATCGAGCGGACCTTCGGATTCGCATGCGGAATGCGGGCGATTTCTGCCTTGGCGAGCGGCACCGGCTGCGGGGCGGCGGGCAGTTGCAGCGTGGGCCACGGCGATTCTAACGGACGACCGAGGGTGATGTTGAGTTTTCTGGCGAATCCGTCGCGGGTGCGCCGCGCGGCGTCGAGCATTTGCCTTTCTTTCGCCAGCTCGGTTTCCATGCGCAGCGCGTCGGTGCTCGAGCCCATCGGATCGGCCGCCATTTGTTTGGCATTTTCAACGATTGCGGTCATCCATTCGACCTGGGCTTGTTGCAGCGTGATCGATTCATCGGCGAGCGCGAGTTCGATCGCGGCTTTGGCGGCTTCCGCACCCACGGCATCGGCGGAGCCTTTCGCGCTTTCCTGTTCCGCACGTGTCATTGCCGCCATCTTGCGGCGCTCCGCGTCGAACATGCCGGGTTTCGGCAATGACTGTTCGATGCCGAACATGACGTCGCCATCATCCGCCCGCATCATCTTCGATGCGCCCATGAAGCCGATGCCGAGCATGGGGTCATTCCAAAGGCGCACCGAACGCGCGTCCTGCGCGGCGGCTTTCGCCTTGTATTGGCCGGCTACGGCGGCCGGGTGGGCGCGGGCGGCGTCGTTTCTCACCTTCGCGAGAAACGCGTCATTCAATGGCTGTGTTTCGCCCGCATGGAGCAGGCTTCCGGTCATGGCGAGGCCGGTTAGAATCTGGAGCAAGGAGTGCATGGTTCATCTGGGTCATGGATTGGTGTTTCCAAACGCCCGCTCTAACAAAACCCCACTGCAATGGAGAGAGGCGGGCACAATACGCCTGTGAGGGCGCTGACTCAGATGACGATGGAACAGAACGCCACGGACAAACGGACGCCCTCAAATCCCACGGGCGGACCGCGGCGGGGTGATGCCGGAAACGCGGCGATGGCCGATCTTTCCGGAACCGGATGATTAAAGGTTTCCTCGCCACCGGATGGGACCATGGGAGCCTTCACGGCACCCTGCGTATCCGGCACGGCGGGTTTCGGAGCTTGCTCCTCCTGAGAATTATCCGCGGAGCAGTGGCAGGACCTGCCCTCCGCGCAGCACTCGCAGGCTTCCGAGTGCGGCGCGCATGACGCGGGGACGACCGCACCCGGCAGCACCTGGGCAAGCTGGAAAACCAGCCCGAGGATGAGGGTGATGACGATCTTCGCGTTCATTCCGAGGATGAGGATAACTTTGTGAGCGGCCGGTTCCAGACAATTTCCAGAGCACTCCGCGGATCACTTCTTCTCTTCGAGTTTTTTGAGATACTTGGCAGGGTCCTTGTCGAACTTCTTCTTGCAGCTCTTGCAGCAAAGTTTGATCTCCTGTCCCTCGTGCGTGAAGACGAAGGGCTCGCCCATTTCGCCGAGCTTCTCGTCGGAAACGATGCAGGTATCGAGCTTGTAGGGCTTCACTTCCTCTTTCTTGGTCGTTTCCCCACCCTTGGGAGGATCCTGTTTCTTGGGTTCTTCGGCGGCAAAGAGCACAGAGGAGGCGAGCACGGTGAATGCGGCGACGATGGATGTGGTTTTCATGTGAAGAACGATTGCGTTCATCGGGTGAATGTCCGGAAAACCGGGAAACCCTCGCGGAAAAATCACTTTTTTACCGGAGCCGGATTTTCCGCAGGCGCAGGGCGTTGGAAATCACGGAAACCGAGGACAAGGACATCGCCGCGCCCGCGAGCATCGGGCTGAGCAGCGATCCGGTGAAGGGATAGAGCAAGCCCGCCGCCACCGGCACGCCGACCGCGTTGTAAACGAACGCGAAAAACAGGTTCTGCCGGATGTTGCGCATGACGGCGCGGCTCAGGCGGATCGCTTGGGCGATGCCGCGGAGGTCGCCCCGCACGAGCGTGATGCCCGCGCTTTGGATCGCGACGTCCGTGCCGGTGCCCATCGCGATGCCCACCTGCGCTTCGCTCAAAGCGGGGGCGTCGTTGATGCCATCGCCCGCCATGGCGGGGTGTTTGCCCTCCTCGCGGAGCTTGCGGATGAACGCGGCTTTTCCCGCGGGTTCGACTTCCGCCTCCACAGTATCGATGCCGATGCGGGCGGCGACCGCGCGGGCCGTGCGGCGGTTGTCACCGGTGAGCATCACGAGTTTCAGCCCCAACGCATGCAGTTCGTCCACGGCTTGCGGCGTGCTCTCCTTGATCCGGTCCGCCACGGTGAGAATGCCTGCGGCTGCGCCGGAGACGGCCACAAACATCGCGGTTTTCCCTTCCTGCTGGAAAGTCCGGGCCTTGGCCTCCACTTCATCCAAGCCACTCACGCGTTCGCCGCGCAGGAAGTCCGCCTTGCCGATGATGACCGCGCGTCCGCCGATGTCTCCAAACACGCCGCCGCCTGGCACCGCGCGGAAATTCTCCGCCTCTGCTAGGGAAACGCTGCGATCCCGCGCGCCTCTCACGATAGCTTCGGCCAGCGGGTGTTCACTGTGTTGTTCCAGTGAGGCCGCCAAACCTAACAATCTCATTTCATCGAACCCGTCCCGCGGCAGGACATCGATGAGTTCCGGCCGGCCTTCGGTGAGCGTGCCGGTCTTGTCCACCACCAGCGTGTCGATGCGCTCCAGCCGCTCAAGCGCCCCGGCATTCCTCACCAGCACGCCTTCCTGCGCGCCACGGCCGACGCCGACCATGATCGACATCGGCGTCGCCAGACCCAAGGCGCAAGGGCAGGCGATGATCAGCACCGCCACGGCATTGACGAGGGCATGGGCGAGCTTCGGCTCC
>DAISZP010000367.1:0-5696 GCA_036824745.1 Luteolibacter sp.
AGCACGAGCTTGTTGCGCGCGGCAAAGCCCGATCCGCTGCTGGTGCCGATCTCGATGGTCCAGCCGCGCATGTCCACCGTGCTGGCGGCGGCTCCGGTTCCCACCACGACGAACTCCACCCACTGGCCGCCGTTTCCTTGCGTGCGGAGAAACGTGGAGTCCTGCGAAGCGGGAGCGCCGTCATCATCCAGCAGCGAGGAGCCGCCGTTCAGATAGTTCGTTGAGGCGACCGCGTTGTATTCGTTGAGAACGATCGGCGCGAGGGGATTCACCACCGTGAGCGTGAACTCCTGGATCGTGCTCTTGGCTCCGCTGGTGGCGGTGATCTGGATGTTATAGATCCCGGCATCCGCCAGCACGAGCTTGCGGTTGCTGGCCAGCGTGCCCTTTCCTCCGCCCTCATCGGTCAAGGTCAGGAAGCCTGGCAAACCGCTTGCCGTTAGAACGGGGGCCGCGCCGCCGGGATTCACCGCGGAGATTTCGTGGAAATACCGGTTGATCGCGTATTGGACCGGGGCGCTGGTGAAATGCACCCCTGCATCGCCGGGCGACGCCACATCCGGAGTGCTGATGTTCGAGCTGTAGGCTCCATGTTTGCCCACCACACTGCTTCCACCGGCGATGGGTGAGCCGTCCCGCAGGAAGGCCAGCGAGCGGCCGGGAGTGACGGAGGTGAAGCTCACGCTCGCGACCAGATTGTCCGCGGGATCATAGAGGTTCACTTCGTCACCGTTGAGATTGAGGCCGGAGAACGGCTCGCCGCCCATGTTTTCAAACTGGGTGCGATCGATCACCTGCACCGAGGAACCCAGCCCCCAGGCGGCTTTCCAGGTGGCGAGATTCGTGGCGGCTTCCCCGAGGATGACGATGGCTTCGCCCGGTTTGAGAATGATGCCCGGCGGGAAAATGCTGACCGAGGGCGTGGCCGGTGTCGGCGTGTCGTCCCACTTGTAGCCCGTGAGGTTGACGTCCTCGGTGCCGGTGTTGGTGAGTTCCCACCAATCGTCATCCGCGTCCAGCAGCGGAGCGGGAAGCGTGGGATGCAGGCTGTCCGCCATGATTTCGGTGATCACAAGATCCGCATGGGCGGAAATGGTGGTGGCGGCGAGGAAGGCGAGAAGAGTGGGTTTCATGTCTGCGAACGAATGAACAGTCGGGGAATCCCCGGGTTTCGTCAAGCCGGGTGGCTGCCCCGCAATCGGGTGTGAATTCATCTTACGCGGAATCCGGGGATTTCTCGCAGGTGGCTTGTCGGGTGATCATCCCATGGGACCAAAGATCTTCGGAACAAATCCGGGTTTTTGATCGCGGATGTCATTGCCGGAGTTTACGCCGTGGCCGCGCCTTATGTCGAAACCCGGAGCCAGTGTCGAAGCCTGCCAGAGATCGGCGGAAGTGCGTCTGGGCGGGAAACTGGAAGGGCTTTCGCTGCCGCGCCAGGTCTTCGTGCTGGCGATGTGGCCCCTGCTCGAACAGGTGCTGGCTTTTTTCGTCGGTCTAACGGACCTGCTTATCTCCGGCCGCATGGCGGAAGGCGTGCATCGCGTGGCCGTGCTCGATGCGATGGGCCTCGGCGGATACGTCGCGTGGTTTTTCAACATCCTCCAAGGCGCGGTGGCCACCGGGGTGATGGCGCTGGTTTCCCGCTCCATCGGCGCGCGGGATGCGAAGCTCGCCAATCAAGCGCTGGGGCAGGGGCTGTGGCTGGGAATCGCCGCGGGTTTCGGTTCGCTGATCCTCCTGCAGGCGGGCATCACCTTGTTGATCCGCTGGATCGGGCTCAGCCCGGAGGCCGCGGTGCAGGCGGAGAAATTCCTGCGGGTGCTCGCTCTATCAGGTCCGTTCAGCGGCGCGCTCTTCGCCGTGAACTCCGCGCTGCGCGGCTCCGGAGACACGCGCACGCCGTTTCTCGCGATGATCGTGGTGAACCTGGTCAACATGGCCCTGAGCTGGACCTTCGTGTTCGCGCCGGCTCCGTTCGGCGGACATGGCATCGCGGGCATCGCAAGCGGCACCGTCTGCGGATGGATCGCCGGATTGCTGGTTTCCGTTCTGTTAGTCGGTCGGGGGAAAAAGGACGGCCTGCATTGGTCCCGCGAGAGCCTGAGGCCGCATGCGGAGACCTTGAAGCGCATCATCCGCGTTGGCGCGCCGCAGTCTCTGGAAATCGCCATGATGTGGCTCATCCACGCCTTCGGCATCAAGGTGATCGCCGGATTGAAGGATGAGGGAGCGCTGGGCGCGCACATTCTCGCGATCCGCGTGGAATCGATGAGCTTCCTTCCCGGTTTCGCCATCGCCACCGCTGCGGCCGCGCTCGCCGGGCAATACCTCGGAGCAGGATCGCGCGGGATGGCGGTGAGGGCCGTTAGACTCTGCTGGGGATCCGCCGTGCTGCTGATGAGCGCGATGGGTGTGTTCTTCGTCTTCGGCCGGGAAATGCTGATCGGCTGGATGGCTCCGGACAGCGAACTCCATCTGCGGCTCGCCGCGCCCTTGCTCGTCGTCTGCGCGCTGGCCCAGCCGTTTTTCGCCACCTGCATTATCCTGAAAACCTCCATGCGCGGCGCGGGGGCCACCCACATCGTCATGCGCTGGTCCTTCGGCAGCATGATCTTCTATCGGGTCATCGTGCTTTGGACGCTGGGCCACTTCGGCGTCGCCACCCTCACCTTGGTGTGGATCGTGCTCTCGCTCGACCTGTTCACCCAGGCCCTGATCTTCGCCCGCCTGCATTTCCGCGGGAAATGGCTGGATGCACGGGTTTGAGCGACCATCATGCCGTCATGATCCGCGGGATTTTCATCGCCTGGTTCCTCGCAGCCGCGCTCGTTTGCGGCGAACCATTGACCGTCCGCGTGGTCGCCGCGAATCTCACATCCGAGCCCCGCGGGCAGTCGTATTCGCCGGACAACGGAAACCACAGCAACCCCGAGGGCGCGGGCGCTAGGATCCTGAAATCGCTGAAGCCGGACATCGTGCTGATCCAGGAATTCAACACGAGCATCCCCGCGCGCCAGTGGATCAACCAAACCCTTGGCGAGGACTATCAGTTCACCCGCGAGGAGGGGAAACAGATCCCTAACGGAATCATCAGCCGCTTTCCCATCGTGGAGTCCGGTGTGTGGGATGATCCGGTGCTCGACAACCGCGAGTTCGTCTGGGCCCGCATCCGCCTGCCGGAGAAACGCGACCTCTGGGCCGTGAGCGTGCACCTCCACTCGAAGGGCGCCACCTCGCGCGCCACCCAGTCCTCGGCACTCGTGGCATATCTAACCAAGAATATCCCGGAAGACGCCTGGCTCGTCATCGGTGGCGATTTCAACACCCGCACGGAGGATGAGAAGTGCTTCACCGTCCTGTCCAAGGTGGTGGAGAAACCGGAAACCCCGCCGTCGGACGGGTTTGGAAACATCCACACCAACGCGCCGCGAAACAAACCCTACGACTGGGTGCTCGTTTCAAAACCCTTCCAGAAACTGGCCGCCCCCACCAAACTCGCCAGCCGCGAATTCCCCCACGGGCTGGTCTTCGACACCCGCGTGTTCCAAGGCATCAGCGAGTTGAGCCCCGTGAAAAAAGAAGACAGCGGCGCGCCCAACATGCAGCACATGGCCGTCGTCCGCGACTTCAAGCTGCCGGGGAAATAACCCGAAACTTGCTGGAAGGTCGGTATCCATGGAGTTCAAGCTTCAGCTTGTCTTCCCCCCGGATTTCGGCATGGTGAATCCATGTATCGCTGGCGGAAGTTATCAGCATCCCAAAGGGACGATACCCTCCAACAGCGAAAGCACCAACGGCATCCGTGGCACAGCCCGCCCCATTCCAAGGTTGCCAAGGGGCTGTATCTCATCACATCCACCTGTTACGAACACAGACCTTGGATTGGCAATACGGATGATCGCATGGACGCGTTTTCCGCCGAATTGCTCGATATGCTGGGTTCCACAACGACGCGAATCGACGCGTGGGCGGTCCTGCCCAATCATTATCATGCGGTGATCCTGACTGAATCGTTGCCGGCCTTGCTCCGTTCCCTGGGGCGATTGCATGGCAAGTGCTCTTTCCTGTGGAACCGCGAGGACAACTCGCGCGGGCGCAAGGTGTGGTTCAACACCTTGGAGCGGAACATTTCCGACGACTTCCATCACTTCACCGCAATTCAGTATGTTCATCACAATCCGGTGAAGCACGGTTATGCCCGGCGGTGGACTGAATGGAAGTGGTCGAGCGCGGCCAGCTATCTGGAGGAGATTGGCCGGGAAGAGGTTGAGCGACGGTGGAAGGAATATCCCGTCACTGGCTATGGAAACGGTTGGGATGACTGAGTGGTGTGAGATTCAATCCGCTCACTGGAAGACAAGCTGAAGCTTGAACTCCATGGATACCGGTCCTCAGGGAAACTTCGGGCTGTTTCTGCGGCTGATTGATGTCGGGCTAACAGGAAGACAAGCTGAAGCTTGAACTCCTCAAAACCCCGTCGAATCACTGCATTCGCCCGGGCGTCACCCCTCCGTCGTCTTCGCTGCCTTCTTGGCCGCTTTCTTCGCGGGGCGGGGCGGGAAGTCGAAGCCGATCTTGCCTTCCTTCGGATCGAAGGTGAGGTGCGCGTCGAACTTGCGCTTGGTGCGGTTGGAAACGAAGCCCTTGATGACTTCCGTCTTGCCCTTGTTGAGCAGCGTTTTCACCTGCTCCACGGTGATGTCGTGATGCAGGATGTGTTTGCCGATCCGGATGCCGTTGGCCTCCTTCTTCGTCACCAGTTCGGGAAGGTGATAGGCCTTGTCGGTCTCGTAGAGTTTCATCGTGCGGCCGTCCTGCAGCTCCACGTCCGCGATGAAATGCTCGTCGGTGAACTCGGGCGTCGCGTCGTCATCGTTCTCGAAGAAGAAGTTGATCTTGAACTTCGCATCCATCTTCAAGGCCGCGTCGAAGGGCTTGTTGAACTTGCTCTTGAAACCGGTGAGCGGTCCCACGAAGCCCTTGCTGAAGAGTTCCTTCGCCTCGTCTTCCGCCAGAAGGCGGCCGGCGATGTGTTTCTTCGCCTTGAACTTGCAGTCCGGGTTCCGGCACTCGTAGGTGGCGTCCGTCTGGCGCAGCGCCTCCGCGCCGCAGGCCGGGCAGGGGACATTGAGGTCGGGAAACTGCTGGTTCTTGGTTTCCTCCGCCAGCTTGTGGGCCTTGTCCACGATCTCGCGGGTGTAGGAGATGATCTCCTTCATGAACGCGTCCCGCTTGAGCTGGCCGTGCTCCATCTGGCGGAGTTTGTATTCCCAATCACCGGTGAGCCTCGGCGAATACAGCCCCTCGATGTCCATCTCGCGCACGAGCTGGATGAGGCGCATGCCGCTGCCCGTCACGTGCAGGTCGCGGCCATCGCGGGCGATGTATTTCTGGGCGATGAGTCCCTCGATGGTCGCCGCGCGTGTGGCGGGCGTGCCGAGTCCGCGCTCGCTCATGGCTTCGGCCAGCGCCTCGTCATCGATGAGTTTTCCTGCTCCCTCCATCGCTGATAGAAGCGTGGACTCGGTGAATCGCGCGGGCGGTTTGGTTTCCTCGTGCAGCACCTCGATGTGCTCCACCTTCGCCTTCTCGCCGCCGTTCACCGGAACGAGTTCGTCCTTGCCTGCGGCGACGCCCGGTTGGCGTCCGTAAACTTCCAGCCAGCCGGGTTTGATCAGCACCTTGCCGTCCGT
>DAISZP010000368.1:0-5687 GCA_036824745.1 Luteolibacter sp.
ACCAGCGGGACATGGCAGCCCGCCGCGCGCACCTCGCGGGCGATGTTCTCAAGATTCGCGGCGTAAACTTTCGACTGCGCGGTGATGCGGACGATCTCGCAGCCGGCCTCCGCCAGTCCCAGCACCTCCGCCACGCAGGCCGGCGTGTCGCGGGTGTCCGAGGTGATCATCGATTGTACGCGGATCGGGTTGTTTCCGCCGATGCCGACATTTCCCACCATCACCTCGCGGGTCTCGCGGCGGGCGTAGTGGAGCAGGTCCGGGCAGTAGCTCAGGGGTGAAGTCATCGTTCCGCCCGTATGTAGCCGGGAAAACCGCGGGGCGCAACGGCGGCGTGGCGGGCCTTTTGCGAACAATTCCGGTGTCTGGCGGCGTTTCCTTCAGGCATCCATCGATCCACCTCATGAAACTTCCGTTCCTCTCCGCCGCCGCCTCGTTTCTCATGCTGGCGCTCAGCCCCGCCGCCGATGAGTCCAAGGACGGCTTCATCCGCGTGGACGAGGATGAAACAGCGGCCCGACTGCAAACCGCGGTGACCCGATACGAGAAGGACGGCACCAGTGTGGACCTCATCGGAGCCGTGCACATCGCGGACAAGGCCTACTACGAAAAACTCAACGAACGCTTCAAGGGATACGACGCCGTGCTCTTCGAAATGATCGGCGGCGAGAGGCTCGCGCAAAAACAGGAGGAACCCGAGGAAACGAAAGCGGAAAAGAAACAGGACCTCTCCGCCCTCCACTCGATCTACGACATGGTGGCGAAGTTTCTCAAACTCTCCGGGCAGATGGAAAACGTGGACTACACCGCAAAGAACTTCGTCCACGCGGACCTCACCTACGATGAGTTCGCCAAGATGCATAAGGAGCGTGGCGAGTCGTTGTTAGGCCTTGCGCTGAAGGCGGGGAAGGACGCGCCGGAGCCCGCGAAACAACCGGATGCCGCGAAGCTCCTCACTGCCATGCTTTCCGGAAAATCCAACCTCGTGAAACTCGAAATCGTCCACACGCTCGGCCAGGGCGACGACCAGATCGCCGCCTTCGCCGGGCAGAGCGTGATCATCAGCGACCGCAACCAGCGCTGCGTCGAGGTGGTGAACCGCGAGATCACCGCCGGTAAAAAGAACCTCGGCGTGTTCTACGGAGCCGCGCATTTTCCTGACATGGAAAAGCGGCTTGAGGAACAAGGGTTCAAGCGCGTGAAACAGGAATGGCTCACCGCATGGGACATTCCGAAGGAAGCCGCGAAGCCCGCGGAGGCGGAGAAGAAGGACGCGGCCTGAGAATTTACATTCCTTTTACCGACACCGCGGCGGAAACGTGATCCACTCGGCATGAACTCACCGTGTTACCGATCACCATCCTCGTCATCGAAGACGATCCCGCCGTGCGCCGGGGGATCGTCGATGTGTTGGAATACGCGGGTTATCAGACGCTGGAGGCGGCGGACGGCCACGCGGGCATGGAGGCCGCGCTCAAGGCGAACTACCGGCTGCTCCTGCTCGATCTGGTGATGCCGGGGCCCTCCGGGTTCGACATTCTCGAAGCGTTGAAACGCAAGCGCCCCGGCCAGGCTGTGATCATTCTATCCGCCCGCGGCGAGGAGAACGACCGCGTGCGCGGCCTGGTCAACGGCGCGGACGATTACGTGGTGAAGCCCTTCAGCATGAAAGAGCTGTTAGCCCGGGTGGACGCCGTGCTGCGCCGCAGCTGCGAGCGCGCGGCTCCCGCGGACCGGCGCGCCGTCTGCGGCGGCACGGTGGATTTCGGCCGTTGCGTGATTGAGTTCGAGGACGGCCGCAGCGAAGAGCTTTCCGATCGCGAGGCCGGATTGTTGCGCTACTTCATCGACTCCAACGGCCGTCTCGTCACCCGCGAGGAGATCCTGAGGCAGCTCTGGAATCTCGATCCCGCGAAAACCGAGACGCGCACACTCGACATGCACGTGATGCACCTGAGGAACAAACTCGGTGACAAGGAGCAGCGGATTCTAACAACAGTCCGCGGCAAGGGCTGGATCTATCAGAACGGAGGCGGCGCGTGAGGGCTCCCAGGGGAATTTGCGTGTGGTCGGCGCTGATCGCGTGCGCGGTTCTCGTCATCGGCGCGATGGCGTGGCTCACGCGCAATGTGCTTGATTCGAAACGCGAGCAGGCGCGGTCCGAGGCGCGCGCCGTGATCGAAGAGCAGACCAGACTGGCCCTCTGGCGCATGGACGCGGCGGGTTCGGCCATCGTATTGCGTGAAAATCAGAGGCCGCCGATGGGTTCCATTTCATTGGGCGTTCCGGTTTCTCCAGAGGTGAAAGCCCGTTTCACGATCATGGATGGCGCGGAAGAGATCAGGTTTTCCGATGACTCCGCCGTGGCGGAGATCCCGGGCTTGTCGTCGATGGCTTGCAGCGCGGCTGTGGGAAAAAGTGAGATCGCCTGGCAAGCGGTGCCGAAGGACAACGGGAGTCTCAAGCAGCAGGCCGCTCAGCAGAAGCTCCAACCCCTCCAGCAGAACCGGTACAACCCGACCTATCAGAACGATTCCAACCGGATCGAGCTCGCCCAGCGCGCCAAGACGCTCGATGACCAGGCGTTCTTGTCAAACACCGCGGCCGTCACGAATTGGTCGTCTCTTTCCATCCGCGAACTCGGCGTGATGCGGGCCGTATGGATCGGCGGCGAGCTGTATCTCCTGCGGCGGGTCGAGTTTTCCGGACCGGCCCTAACAGGCATGATCCAGGGTGTGTGGCTGGATTCATCCAAGGTGCGGGAGCTGCTGATCGCCGAGATCTCCGACCTGCTGGATGGGGCTGACCTGAAACCGAGGTTGAATGGCGGGTCGGATCCGCTCTCGCTCGTTTCGCTGCCATACCATTTGGAGAGAACGGATGTGAGCGCCGCCACGCCCGTGACTTGGAATGCGACGCTCATCGCCGGATGGATCGCGGTGCTCGCGGCCATCGCCATGGCAGCGGCGCTGGTCCACGGAGTGATGCGCCTATCAGAAAGGCGCGCGTCGTTCGTTTCCGCGGTGACGCACGAACTGCGCACGCCTCTAACAACCTTCCGGCTGTATTCGGACATGCTGGAAACCGGCGCGGTGAAGCCGGAGAAACGCGGCGAATATCTCCGCGTTCTGTCGCGCGAGGCGGACCGGCTATCGCACCTGGTCGAGAACGTGCTCGCCTTCTCGCGCATCGAGCGGGGCAACGCGCGTTCGAACGTGCGCGAGATCGCCGTGGCAGGCTTGTTAGGGCAATCGCGCGAGCGGCTGGAAGCGCGGCTGGCCACCGCTGGGTTGAGTTTGGAGATGGACGCCACCTGCCAGACCAAGGTCCGCGCGGATACGGCGGCGGTGGAGCACATCCTGTTCAACCTGATCGACAACGCGGCGAAGTATGCGGCGGGTTCCGAGCCGCCGGTGGTCACCGTTTCAGCGAAACCCGCGGATCGTTTCGTCGAAATCCGGGTGTGCGATCACGGCAGCGGCATTTCCGATGGCGAGCGCGGCCGGATTTTCCGCGCCTTCCACAAGTCCGCCCACGAAGCGGCGGAGAGCAAACCGGGTGTCGGCCTCGGCCTTGCCCTGTCCCGCCGCCTCACCCGTGAGCAGGGCGGGGATCTGGTGTGCGAAACCTCGAAATCCGGGGCGTGTTTCGTGTTGAAGCTGCCGGTTGCGATTTGAATCCGTTTCCAAGGAGGCGAAAGATCCCGAGGATTTGCCGCGTACGCCGTTGCGATGATTGCATCTGCCTGCCGCTTGACCGTTTCCCTGCTGGCGATGTTCGTGTTTTCGAACTGCACCGCCTTGCGATCCCTCGGGCCGCGGGAGTGGGTGGATCGCGATACCGGGCATCGGGTGGTGCGGGTGTCGGATGAGGCTGGAAGCCGCTCGTTGTATTTCACGCAGCATGCCTTTCTGCGCGACGGGCGGCTGGTGTATTCCTCGCCGAGCGGCATCCGCGCGGTGGATCTGGATTCGCGGAAAACGGAAACCCTGGTGCCGGAGAAAGCGCGGCTCATCGAGGTGGGGCGCAAGTTCGGCCGCGTGTATTACCGCAGGGACCGCACGCTGTTGGTTTACGACCCGCAGACCCGCGGGCGGCGCGAAATCGCCACCTTGCCGCCGCGTTGGAACGTCGATGCGATCAACTGCGATGAAACGCTCGCCGCGGGAACCATCACTCTAACAAATGGCTCCGAACCGGCGCGCGACCGCAAGCCGATGGACGAGGCCGCGTTCATGAAACAGAAGGGCCGCATGATGGAGGACCGTCTCGCGAAGAAGCTGCCGATGGAATTGTTCACGCTCGATCTGAAGACCGGCAAGGTGGTGAATCGTTTCAACCGCTGCAGGGATTGGCTGAACCACGTGCAGTTTTCCCCGACGGATCCCCATCGGCTTTTGTTCTGCCATGAAGGCATGTGGCACAAGGTCACACGGACCTGGATCATCCGCACGGATGGCAGTGGTTTGAAAAACATCCACCAGCGCACGATGCCGATGGAGATCGCCGGGCATGAGTTCTGGAGCGCGGATGGATCAACAGTTTGGTATGATCTCCAAACTCCAAGAAGCGAGGTGTTCTGGCTCGCGGGCTACCACGTGAAAACCGGCAGGCGCACCTGGCATCACCTCGAACGCGACGAATGGTCGGTGCACTACACCATCTCGCCGGACGGTAAACTCTTTGCCGGCGATGGCGGCGGACCGGAAAACGTGGCCCGCGCGAAGGACGGGAAGTGGATTTACTTGTTCCGCCCGGAGCTCGCCGAATCTCCACCGGCTGCGGTTCCATCGAAGTCCATCCGCACCGGCGTGTTGAAATCCGAAAAGCTGGTGAACCTCAAACACCACGACTATTCGGTGATCGAACCGAACGCCGTGTTCAGCCCGGACGGCCGTTGGATCGTCTTCTGCTCGAACAAAAACGGCGAGCCGAACATTTACGCGGTGGAGGTGGCCAAACCCGCGGCGAGGTGACATGGCCACCCGGATTGACAGGGAAGGGGGGGATGGTCATCTTGCGCCCATGAATGCCGAAAGTCCTCTCGACGCCCGGATCAGCCGCTGGCCGGTGTTTCCCGTGGCGTGCTGGGTGCTCGGCTTGATGGCGTTCACGCAATTGCTGGTGGCGGGCATGGCCATGGCGACCCGCTTCGAGGATTCGAAGGTGGTGAAAGTCGTCGAAAAAGCCGTGATGAAACCGGTGGTGGTGAGGGTTCCGACCGCTCCCGCCAACACGCCGGCCGCGCCCTTGGGCTCGGTGGTTTCCCGGCCTCCCGTGACGCAGGAGGCACCAGTGATGCCGGCCTTGAAACCCACTCCATTGATGACGCCCGCCATCGCCGATCCGCGGACGGAGCGTCTGGTCAACGAAGCCCGCCAAGCCCGCGTGGCAGGGGACATGGTCAAGGCGATCACCAAGCTGGAGGACGCCCTGCTCCAGTCTCCGGAAGACCCCAGCGTGCATTGGGAATTGGGCATGGTCCTCGAACAAATGGGCGTCTATGACAGGGCGGCGGATCACTATCAGAAAATCCTCGGCATCGGCCTGCCGGAAGCGGGTTCGTATTTCGAACTGGCCGGCAACAAATTGCGCGACGGTTTCGCCCAGCCGGCGGACATGCTCGGCAAACTCTCGCTCGGCCGGGTGCGGAAGTTTGAAAATCCCAACGCCGGAGAAGGCCAGAC
>DAISZP010000369.1:0-5623 GCA_036824745.1 Luteolibacter sp.
GTTGGAAAGATGGCCGTGGCGGGAACTGATGCGTTGTTTGATCGACCACGGGCGCTTGGTGTCGGATTCGAGGAGGTCGTCGTCGTAGTTCGCCTCGACGAAGAGACCATGAAGCCCGCGCAGGCATTCGGTCATGCTGTGGGTGACGTGGCCGGCGTCGGAAACGAAACCAAGTTTCCGGTCGCTGCCGCCGATGACGAAGCCCACTGGATCCACGGCGTCGTGTTGGATGGAGAAACTGCGGATTTGAGAGCCGCCGACGGCGAAGGTTTGTCCGGTTTCGAAGGTTTTCCAAACGCCTCCTTCGATACCGGTTTCTCTAACAACCATCGCGGTCTGTGGCGTGGCGAAGACCGTGAGGCGGTGTTGTTTCAAGAGGACCTTGAGGCCCTTGATGTGGTCGCCGTGTTCGTGGGTGAGCAGGATGCCGTCCAACGACGCGGGGTCGATTCCGAGTTTTTGAAGCCGCAGGGTGATTTGTTTCGCGCTGAGGCCGGCATCGATCAGCAGGCGCGCTCCACCGCACTCGACGAGCGCCGAGTTTCCTCCACTTCCACTGCCAAGCACCGCGAACCGCATCACGCGGCGAGGGTGGGGGGGACGTTCCGGAGAATCAAGGAGATCACGAGTGGTCCAGAAGTTCGGCTTCGAGTTTGCGGCGGCTGCCAAGCAGGTGGTGGCCCTGGGGATCGACGAGAAAATGTCCGGCGAGCGCGCTGCGGCCTAACAGAAGCGGGCAATTCATGTCCGAGCGGTTGGCGAGGCTGATCAAAATGAGCTTGCTGAAGCCGCCGGGAAGCATGGCGGTGGATTCGATGAACACCCGCTTGCGGGCTACTCCGGTGGAACTCCGGACACGTCCGAAGCGGGCGATGGCCGCGCGGCAGCGGACCTCCCTGCCGTAGTGATTGAGGGTGGTGAATTCGACACAGCGGCGGTCTTCCGAGACTTCGATGTTCTCGGCGTGCAGGCTGCAATTGCGCGCTCCACTGTCGATCTTGCAGTTGATGGGAAACACACCGAGCTCCGGCAGGGCGAGCCACTCACGGCGGCCGATGATGCGTCGTTGCGCTGGTTCGATTGGAAGGGTTTCCGGCAAGTTTCGGATCAGTTCGATGGATGAAGCAATGACGCCGCCATGGCCCGGGCTTGTTCGCCGCCGCCGCCGAGCATGCGGACCAATTCCTGAATGCGGGTTTCTCCCTGCACCGGAAAAAGCCGGGAACGGGTGCGGCCGCCGCTGACTTCTTTCTCGACCACGAAGTGCGCCGCCGCCGTGGCCGCGACCTGCGGGAAGTGGGTGATGGCGACGACCTGGTGCCTGGTGCCAAGCGCGGCCATCTTGCGGCCGACCGCACGGGCGACTTCGCCGCCGACATTGGCGTCGATCTCATCGAACACCATGAGCGGAGTGGCGTCCTGATCGGCAAGTGCGGATTTCACGGCGAGCATGACGCGGCTGATTTCGCCGGACGAAGCGATCTGGCGCAGTGGAAGCAGCGGCTCGCCGGGATTGGGGCCGAACTGGAATTCGACGCTCTCGAAACCCTGCGGACCGGGATCTGCTAGATTCTGGAGCGGAACTTCGAAGGACGATTGTTTGAAACCGAGATCCTTGAGTTGGGCGGCGATTTCCTTGGCGAGCTTCGGCGCGGACTTTTTGCGGATGGCGCTCAGTGACTTGGCGGCGGAGTCGAGCGCCGTGCGGCAGGCGGCGAGTTCTTTGGCCAGCGTTTCAAGTTTCTCGCCGCGGTTTTCGATGGAATCGAGGCGAGCTGCGGCTTGGTCACGGCGGGCGAGCACGTCGGCAAGGGAGGGCCCGTATTTGCGCTTGAGGGATTCTAACAAATTCACGCGCTCTTCGAGCGAGGCGGCTTCGGCCGGATTGATGTAGAGTTCCCCGGCGTATTCGGTGAGGTTGCTTTCGAGGTCCTGGAGTTCGAGCACGGCGGATTCGAGTGACGAGGTTTGTTCTCGGATCGAGGGATCAAGTTTCTCCAGATCGCGGACGAGCCGCTGCACTTCGGAAAGACGTTCCAGGATACCGTCATCGCCATTGAGCGCGGTCGCGGCAGCCGCGGCGGTTTCAACGAGGCGGCTCGCGTTCGCAGCCCTCCGCCAGCGGTCTTCGAGGTCTTGTTCGTCCTCGGGTTTGAGGTTGGCGCTCTCGATTTCCTGGATCTGGTAACGCAGCAGCTCGATTTCCTGCTCGCTGGCGTTTTCCGCGTGGCGGAGTTCGTCGAGTTCGGTGGCTTTAGCCCTCCATGCTCGGAATGATTCGCGGTAGGATTGATGGGCGGTTTCCGCTCCGGCGTAGGCGTCGAGCATTGAGAGCTGACGTTCGGTGGAAAGCAGCGACTGGTGATCGTGCGGTCCGTGCAGATCGACGAGGTGCTCGCCGAGCCGCTTGAGCAATGCCAGCGTGACGGGGGAGTCGTTGACAAACTGTCGGTTGGCCGTTTGGCCGATCACGCGGCGGACGATGAGCTGGGTGTCGTCGCAAGGCGTGAGTCCGCCGTCTTCGAGGATCGCGTTGACTTCCAGAGGATCGATGAGTTCGAACACGGCTTCCACCGAGCAGGACTCCTCGCCGGTGCGGATGAGCGACTTGTCGGCGCGCTCGCCGAGCACGAGTTTCAGGGCACCGACGATGACGGACTTGCCGGCGCCGGTTTCACCGGTCACGCCGATCAATCCGGGGCCGAGTTCCCAGACGAGTTCGTCCACCAGGGCGAGATTGCGGATTTTCAGAAGGGTGAGCATTCGAGGAATGCGGCGCATTATGCAAGGGCCGGGGCGGGACGCAATGGCTGGGTTACGTGGGCGGAACCTGCCCGTGGAAATCAGAAAAAATGCAAAACACGGCTTGATTCCCGTCGGTTGCTGGCTAAAACGCCCGCCCCTCATGCCGGACTCATCACGCACGCTCAAATTTGCGATTCCGAAAGGCAGCCTGGAAGTACCCACCGTGGAACTTCTCTCGAAGGCTGGCTACGAGGTTTACGTTTCCTCGCGCGGACTTCGCCCGAGTTCCAATGATCCGGAGCTCGACCTGTTTCTGATCCGCGCCCAGGAGGTGGGCCGCTATTTGGGACAAGGTTTCATCGATTGTGGCATCACCGGCTACGATTGGGCTTACGAAAACGAAGTCGAACTCGTGGACATGGGCGAACTTCCCTATTCGCGTGCCACGGTTCGTCCCACCCGCTGGGTGTTGGTAGTTCCCGAGGATTCTCCGATCCGGAAAGCCGAGGACCTCGAAGGCAAGCGCATCGCCACCGAAGGCGTGGGCATCACCAAACGCTGGCTCAAGGAGCGCGGCATCAATGCCGAAGTCGAATTCTCCTGGGGAGCCACCGAAGTGAAGGTGCCGGATCTCGTTGATGCCATCGTGGACGTCACGGAAACCGGCTCCTCGATCAAGGCGAACCGTCTGCGCATCGTGGATACGTTGCTCACTTCGTTCCCGCACTTTTACGCCAATCCCGTGGCATTCGCCGATCCGTGGAAACGCGAGAAAATGGAGCGCATCTCCCTGCTTCTCAAAGCCGCCCTCGGCGCGCGCGGCAAGGTGGGGTTGAAAATGAACCTTCCCAGTTCCAAACTCGCGGAACTGATCGAAAAGCTTCCCTCTCTCCGCCGACCGACCATTTCCAACCTGTCCGAAGAAGGCTGGGTGGCCGTGGAGACGGTGATTGACGAGATCGTCGTCCGGGACATCATCCCCGAGCTCAAGCGCCTCGGCGCTGAGGGGATCATCGAATACCCGCTCAACAAGATCGTTCCCTGAAATTTTTTACCGAAAACCAACCCCGAACGCAAACGCCATGGGCTCCATCAAGAAACGCCGTAAGACCAAGATCAACAAGCACAAGCGCAAGAAGCGCATGAAGCAGAATCGTCACAAGAAGCGCCTCCGCTACAAGTCCTGATCCATAGGATTCATTGACGCTTTCAAACCGCCAGGGACCCGAAAACTCGGGTCTCTGGCTTTTTGTGTTTCCCCGCCATGAGTCTTCAGGTGGTCGTGAATTTCACCGTGATCGACGAGTCGGACGACTGGCTTGTGGTGGATAAACCCGCTCCATTGATCGTCCATCCGGCGAATTTGAAACCCGAGCCCACCCTGCTGGGTGGCATCGAGCGACTGCTGGCCTACGACATCGCCAACGGTGCGAAACCCGCCATTGTCAACCGCCTCGACCGTGACACCAGCGGACTTGTTCTAGTGGCGAAGCACACTGCCGCCGCACGGGAACTCGGAATGATCTTCGACCGCCGGGAAGTGGAGAAAGAATACCTCGCCGTGGTCCATGGATGGCCGGAAGCGGACGAATGGACCTGCGGGGAACCCATCGCGAGGGCAGGGGACTTCGGGCCATCGACCATCTGGGTTCGCCAAATTGTCCACCCCGAGGGAAAATCGTGTTTGACCCGCTTCCTGTTGGAAAACCGGTTTCTCAGAGAGGAGGGACGTTTTTCCGTGATCCGCTGTTTCCCTAAAACCGGCAGGATGCACCAAATCCGGGTGCATCTGGCCCACTCCGGGCATCCGATTGTAGGGGACAAGATCTATTCAGGTGATGGGTCGGAATATTTGCGGTGGATGGAAACGGGGTGGACACCCGAGTTGAGGAGTCAGTTGCTCCTGTCTCGTCACGCGCTCCATGCCGCGGATTTGCATCTCCGGTGGCATGGTGGAATGAAACACTGGCAAGCACCTTTGGCGGCTGACTTTGTGGAATTTGTTGCCGGAAATTTGGTTTCGGAGACGCCGGATGTTGTCATTTGGAGCCGAGATGAATAGCCTCCACCGCATGGCGGACTTGGCGGAAATCGTGGCGTTTTTGGATCAGGAACTCAGAACCAACTCGATCACGGATTATCCGGGGGCGATGAACGGTCTCCAGTTGGCCAACGAGGGCAGGGTGGATCGGATTGTGGCCGCTGTGGACGCCTCTCTCCTGGTGGTCGAAAAGGCCGCGGCGGGTGGTCCGGGTTTGCTGGTGGTTCACCACGGAATGTTTTGGCAGGGTGCGCAAGCAGTCACCGGTGCGTTTTACAAGAAACTCAAAACTGCCATAGACGCCGGTTTGGCGATCTATTCGAGTCACCTCCCGCTGGATGTGCACCCGGTGTTTGGAAACAATTCGTTGCTGGCCCAAAGAGTGGGACTCTCCGACATGGAGCCGTTTTTTGAACAAAAGGGCCAATATCTTGGGGTGAAGGGAAATTGGTCCGGAACGCTCGCTGAATTGGCTAATGCAGTTGAACTCGCCGTCAGTGGCAAAGTCCACACCTGTCCGGGAGGTGCTCAGAATGTCTCGAAAGTCGGAATCGTCACCGGCGGCGCGGGAAGCGAGGTTGGCAAGGCTGCGGCGGAGGGCATAGATGCGTTCATTACGGGTGAGGGGCCGCATTGGAGCTACTCATTGGCCGAGGAGATTGGCATCAATCTTCTTTATGCGGGCCATTATGCGACCGAAACCTTTGGCGTGCGGGCTATTGCCTCCGAGGTATCGAAGAGGTTTGCAGTGCGAGCGGCCTTTGTGGACCATCCCACAGGTCTCTGACCTATATTCTCACTGCCTTGAGGTGGTACGGGCGGCGGGAATCGAACCCG
>DAISZP010000370.1:0-5609 GCA_036824745.1 Luteolibacter sp.
GGATCTGCTGAGCGGCAACCGTTTTGAGGACGAAGTGGCGCTCGCCACCTGGCCGATGGAGTTTCGCGAATCCGCCAAAGGTCCGCGTCTGCATTTCCCCCGCGAGAACCGACCGGCGGGGATTCCGCTGCGCTGCTTGAAACCCAGGGGAACCGAGCGCTTGTTCGTCGCCGGTCGTTGCATTTCCGCCGATCACGACGCCCAGGCATCGATCCGGGTGATGGGAACCTGTTTCGCCACCGGAGAAGCCGCGGGCAAGGCGGTGGTCGGTTAGAGGCGGTGCTTCTGCCGGAGCGCGGAATTGATTCCGCGAATATGGGTTTTGGGTATTCGGGTGGAATGAACACCCTGGCCTTCGTTGATCAGGGGACCCAGCCAAACAAGCGGAAGAGCAACACCATCAGATAGGCGACGATGCCCGCGGCGGGCAGCGTGAGGATCCAGGCCCAGATGATGCGCTCGATGAGCGAGAACTTGAGGGCGTTGAATCGTTTGGCGCAGCCGACTCCCATGATCGCGGTGGTCACGCTGTGGGTGGTGGAAACCGTCATGCCGAGGCTTCCGGTCACCGCGAGCAGGGTGGCGGCGGTGGTTTCCGCGGCGAATCCGTGCACGGGCTGAAGTTTCACCATCTTGTGGCCCAGGGTCTTGATGATGCGCCATCCGCCCGCGGCGGTGCCGGCGGCCATGGTGAGCGAGCAGATGATCTTGATCCATGGCGGAACGTCCGGCGAAAGCTCATCGACTTTCTTCGATGCGACGGCGAGCGGGTGTTTGCCGGCCGCGCTTGCGGTTTCCATTTCCTTGGCCAGCGTCTTGTTCCAATCGCTGATCTTGGCGGCCACCATTCTCCCGAGAACCGGAATTTTGGTTAGAACACGCGCTTCCTCGTGGGCGATGGCGGCGAGGTGGGTGTCATGGGCCATGGCTGAAACCCGGTTGGCGGTTTCGGTTTCCCCGAGGTTTTCATAGGCCTTTGCCGCGAGTGAGAGGAAGGCTTCGCGGAACTCGCCGCGCGGGATTCTAACCGCTTCCTTTTCCAAGGTGGCGGCAGCGGTTTTCATTTCCTCAGGGGTCACGTTTTTCCTGCCGATTTCAAGGATGCAGTGTTCCGCCACCGAGGTCTTGTCCATGCGCAGGAAATTGAGCCAGGACGGTAGCTGGTCGAAGCTGCCCGCCGCGGTGGCGGTGACGAGAGCGAGGGTGATCACGCCCATGGTCTTCTGCGCGTCGGCCAGACCGTGGGCGAACCCCATGTACCCGGCGCTGGCGATCTGGAGTTTTCCGAAAAAGCGGTTCACGAAACGCGGCCTCGACCAACGCAGGATGGCGTAAAGGAAACCCATGATGATGAATCCACCGAAGAAGCCGATGACCGGTGAAGTGACCATTGGAATGATCACCTTGTGCAGCACGCCCTCCATCACCGGCTTGCCGTCTTTGATTTTCTCGACCGACCAGATGATCGACTTCCAATTTCCGTGGGAACTTGCAAGGGCAGCGCCGCAAATGCCGCCGACGAGCGCGTGGGTCGAACTGGATGGCATGCCGAACCACCAGGTGATGAGGTTCCACACGATGCCGCCGACTAAAGCGCACACGATGACGAGCGGTGAGATGAACTGGGCGTCCACGAGACCGGACGAGACCGTCTTCGCCACGGCGTGACCGGCCAGCGCGCCGATCAGGTTGGTGATGGCGGCCAGTGCGATCGCCTGCCTTGGCGTGAGCACCTTGGTTCCGACGATGGTGGCGATGGAGTTCGCCGTGTCATGGAAACCATTGATATACTCAAAGGCCAGCGCGATGAAGATGACCAGAAAGATGATCCCAAGCGTCATGGTGGGCGGGGATCAGGAGTTTTTCAGCACGATCTGCGAAGTGACGTTGCAGGCGTCCCGGCAGCGATCGATGACCTTTTCCAGCAGGTCGTAAAGGTCGCGCATGGCCATCGCCTTGATCGGATCAATACGCCCGGAGTAGATTTCCTTGAGGTAACCGAGCACCAGCACGTCAGCGCGGCTTTCCAGTTCCTGCATTTTGTCGTTCTCCGCCTTGATGGCTTCGAGTTTCGGATTGTGCGGCAGCATGTCCACCATGCGGACGACGACGGACGCCGCTTCCTGGGCGATGGCCATTTGCGGGGCGAAGTCGCTGGCATTTACCAGATGATTCATGATTTCGTAGCGCTCGCCGAATTTTTCGACCGTTTTGGGAATCCGGTAAAGCGCGCGGGAGAGTGCTTCGATGTCCTCGCGTTCGAGAGTCGTGACAAAAACCTTCACGAGTTCCTCGCTGATGGTTTCCGCGTTCTTTTTCTCATTGCGGCGGGCGACGGAAAGCTCGGCGAGCGAAACATTGCCGTTGGATTCCTTGAGCAGCCGGGCGAGGGCTTCGATGCTTTGATGGGCGGACTTGGCGCTGGCGCTGAGCAGTTCAAAGAACCGGTCCGACTTTCCGAAAATCTTGGCGAGTGAGATCACGCGCGGAATCTGAGGGAGTTCCTGAGCGTTCGGCAACCCTTCAGTTGCGATTCTCCACCCACCCGTTGCGGGTGGGTGGAGCGAGGCGTGTTCAATCGATCAGGCGGAAGGAGTGGATGGCGGAACAGGGGAGGTCTTTGGCAATTCCGCGGGCGGAACAGGCTGAGCGGATCCACCGAGTTCCTGCATGAGTTTCATGCCAAGCAGGCCGGCCAGGGGACCGCCGGTGGCGTCGCCATTCCCCCCGGCGATCAGGATGTCCGGCATGATCTTCACGTGGTCGCGGCCGATGATCTCCGCGATCTTGGTGCGGGTGAAGTTGTCGTTGCCCATGGCGGTAACCTGGAGCTGATAGGCCTCGGCGTTGGCCTTGCCGATGGCGAGGATCTTCTCGGCCTCAGCGGAGCCGGTGCGGGCGATGCGCTCGGCCTCGGCGGCGGCGATCATCTTGGTGCGTTCGGCTTCCGCGCTGGCATTGAGTTTCACCGAGGCGGCGTCGCCCTCGGCCTTCTTGACCGCGGCGTCGGCGATGCGTTCTGCGATCTGCACGCCTTGGTCGGCCTGCACGATTTGTTTCTGGATGTCGGCGATGGCGGTTTCCTTTTCGAGATCCTGGCGGGTTTCCTGGGCGAGGCGCTGGGTGTCGTAGGTGACTTTTTGTTCCTCGGCCAGCTTGCGATCCGTCAGAGTTTTCATGAGTGACTCCGGCGGAGCGATGTCGCCGATGAGGGTGTCCACTCCATTGACGTCGTATTGGTCGAGAACGAGGTTGATGTGTTCTTTGGCGGAGGCCTGGCGTTCCTTGCGGGTCGAGAGGAAGGCGATGACGTCGCTGTCCTGCGCGCTGTTGCGGAAGTAGTTTCCGATGGTGGGCTCCAGCACCTGGGAAACGAGATTGTTCATGTTTCCGAAGCGGGCGATCACCTTGCTGGCCTCGGTCATCGGGATGTGGATGATCTGCGAGACATCGAGATTGAAGGGGAAGCCGTCCCTTGACCGGACGGTGATGGTGGAAAGGTGTTTGTCGAGTTGATGGGCCTCGCTGCGGGCGTTGGCCCAGTTGAGCACGAGGTTGGTGGTGGGCACGTGTTCGACGCGGAGGATGTAGGTGTTGAGCGGATACTTGCCGGGGCCTAACGGTTCCGCCCACACGCCTTTCTGCCCGCGGCTGACGATGTTGCCGTGCTTGAATTCGACGCCGCTGACGTCCACGCCTTCTTCGCCATAATAGCTGATCACCACGCCGACGTGGCCGATGGCGATCTCTGTCATCGGGATCTCCTCCACGAGCACGAACCATGGATTGAGGAAGAACGAGCCTGCCAGGATGACCTGCGGCTGGAGGCCGCGGCAGCCGCCGGCGGCGAGGAACGCGTCGGCGTTCTGGAAATTGTTATGGCCCTCGGTGACCCGGCCTGCGATCTGGCCTTCACCGAGCGGTTCGCCATCGAGCGTGGTCACGATGCCTACCATGTTCTCATTGATGCGGGTCATCTTGGCGAAGCTTACATCGAACAAGAACGTGTTGATCCGGTAGGTTCCGGGTGTTAGAAACGCGGCCTGGCGTCCTTTTTGTCCGCCGTTGTCGAGAAAGGCGACGGCGTCCTGGAACATCTGGCAATCCACCTGGCGGGCAAGCACCGCGCCTTTGCGGAGCGGTGCGCCGTCCTTGGCCATGATCAGGCCGATGCTGCCTTCCGGCACGACCATCAGCGGCTGGAGCGTGATTTCATACTGCCAGATCCACTTCCAGAAATAGAGACCGGGAGCCAGCGTCTGTGCCTGATAGCCCGCCTCGCCCTGAATGGCGATGATGCGCCCGCTGGGGAGTTCCTTGTGAGCGCCCATCAGCGCGAATTTCTTGGTCACCAGCCCGATCTTGTCCTCCGGAATGATCACTACCCCGAGGAGTTGGAGGATGGGTCGGAAGAACACGATTGCCAGACCGATCACGAGGATCACCACAAGGTAGGGAAGCCACGAGGTGGATTCCACGGGCAGGAGGCCTGCCACAAACAAGTTTGCTTTCATAGCGGCGCGAGCCTAGCAGGAGGCAACGAAGGGTCAATTCCACCTCCCGCCGTGTTTGTAATGGCCGGAGGTGGTTTGGGCCGATTCCGAAGACACTTCTGTTAGGGAGCCGCGGCGTGCCAGAGATGCAGCCTTCAACGCCCTGCCTCTTCCTTCGCCTATTCCGATGCCTGCTTGAGCTACATTTCCTGAAGTACTTGTCACGAGCCTCTTCTGTGAAGTCTGTGTGCGAGACAAACCAGCGGCAATCCAATTGCCGCGCTCAACAGTGAGACAAGCCCGATTCCGAAAACCCAAGCCATTCCCGGACCATCATCACCGCCCGGCCACTGCGAGGCTGCAAAAAACCAAGTGGGCAGCAGACATGAAAGGCAAACCAACGCGGAAACAAACGAAGATTTCGTCCGGCGTTTGGCGTGGATGGCAACCGCCGCAGCCGCCAGAGGCACGAGAACCAAGTGAGGAAGCGTGAACCAGTAGAATGAACCCGAGTAACCGGGCAGAATGCCAGTGATGGTGTAAGCCATCCAGGTGTGAAACCCTAGGCCAAGACAAACTGGAACCGACAATGTGCGTGAGAGTGGCATTGATCGCCGACCATTCATTCGTCGACGAGTCGCGAAGCGTTACGACTCATAGCCCTGCAAATGGAGTTATGAAACTTCATGAAGCCAAACTATGGGGGCCGCCAGTCCGCGGCAAGGATGCACGAGCCGGGTGGGCCTTGTTTCAAACATCCGCCATTGTCTGGTCGTAAAACGCGAGGTAGTCGTCCGGAGAGGGGCCTTCCCGCCAGGCCATCGCGCTTTTAGGGTGGAGGTTCATCTGCCCGGAGATGTTGTAGGGGATGGACGGGCCCCAATCGAACTGCTGTTTCATGGGCAGGATCGTGTTCTGGATGCAGTCGATCACCGGGCGCAGCTTGAACTTCGGATTGCGCAGGAATCCTAACAGGATCTCCATCGGGCAGTTGCCCGCGCCGCGTCCGAGGCCCATCAGGGTGGCGTCCACGCGGTTGGCTCCGAGGATGATGGCTTCCACGGTGTTGGCGAAGGCGAGCTGGAGGTTGTTGTGGGCGTGCATGCCGATGTGCTT
>DAISZP010000371.1:0-5596 GCA_036824745.1 Luteolibacter sp.
ATCAAGGCACGCTCGTGCTCAACATTGCCAATCCCACCGCGGGTTTCTTCGATGGGGATCGTGTGGACATCGATGTTTCAGTCAACGACGGCGCGAAACTCTGCCTCTCCACCCCCGCCGCCTCGCGGGTCTATCCAACGCGTTCCGGCAAGCCCGCCGCGAACTATCAGAAATTCAGCATCGGGGAGAATGCATTGTTAGAGTGGAACCCCGAGCCGTTCATCCCGCATGCCGGGGCGTGTTATCATCAGGGCACGGAGATCCGGCTTCATCCGTCGGCTTCGCTTTTGTTCCTCGAATGGATCGCGCCGGGCCGAGTGGCGATGGGCGAGGCGTTTCTCTATCAGAGTTTGCGCTGGGAGCTGGACCTTTGGTCCACGGAAAAGCTGTTGGTCCGCGAGCGCTACGAGCTCCGGCCGGGCGATCACAGTCTTGAGGCCCTGCGAGTCAGATTCGAGGCCGCGCACTACCTTTCCATCTACGCGGCGGGTGCTTTCGTGAAACAATGGCCGGAGGAGGCGCTCGACGCCTTGAACGGCGAAAGCACCTATCTCGGCCACGGGCCGCTCGGGGGAAGCGTCCGCGTGATCCGCGCGCTCTGCCGGGACAGCATTACCGCCCGATCCCTTGCCGCGTCTTTGCGAGCCGCGCTTTACGGAGCGGCGGGTTTGAAGGCTCCGGCGCTGGGCCGGATTCCACATTAAGACCAAATAAAAAGCGGCCCGACTGATCATCCGCTCGGAAAACCCATTAACCTTGCAGCATCTCAGTCGGACCGCCCTGGAGTGTCGCGACGGAGTTGAAAAAGCATGGGCCGTGCCAAGTTTCGGAATGCTTTGAAGGCATCGCTCACAAAAAAAGCGGCCCGACTGATCATCCGACAGGAAAACCCATTAACCCGTCAGCATCTCAGTCGGACCGCCAATGGTGTCACGACAAATCAATTTAAGCATGGCCCGTGCCAGGATTGGATGGTTTCTTGAAAACAAAAAGCCCCGACCCTGTGGGAGGGCCGGGGCTTTGAGGGATTCAGGAATCAGGGTCCGGTGACCTTGAGGCGGGCGAAGTTCTTAGTGCCGGCCGGGAAGGTGTATTTCACATCATTGCCGGTGATCACGACGTTCACGCCGAGGGTTTCGGTGGTCCATGCTCCGCTCAGGGTGCTGGAGGTTTCCACCACGAAGTCCGTGCCATAGACGCCGGTGTAGCCTGCCGCCTTCACCCAGGTGACGCTCAGCGTGCCCGCGGTGTTGACCACGCCGGGAGTGGCGGTGAAACCGGTGGTGTTGGTGTTTCCGCCGAGGAAGTATTCCACGCCATTGGAAACGCCGTCGCCATCGTGGTCGAGGTCGCTGGTCTGGGTGGTGCTGTTGGTGGAAGCCCAGGAGGAGTAGGCGCTTCCACCTCCGGGATATACGCCGAGCTTGTTGTTGTCCGTGCTGCCGGCAGCGGCAACGGTGGCGAGGGTCACCTCGCTCCATACTGTCGGGAAGTCGGTGACTTTTGATCCCGCGGTGAAAGTGAAGCCCTGGTTGTTGTTCTGGCGGACGAAGCTCTTGTCAGCTCCTTCATTGCCGAGATTGGTGAAACCGACCACATCGATCAGGTTGGTGGGATCGACAGATCCGGCATAGAGTGCCATGCTGTCGTTGCCATTGAAGCTGAATTCTCCGCTGGTGAGTTGGGCGGAGGCAGCGGCAATGGGTGAGGAGGCGCTGGTGTGGGACAGGATCACGGTTTGGCCGGCAGCAAGCGTTCCCAACGAGGAGATATCGATGCTGGAACTCGGGTTGGAGGTGATGGCACCAGTGTGCAGCCAGTGATCGGTGTCCTGATTCGTCCAGCGGACCATTTTCCATCCTGTCATGCTCACTGGCGAACCCGAGACGTTTGTAAGCTCGATGTATTTGCTGTTTCCGCCGGAACCGTCGGGTTCGTAGTACTGGGTGATCAGCACCGGAGGAGCGTAGGAGTATGCGACCAATTCGATCGGCCAGGAAATGATGGAAGATTCGCCGGTTGCATTCCGGAGTTGGAAGTAAACGGTTTTGCTGCCGACTCCGGAGGAGAGCGTGTAGGTGAGGTAGTTGCTCAGGGAGGCCCAAGTGCCGTCAGAGAGGTCCGGCAGCTCGGAAACCCGGTATTCAAGCGGAGTGCCACCGGTGGAACTGTAGTTCAGTGTCACGATTCGTGAAGCGGTGGTGGTGGCACCGTTGCCTGCGGTGAACGAATCCAAGGTGGGCGCTTGCGGAGCGGTGTAGTAATTCAGATACCAAGCGTCGGTGGATGCCGCAGAGGCTACTTCAGCCAAGGTTTTCGATGCCCATACCGCAGGGTAGGTGAGGACTGTCGTGCCTGCCGTGAGATCGTAGCCCGTGGTATTTGAAAGCCGGTAAAACGTCTTGTCTTGTCCTTCGTTGCCCAGCTCGGTGAATGAAACTGCATCCACGATGTTCGCGATGGCATTGGTAGCGCCCACATAGAGCACGACGCTGTCGTTTCCATTGTAACCGCCAAGAGCGCCGGAAAGGGTGCTGTTGGCATTGGTGCTGGCGTAGGAAGGTGCGGCTGCTCCGGTGTTTTTCAGCAACCAGAATGAATTGCCGGGAATCGTGATGCCTGAAAGCGATGTGTTGTTGTTGGGAGAGCCTGTTGCTGTCTTCCAGTTTTGAGCAGACGCATTGGTCCATACGGTGAGCCGATAGTCAGTGAGATCCACGGGATCGGCGGAAGTATTGTAAAGCTCGATGTATTTGTCGTTGCTGGCTCCCTCGTAATACTGGGAAATGATGACGGGAGGTGGGATGTCTCCATCGTCATCAATAGTGATGGCGAAGGTGCCGCTCGTGTATTCGGAACTGGATGCGGTGATGGTGACGGATTGCGGGCCATCCACATTTGAATCGTTGAGTACATTCAAGTCGAACTGTGCGGAGGTATCACCGGCTGGAATAAGGAGCGAGTTGGATGGAAACGGAAACGAAACCTCAGTGGTGTCGCTTGAGGAAAGAGTGATGGTGACATCAGTAAGGCGGGACGCGGGAAGGGTCACCGTGCCGGCAAGGGAAACCAGTCCGGCGTTTTCAACGAAGGTGATGGGCGTCACCGAAACCACCAGCGGTGTGTCGCCGTCATCATTCACGGTGATGGATTGCTGTGCGCTGTTATATCCTGCGGTCGAAGCGGTGATATTGAAGGATTGATTGCCGTCTTGCAGCAAATCGTCCACCGCGGTGACGTCGAACTGAGCGGTCGTTTGGCCTGCGAGTACCGTAACAGTTGCTGGAACCGTCGCCTCGGTGGTATCAGCGGAGGTCAAAGTGACCACCAGATCGGAACCCAGAGCCGCCGGAATGGTGACCGTGCCAGCGTTGGTCTGCACTCCGGAGCTTTCGGAAAATGTGGCCGGCGATATTGCGATGGCGAGATTCGGAAGCGCACCCGAGGTGGTTGCTGTCAGGCTCACGTTGTCGAGTCCGAGTCCCTGCGAGCTGGAGCCGGTCGTGTTGAATACCCATTTCAAGTAAACCGCTGAGCCATCGGCGATAGAAAGACCGGTCAGGCTGAAGGTTTTGCTGACTACCGTTCCGGAGGTGAAGTTGTAAGTGCTGGTGCCGGTGGCGAAAGCCCCGGTGTCCCCGGCTGTCTGAGGGGTCCAGGTGGAGCCGTCTGCGGATGTGAAAAAGGTAACGTCTGCTGCGGAGGTGTTGATTCGATAGCGTTCAACGTCAAACGCGATCGCCAGATCGGTGATCGTGAGGCCGGTGTTGTTGGTGTAATAGGCCATCACCGCGTTGGGGGACGCGTAGCCCCCGGACGTCATGAAGCCGACTGCACGGTCCGTGGTGGTGGTGCCGTTGCCCCAATTGTAACGGGCGCCAGTGTTGGGTGAGCCGGTACTTGCGGCTTGAGTGGTAGCGGTTACGTTTGTGCCGGTGGCCCAACCTGAACTGGAGCCAGTCCCAGCCGATGTCATTTTCCAGTTCGCCGGAAGGGATGCGGTGGCAGAGGTTCCGATCGTGTCGAAGTTCTCAGTCACAGGGCTTGTGCCAGTGATGGAGATTTGGGCTTCCGCACGCGGTGTGATCGCAACCGCCAAGAGTGCGGCGGCCATGAAGGCATGCCGACTCAGCCGGTTTGAGTGGTGATGACCCTTGTCACGGGCCAAAGGGTTGATTTTCATGGTTGGTAGGGGATGGCTGGGGGTTTGATCGGAGAATGCTTGAAGCGTGAATCTCTCGAAATCATTCACGAAAAGGTGTCGCATTCGTCACCCGGTGTCGTGAAGCAAAATGTAAGCCAGAAAGAATTTGGTTGCATAATTCGTATTTTCAGAAATGTTTGAAACCAGTGAACGCCGACGCGACAAAACTCCATGCAGCCAGAGAGGAATTCGTGGCGCAGTGGGGAGCGCTCGGCACGCAGTGGGGGATCAACCGGACGATGGCGCAGATCCACGCGTTGCTGATGACCGCGCCGGATCCGTTGAGTACGGATGAGGTGATGGCTGAGCTGACGATCAGCCGCGGCAACGCCCACACGAATTTGAAAGAACTGGTGGCTTGGGGCTTGGTGCGGATCGTGGTTCGGAAAGGCGACCGGCGCGAGTATTTCGAGGCGGAAAAGGACGTTTGGAAGATTTTCACCACGGTCGCCCGCGAGCGGAAACGCCGTGAGATCGATCCCGCGCTTTCAGTGCTTCGCAAGTGCGCGGAGGAGAGCCAGGAGATTGATACGCCGGAGGGCAGAGCCTTCCATGAGCAGATGCGCCAGCTTGAGGAGTTTGTCGATTTTGCCTCGAAGATGTCCGACAAGATCGCCGCGCTGAAACATGGGTTCGCCATCCAACTCGCGGCGAAACTGCTCGGGTAGCAAAAAATTTTCGCCCAAACTTTCAGAATTTCCTGAAAAAACGGGACAAACAGGAAACAGAGTAATCAAGAAAACGAAAGGACACGCCATGAACGCCACCGTCATCACTTACGGCCTCTACCTGCTCATCGCCCTGCCGCTCACCGTGTGGGTGGCTCGCAATTTGTTCCGCAACGGCCGGGTGTTTCTGGTCGATTGTTTTCACGGCAATGAATCCCTCGCGGACAGTGTGAACCAACTGCTGGTGATGGGTTTCTATCTGATCAACTTCGGGTTCGTGGCGCTCTATCTGAAACTGGCGCAAGAGGTGGAGGAAACGCGCGGGGTCTTCGAAGCGCTCAGCGGCAAGATCGGCGTGGTGCTGCTGGTGCTGGGTGGCATGCATTTCTTCAACCTCGTGGTCTTCACCAGGATGCGCAAACGCGCGACCTGGCACCTGAGCCCGCCGCCCGTCCCGCCCGCGGGCGTGGCGGGTAAGGCCTGAACAAGAATCTTTCCCGGCACAACGATGAGAAAACCACTGAGGCACTGAGGTGGAGGCTCCAAATCGATCAGTGAACTCAGTGGTCCTCAGTCCATCAGTGGTTCCAATGCCCGAACTACCATTTCACTCCAAATCTTAGAAATGAACACGCTCACCATCTTCTACGATCCGCATTGCGGTTTGTGCGCGAGGTTCCGCGTGTGGTTGGAGGGCCAGCCGAAACGGGTGCCCGTCGAGTTT
>DAISZP010000372.1:0-5557 GCA_036824745.1 Luteolibacter sp.
TCCGGCGACTATCAATCGAAGCTCACGCTCATGTCCGAGTCGCTGCGCAACGACGGCCGCATCTGGGTGCCCAAGTCCCGCGAGGTCGCCGTGAAGCTTCAAAAGAAGCAGATGAACCCGAACGACGTGGCCGAGGACGACCGCGACTACTACCTCGAGCGCAAGTATCCCTCGTTCGGAAACCTCTCCCCGCGCGACATTTCCTCCCGCGCCGCCAAGGAAGCGTGTGACGACGGCCGCGGCATCGCCCCCACCGGACTCGGCGTTTACCTCGACTTCCGCGACGCCACCAAGCGCCTTGGCGAACCCGTCATCCGCGCCCGCTACGGCAACCTCTTCCAGATGTATGAGAAAATCGCCGGCGAGGATCCCTACAAGGTGCCGATGATGATTTATCCCGCCGTTCACTACACCATGGGCGGCCTCTGGGTGGACTACAACCTGATGTCCAACGTCCCCGGCCTGCACGTGCTGGGAGAAGCAAATTTCTCCGACCACGGCGCGAACCGCCTCGGTGCCTCCGCCCTCATGCAGGGCCTCGCCGACGGCTACTTCGTGATCCCCTCCACCATCGCGAACTACCTCGTCACACAGAAACCCGGCAGCGTCACCACCAGCGCACCCGAATTCAAGCAGGCCGAAGACGAAGCCCGCGCGCAGGTTTCCAAACTCTTCTCCATCAAAGGCAAGCGCACCGTGGATTCCTTCCACCGCGAGCTCGGCCAGATCATGTGGGACAACTGCGGCATGGCCCGCTCCCGCGAAGGTCTCACCGAAGCGCTCGCGAAAATCCCTCAAGTCCGCGAGGAATTCTGGGCCAACGTCCGCATCCCCGGCTCCGGCGAGGGCGCGAACATGGAACTCGAAAAAGCCGGCCGCGTCGCCGACTTCCTCGAATTCGGTGAAATGATGTGCTACGACGCCCGTGACCGCGAGGAATCCTGCGGCGGCCACTTCCGCACCGAGCACCAATTCACCGAGGCCGATCCGGAAGTGCAATCCGGCAAGACCCAGTCCGGCGAGGCCAAGCGCCACGACGACCAGTTCTCACACGTTTCCTGCTGGGAATACACCGGTGTCGGCAACACGCCCGTCCTGCACAAGGAAGCGCTCGTTTACGAAGAAGTGAAAGTGGCCATCCGCAGCTACGCGTGAACTAAAGAGTCAGGAATTCATTTCCGCTTGGCACCGGAGCGCCGTCATCTGCCAGCACTTGATGGAAGATCCCCAACAACAATCTAACACATTTGGATGAACTACCCGCTCTCTCTTCTCTCAAGTCTGGTTGCCGGCCTCCTCCTCGCCAGTTGCACCACAAGCAGCACGGTGGTTAAAGAAACGTATGCTGGCGTGTTACCGGAAGTTCGTGCTCCAAAATCCATCACCTACGGAGGTGAAAGTTACCATGTGGGATACTCGGCAATTACGACGTCCGGCGTTTTCGTGGAGTATTTCCGGAAGGGCCAGGGTCCCAGATCCTGGACGAAGTTGATCAGTTTGAGAACCACACGTCCGCCTTCGACACCAAGCAATGAGGCTGGGCTGTTGCTTAAGCTGGCAAAATCGACAGGCGGGTCTGGAGCGCTGCTGGAAAACAAGAATTCCGGCGAATGCATTGCTGATTTCATGCTCCCTAAATCTGGCAACTTGGAATTCAATCTTGTCCGTTACGCCCCTCAAACTGGAACCGGCGGAACAAAGTCTCTCCAATACGCCGAGATGATTCCCCATTCGAAGTGCGACAAGAAGAATCTGCTTTCCTTGAGGGAAAGCAATCTAAAGCGCATTGCGGCCATCAAGATTCCTGATGTGGGAAACGCGAATTGAAGCATCGCAACCATTCATCGCGGAATTGATCCGCCGCCATCAAACTTAAATCGAAATGGCGTTTTCTCTCTGAAAGGCTAATTCGATTCCACCTTGAGGTCGGCTTGTTCGGGGAAATTCCGGATCTAGCTCTGAAGCTTGAATTCAAGTTGGAGAATCGCACCGAATAGCAAAATATGCGGAGTCATTCCCACGCAGGAAGAGGTAGTGCAGGAGCGATTGGTATTAGCTTTCAGCCAATACGGAGCGCCTCGGATTGATTCGAGGTGTCCTTTCGATTCAGGACTCACCCCCCTACGTTCATGAAAACGACCAAAGCCCTGCGCGGGATCCGTTCCCTCGCGCCTTCGTTTCTATTCGCAAGCCTGCTGGCAATTCCCGCATATGCGGACTTCATTCCCGGCTCCGGCGGTGCCATTCCGGAAATCGCTCCCCTCGCGGGCATCCCCAATCAAATTGGCGGTCTGCGGGTATCGCAGGTTGATCGGGAAAACCAATGGTTCGGCGGCACCCGGGCGGTGCTCGATCTGGATTTCCCCTCGCCTTCCACTCACGGCGCGAGCGCTTACAAGCTGCAAACCTCCAACGACGGCGGCGGCAACTGGACCGACCTCTACACCACCAGTTCCGATTCCCAGAACAATTTCAGTTTCAATCCGGATGGCAGCTATCTCTATAGGCTGCTTGTCAGCGGTGGGCCAAAGAACGGTTTCACCTCCAACGTGGTGAGCGCACCCCTCACCTCCGTGGAAACGCGTTTCGCCGGATGGAATCTCGACGAAAGCATGTTCATCACCGGCGTGATGATGCCCTGGGTGGGCCGCGGCATCACCGCCTCCTTCACCGTGCGCAAGCTCTCGGACGACAGCGAAGTCACCGGCGGCCTGACCTATCAATGGTATCGCGTCAACCCACTCTCGTCGGAACCGTCTCTCATTCCCGGAGCCACCGGGCAGACCTACGCGACGACGATGGACGACGTCGGCGGCTACCAGCTCATGTGCATGGCGACTGGGGACGAAAACACCGTCGGAGGTTTCTGCCAGATCGGCTCCAGCGGCGGCGTGTTGATTCCTAACAACTCATTCGCATCGGACGTCACCGCATCCGGCTTCCGGCTCAATCTCCACAAGAGCGTGCCGTCTCTCACCATCTCCGACCTGAACCTGACCTGTTGGAACGGCACGGAATCCGTCACGCTGCCCATCACCAGCGTCACCGCGCTTCCGGGAAACGCCTCGTTTGATATCGCGGCGACCATTCCTTCAAACGCGCAGGACCTATGGCTCAGCAATCAATCCAACATCTGGTCCATCGGCCAGGAAGTCACCTTTTTCCCGGGCATGCCTCCGCACTTCATGCAGTCGCTCAAGATCACACCTCCGTCCTCGGGTAGTGGCTTCAGCGCTTGGGTCGCGGCCAATCCAAACATTCCCGCGGACCGCCGAGGCGCGCTCGATACCAACGGACCGATAAGCCTGCAAAACCTGATGGCCTACTCCATGGGCGTCGATCCGATGGCCGCCACCACGGAGGACCTGCCTTCGGTTTCCTCAATCGATCCGGAGGCCGGGACGATGCATTTCATCTACCGCCGCGCCAGGAACCTGACGGATGTAACGCTCACTCCACGCGTTTCGCCCGATCTGCAATCGTGGAAAGACGGAGTCGTGATTTCCGAAACACTCACTGACCACGGCGACTACGAAACCGTGGACGCCCTGCTCTCCTTCAGCCCTGGACCCATGGGTTTCCTCAAACTGGCTGCGGAATTGGTGGATTGAGCCACTTGGCGGGTCGAGTCCGGAGAAATCACGCCCGAGCTGGTTTCCCCTTGCAACTTAGCCAAGGCTAATTTAATTACCCGCAGCAAATTCATGCGGGACCTTACCAGAGACAATGCGGCGGCGCAGCGCATCCAGATCGAGGATGCCTTGAAACACCTGCTCGATTGCGACGAATCCGGCCGCGGAGCCACGGTCGAAAGTCTCGCCGGGTCGCTCGGCAAACCACGCAAGGTGTCGGCCGAAATCCTCGGCCTCCTGCGTGGCCGGGGTTTGGCTACCGCCACCGGGGACACGCATCACCTCACCGAGGACGGTCGGGTTTACGCGTTGCAGGTCGTGCGCACCCATCGGCTTTACGAAACGTGGCTGGCGCGGGAAACGAGCATGCCGCCCTCCCAGTGGCACCGCGAGGCGCACAAGGCGGAGCACCATTTGCGGGCCGCGGACGTGGATGCCTTGGCGGACAAGCTGAACAATCCGCGCTTTGATCCGCACGGCGACCCGATCCCCACTCGCGAAGGGCATTTGCCGAAACGCAGCCTCGCCTCGCTCGCCTCTTGGCCGGACGGGATCTCCTCGCGCATCGAACACATCGAGGACGAACCCGAAAATCTCTATCAGCAAGCGGAGTCGCTCGGCCTCGCGCCGGGAACCCGGCTCGACGAGTGCCGCCATCTGGCGGACGGCTCGCTGGAATGCAGCGTCGAGGGACGGACCATGACGATCCCCGCCGCGGTGGCCTCGCTGATCCATGTGACCGGCGTGGAGGAAGGTGAGTCAAGACCCGAGGGGCTCGGCCGTCTGTCCGATCTGCCGATCGGCGGAGAGGCCATGGTTTACGGGCTCGCACCTTCCTGCACCGGGCCGGAGCGCAGGCGTTTGCTGGACCTCGGTGTGGTTCCCGGCACGCGCATCCGCTGCGAGTTCTCCAGCCCCTTCGGCACGCCGCGCAGTTATGACATCCGCGGCGCGCTCATCGCCCTGCGCGACCACCAGGCGGACCGTATCCTGATCCATCCATCCGTTTCTAACAAACAACCGGTTTCATGAGTTCCGAAAACATCCATCTTCCGGGAGAAGCCTGCGTCACCTGCCCGTCCCGATTCAGCCAGTTGCAGAAACTTGGCCTGCGCATCGGCGAGAGCGACTTCGTGGTGGCGCTCGCCGGAAATCCAAACACCGGCAAGACCACCGTGTTCAACGCGCTCACCGGCCTGCGCATGCACACCGGAAACTGGCCCGGCAAAACCATCACCCGCGCGGAGGGCGGATTCTCATACGACAACAAGCGCTACAAGCTCGTCGATCTGCCGGGCACCTACTCGCTTCTATCCGCCTCGCCGGACGAGGAGGTGGCGCGCAGTTTCCTGCTATTCGGCCAACCGGACGTCACCGTCATCGTGGCGGATGCGACCTGCATGGAGCGCAACCTCAACCTGGTCCTGCAAGTCCTCCAGATCACCCGCCGCGCGGTGCTTTGCCTCAACCTGATGGACGAGGCGAAAGCCCACGGCATCACCATCGACGAGCGCAACCTCGCCCGCGATCTCGGCATCCCGGTGGTCCCCTGCTCCGCGCGTTCCGGCATCGGCATTCCCGAGTTGTTGAAGGAAATCTCGCTGATGGCTTCGCGCGCCGATCATCCGGAGCCGCGCCGCCTGCCGCTCGACGTGCCCGGTTTGCGAACCGCCCTCGACCAGGTCGAAAGCGGCCTCAGGCAAGCGTTTCCCCAACTGCCGCAGCCTCGCTGGGTGGCGCTTCGTTTGTTAGAGGGTGACCGCGAGATCATGGAGGCCGTTCGCAATGGTGAGATCGGCTCTCTCCGCGAACCCGTGGCGGAAACCCTGAACCTCAGCGCCTGATTCACGTGAACACACCGGACGAAGTTTTGAAAAACGCCGAGGAACTGCGCTGGCAGCTTCCGCCGAACCTGCATGACCGCA
>DAISZP010000373.1:0-5552 GCA_036824745.1 Luteolibacter sp.
AGGAACGCCGCTTCGGCAAGCGTGCCGCCGTCCGGGACTTTCCCGAAGTCGTGAAACGAGGCGATCCATGGAATGCCGCGGCCGTTTGCGAGGGCCAGCAACGACTCCATCTCGCCGATGCTGGCGACCTCAACATCGATCAAGGCGGCGTCATTCAGCACGGATTCGAGCAGCGCGCATCGTTCCGCGGCATCGAGCGGCAGTGCGCCGCCTTCTTCGATCCGGCGTGCGGTGAAAAGCGCCGGCAGATCGGCGAACCGCCTCCATGGCGCGGTTTCAAAACGAATCCCGTCACGCGCTAACAGATCGAGCCGGATTTCGAGTAGATCGCAGTTTCTAGCGGATTCCAGCGGGTCCACCGCCTGCAGATCCGCGGATCCGCCGATGCTTCCCACGACCATGGGTTTGCCGTCTGTGAGTGAAATCCGCGTGCTCGCCATGGGCGATTCAAGGTTGCGGGAACGGGGTGCGTCAACCGCTTGTGAGATTCCGCCTGACGCTGTATTTACTTCACCGGGGAAATTTTCCGAAATCCGTGAATTTCTCTGGCCAACCCGAAATCCGATTCCCTAGCTTCCTTCAAACCCCGATCCTATGAACGATCTGATTCGAAAATCCCTTTCACTCGCCGTTTCCGCCGTCGTCGCAGGCCTCACGATCGGAAGCGCCCACGGTCAAGCGGCGAAGGTCATCGGTGAGAAGCCCGAGTTCAACGACCTGCAATCCCCCGAGTTCAGCGGTGGCAAACAACTTCCCTTCAAGCCGAAGGATTGGCTGCTGATCGAATCGAAACTCAAGATTTCGATGTCGCCCGAGCCCAAGTCAAAGACCTGTGACAAGCTCACCGTCAAGTGGTTCGTCGCCGTGAAAAATCCGGACAAGCCGGGAAGCATGCTGCTTCTCACCAAGGACATCGAGCACGTGAACGTGCCGCTGGAAGAAGAAGTTTGGGTTTCCACCTACCTCTCGCCCGCGTCCATCAAACGCCTCACCGGCCAGGACAAGGCAGGCAAGAACGCTGTCGAAGCTGTCGGGTTCGAAGTGCTTGTGAACGGTGAGAAAGTGGCCTCGGAGACCACCAAGTTCAAAGTCGGCTGGTGGAACGCCGCATCCGACAAGATTTCCCGCAGCGAGGCGGTGCCGCTTCTCAACAAGGACGAGACTCCCTTCGCCAACATGTGGTGGGATCGTTACGCGGAAGTGGACGGCTCCCGCAAATAATTCCGTTTCGCCCGATCATTTCCGCAATTTTCCCGCAGACCCCAGTATTCCCGCACCATGGCTGACTCTCAGACTACCGTAGCCATCAACATTGGTTCCCAGCGCATCAGCGCGGCTGTTTTCGAGGTTTCGAAAAACGGCGGCTTGGTCCTCAAGTCCTACGATTCCGAATCCATCGTGGCGGATCCCGCCATGGATGCTTCGAGAGTCTCCCAGACCCGGGTGGCCATCGGCGATCTGGCCCAGAGGTTGAAACTTGGCAAGGTCAAGGCCCGCTACGCCATCTCCGGCCAGTCGGTTTTCACCCGCTTCGTCAAACTTCCGCCGCTTCAGGACGACAACATCGAACAGTTGGTCACCTTCGAGGCCCAGCAGCACGTGCCATTCCCGCTCAATGAAGTGGTTTGGGACTATGAGTTGATCGAAGGCGCCACCGACAAGGAAGTGGTGATCGTCGCGATCAAGAGCGATGCGCTGGATGAAATCAACGGAGCCGTCAATGACAGCGGTCTCGGCACGGCGGAAGTCGATGTCGCGCCGATGGCGATCTACAACGCGTTCCGCGCCACCTACGGCCAGCCGGAAGAGCCCATCCTGCTCATCGATATCGGTGCCAAGACCAGCAACCTTCTCTACATCGAAGGCAAACGTTTCTTCACCCGCAGTATCGCAATCGGCGGTGGTGCCGTCACCGCAGCGGTGGCCAAGGAATACAACGTTTCCTTCCTCGAAGCCGAGCACCAGAAGGTCGCGAACGGCCTCGTCGCCTTGGGTGGTGGTCACACGGAACAAATGGACGAGGCGGTCGCCGCGCTCGCCATGGTCATCCGCAACGCGCTGAGCCGCTTGCCGGCGGAAATCTCCCGCACCACCAATTACTACCGTTCACAGCACGGAGGCAGCGCCCCGCGCCGAGTTCTGCTTGCTGGCGGAGGTGCAAACCTTCCCTACACCCTCGAGTTCTTCCAAGAGAAACTCAACCTCCCGGTGGAATACTTCAATCCCGTCCGCAACGTCGCGATGGGCAAGGGAGTCGATCCCGCCTTGGTTCAGCGCGAAGGTCACCTGATGGGTGAGCTCGTCGGTCTTGGACTGCGTGGAATCGGAAAATCCGAAATCAACATCGACCTCGTTCCTCAAGAAGTCGAGCAATCCCGCGCCGCGGATCGTCGCAAGCCTTTCCTGATCGCCGCCGCCGCCGCATTCCTGCTTGGTGTCGCCGGATGGGCAGTCTTCCAGAACGTCGCAGCGTCCTCCGCGGAGGATCAGAAGCGTACGATGGAGGAAAAGCGTGACACTCTCAGCCCGCTGAAGAACGACATCGAGGGACTTCTCAAGAAGGAAGCGGAGCTCAAGAAAATCGCCGAAGGCTACCTAGGTGCCGAAAGTGATCACGTGTTCTGGATGGATCTCCTTACCGAAGTCCGCGGAGCCTTCACCAGTGATGCTGTCTGGCTCACCGATCTGGAGCCGATCAATGACTACGACGTCGTCAAGGCCCTCCAGCCGTCGGCTCCCGGTGAAAGGGAGAAACAGAACGGCCGCCCCGTGGTGAAAGCCGAGGTTTTCTCCGCTGTTTATGGAGCCACCGCGCTTGTCGACATCAAGCCGACCGCTCCCGCAGCGCCGGCACGTGGTGGCAGGGCCGCTCCGGTCGCCGTGGACAAGCCGATCACCGCGAATGCCGTCCGCATCAAGGGATTCTGGCGTGAGAATCCGAAGAGCTCGAACCTTGTTTCGGACTTGGTGAAAAACCTCCGCGAGAAGTCCACCTCGTTCAAATTCAAGGTGCCGGACCCGAATCCGAAGAACCAAGGCAAGGAAGTCGATCTGGTGGACGACCAATACCTCGGCAAGATCTTGGTGATCACCGCGGTGTCCGGCAAACCCGGGGAACTGGCCCAGCCGTTCGAAATCACCCTGCCCCTCGCCCGCGAGATCACCGTCAAGTGAACCATTTCCCACCCTCTTCTCCCATCTGAACCATGAGTTGGATCAAGGAAAACAAATTCATCGCCGCCCTTGGAGGTGGAACAGCCGTCGGAGCCATCCTCCTTTACTTGGTGGGTTCCAGTGGCTCCGGCAAATATCAAGCCGCGCTTGAAGCCTACCAAACCGCCGCCGGCGAAGTGGACAGCATTCTCAAGTTGCCGCTCCCGCCGACGGATGCGAACCGCGACCAGAAGTCCAAGGCTCTCGGTGAATACCGCAAGTCCACGGAAGCCCTGCAGGCCGCCTTCGAAGCCTTCCGCCCGAAGGAAATCAAGAATGTGACGCCCCAGGAGTTCACCGATCACCTGAAAGCGGCGAACGAAGCGGTCCGTGCTAAGTTTGACGATGCAGGTACCAAGTTGCCGGATGCTTTCCTCTTCTGCGGATTCGAGAAATACCAAGCCACTCTGGCAAACGGCAACACCACCGGGATTTTGGAATACCAACTCGCCGGAGTGAAACAATTGATGCTCGACCTCGCCGCTGCGAAACCCACCGAGCTCAAGAACGTCTATCGCCCGCTGCTCCCTGAGGAAGAAGGCAAGACTTACGAAGCCAAGCCGTCCGATGTGACGCGTCCGTTCCCGCTGGAAATCACCTTCGTTGGCCGCGAGAAGTCCGTCCGGGACTTCCTTTCGGCGCTTTCGAAGACCGACAAGCAGTTCGTGGTGGTCCACACCCTGCGGATTTCCAATACCAAGAAAGATCCGCCGCGCACGTCCGACGCGAAGTTTGACAAGCCGAAGGAAACTCCTGCGGCCGGTGGCGCCGCGGGCGGCGTTTTCGGTGGTGGTTTCGTGCTTCCAGGTGAGGAACCCGCTGCGAAACCGGCGGAAGCCAAACCCGCTCCCGCTCCGGAAGCCGCCCCCAAGGAGGAAACCGGTCGCATTCTTTCCCAAGTGCTCGGAAACGAGGAACTCCAAGTTTTCCTCCGTCTCGATGTGATGCAGTTCCTTCCCGCGAAGAAACTTCCCTGATTTTCTGATCTCAAAAAGCCCAATACCCACTCATGTCCTGGTTATCCAAGAATTACGAAAAAGCCGCGTTGGGCGGAGCCGTTGCTGTCGCTCTCGGCCTTGCTTACCTCGGTTGGTCGAAGCTCTCCGGTGTGGAAGTTGATTTCCCGCCGAATACCGCCGAGCCCGGAGCTGGCAACACCGCGGTGCTCGGTGCCGACGCCATCCCCAAGGCCATGCAATCCCTGAAACTGGATCGCACTTGGACCCAATCGATGGATGGCGAATGGCCGGTCGATCTCTTCACTGGAATCCCGCTCTTCATCCGCAGCAGCGATCCGGAAAAAACGATCGATCTCCGCAAGGATGACCCTGTCCATGCTCCGATTCCGAACACCTGGTGGCTGGAGCACAACATCGATCCTGGATTCGCCGATTCACCCAATCGCGATCCGGACTCCGATGGTTTCACGAACGCCGAAGAGTTCGCCGCCAAGACGGATCCCAACAACGGGAAGTCCATTCCGGCCATCATTCACAAGCTGAAGTATCACCGCCAGGAAGCCCTGACATGGGCGCTCAGCCCCGGTTTCGGAGATCAAGGCAAGTTCGGTTTCAGTTATGCAGAAGTTCAAGGCCGCGCATGGAAGGACCTGAACAAGCTCAAGGCCGGCATGATGGCGGGCCCCGGAGAAATGCTCTTTGCCGATGGTGCCGCCAAGGATCGCTTCAAGGTGCTGGGTTCGGAAGTCCGCCAGATGGAAAATCCGCGGACCAAATCCATGACGGAAGTCACCATCGTCCGCATCGAAGACCAGCGCCCGAACAAGAAGGGTGACATCTACGAAATCCCGGCACCTCTCAATGACCAGCGCCGCAACGAGTTCGCCCAGAGCGACCGCACCGCGGTCTTCTCGCTCGAAGCGCTCGGCCAGGAGGGCAAGGAGTTCAAAGTCGAGGAACGCACCGCGTTCGCCCTTCCGCAGGACAGTGACAAGAAGGATTACTTCGTGAAAAAGATCACGGAAGCCAACGTCACCGTGGAAGGTCCGGGACCGGACGGACAACGGATTACCGTTGAAATCCCCAAAGGAGACGTCGCCAAACCGAAGGAATAGTTTCGTCCAAAAAATCGCTTTTCAAAATCAGAAAACATCGCCAGAAAACCTCAGCCAACCATGCAAAAAACGCCAATGTATCGATCAAGTCGCACCGCCATCGCCCTGATGGCTGCGGCATCCACCATGCCCGTTGTCATTTCCGTGGCAAACGCCGGCGAAGGCGGTTACGGTGCCGGTGGTCTTGCCGAGCGGGAAATGCTCCGCCGTCAGAACGCCGTCATCGAAGGTGACCGTCTGCTTGCCGAAGGACGCGAAGCTTTCG
>DAISZP010000374.1:0-5550 GCA_036824745.1 Luteolibacter sp.
CGTGCCCAAGGGCGGCGCGAAAATCAAAGCCCCGCGGGCGTTGATCGCCGAGTTGATCAAGGCGAAGAAGGCGCGGGTGGGTTATCTCGCATCGGCATGGGCGACGGCGGCTCAGAGCGTCGGAAAAATCCGCGTTCCCGCGTGGGTGTCGCGCCACGCCGCGCCGGGCAGCACCGACATGACCGTTGGAGAGGGCGAGATCACCGCCTCCATCACGAACGCCGTCGAATGGGCGGGCAAGGTCAATGGGCTGCGGGCGCGGGTGAATGCCGCGCTCCGGGTGCAGACGCGTTCGATGGAAAAACGGCTGCTGTATTTCTTCGCCAACGTGAAAGACAAGTCCGGCTTTGATTGACATGCCGCCCGTGGCCGGATGGCCAAGCTCACCGCACTGCTGACACTCAACACGGCCGGATTCCAGTCCGCGTTGAAACACGCCAAGTCGGAGACGAACGGACTGAAAAGCTCGATGGCGGGCATGTCGTCGGGCGCGACCAAGGGTTTCGCGTCGATGGGCGGAGCCATGAAATCCGTTGCCGCAGGAACGGCGATGGTCGCCGCCGGTGTGGCCGCCGCCGGTGCAGCGGTGGGCGCGTTGACCTACAAGCTGCTTCTATCAGGCGAGGCGGCGAACTCCGCCGACGCGCGGGTCCGCAACATCGCCAAGTCGATGGGGCTCTTCGGCGACCAGTCCGACGCGGTGGCCGAGCGGCTCAACAACCTCGCGGACAAGATCGAGTTGCAGACCGGCATGGACGGCAACGCGATCCAGCTCACCCAGGCGAAACTGCTCACCTTCAAGGAACTCGCCAACACCGCCGACGAACTCGGCGGAAACTTTGATCGTGCCACCCAGGCGGCGGTGGACATGGCGGCGGCCGGTTTCGGTGCCGCCGAACAAAACGCCGTCCAACTCGGCAAGGCGCTCAATGATCCGATCAATGGCCTCGCGGCTTTAAGGAAATCCGGCATCACCTTCACCGAAGAGGAGCAGGCGAAAATTAAGACGCTGGCGGAATCCAACCGGATGCACGAGGCGCAGGCATTGGTGCTCGCCGCCATCGAAAAGCAGGTCGGCGGCACGGCGGCGGCTACCGCGGATGCAAGCGTCCAGATCAAGGCCGCGTTGAATCAGGGATTCGAGGAAGTCGGCAAGGCGCTCGCGGAAGCACTCGCCTCACTCACGCCGCAGTTCCTCGAATTCGTGGAAATGGCGAAACCCAAACTTGCCGAAGCAGGCCAGTTCCTCGTCGCCATCTTCCGCAGCGGCGAGGCGCTCAACCTCGTCTGGTCGTCGCTCAAGCTCGCCTTCGCCCAAAGCGTGAATTTCCTGTGGGCCACTCTGCGGGCGACCATTGCTGCGACCGGCCAATACATCGTCGAGTATTTCAAAACGGCGGTCACCTATTTCGAGATCCTGACGACTCCCGAGTTCTGGAGCGGCATGGGCAATGCCATCATCGGCATTTTTCTATCAGCCATCAGTTTCCTGCAAAAGGGATTCGCGGAAATCATCGAAATCGCCCGTCCGCTGGCCGAGTTGTTCGGCAAGGACACCGCGCTTGACGGCATGCAGGACACGATCCGCGAAAGCGCGTCGATCCTCGACGAGTGGGCGGCGGAGCGGTTTTCCAAGGCGGGAGACCAGTTGGAGCCCGCCGCGCAAAAGATCGCCCAACGCCTGGCCGAAGCCGGTGAGAACGTGAAGAACCGTTTCAACGATACCTTCGCGAAAACCGCGGAGGCCATCGACACGTCCGGCATGAAGCGCGAGTTCGACGACACCGTCGGGCGCATCAAGGCATCCATCCCTCCGGAGAAGACCGGCAGGAAAATCGGCATGGCGGCGGCACCCGAAAAACCCAAAGCCCCGGCGGTCATCGCCGGTGGCGCGGGCCAGCTCGGTTCCTTCGCCCAATCCATGAACATGCTCTTCGGCCGCAGCGCGAACGCCGGACTGTTGGAGGAAAACAAGCGCCAGACCGACTGGCTCAAGAAGATCCACGACAACACCAAACCACGGGGCAGCACCCCGCCACCGGCGGAGGCGGTGTTCGCCTGAGCCATGGCTAACAACACCATCCTCGAAGGCGCGAGCGGCGGCAGGGACGAGAACCGCATCTGCACGTTTTCCATTCCCTATCATGCCAAGAGCATCGCGGAAGTCACCACGGTGGGGGAGCCGCGGTTCCAAGGACTGATAGAACAGGGGCGGACCTGGCAGGCGCTCAACGACGGCACCGACGGCTGGATCGTGATCGTCACCTACAAGGGATATGCCGGTGACGAGGAGCCCGCCCCGGAGGACACCGAACAATGGAACCTCTCGTTTGATTTCTCGGAGGAACCCATCGAATCGCATCCGAACCTCAAGGCGATCAAGTCGGCTTACGGCGGCTACTACGAGGAACCCGGCGGCCCGCTCAAGTTCCCCGAGTTCATGCCCAAGGCATCCGCGGGCAAGGGTGGCCTCGGCGGCAAGGGCAAGGCCAAACCGGGTGAGAAGAACCCGATGTTCGGCAACTCGACCTATGCCGTGATGACCGCCCGCGTCACCCGCACCTGGTCGTCGAAAACCATCCCGAAGAATGCGATCAACGACATCGGCAAAGTTTACTCCAGCATTCCGGGAGCGCCGGATGCGATTGCAAACATCGACTTCGGCGACCGCACCTGGATGGCGATGCCGCCGAAAATCTCGCAGCAGGGCGACGTCTGGCGCATCGAAAACGAGTGGCTGTTGTCGCCGCCGAGCGGCTGGGTTGAGGAGGTCTATCAAAAAGCGAGCAGCCAATGACGACTCACGATCTCAAGGTGCGCAAGGGTGAGAAGGTCCGCGACGCGTGGGAACGCCTCGTGCGCTGGGTGGAATCGCTCAAAATCGTCCCCGACGACGGCATCGACGTGCGAGTCACCCGTCACGGGACCATCGTGCGCGTCCGCGATCAACAGACATTCCGGCATCCGTTCAAGGTGAAGGTCAGCGGAACATCGGTGCTCGTTTCTCCCGGGACCGTGAACGACCTGATCCCCGTCATCACCGAAAACGGAACGAAACGCCGCATCGACAACCGCGACAAGGACGGCAACCGCGAAACGGGCAAGGACTATCCGGCGCTCAGGCTGGATCCGAAGAAGTCGTCCAAGGACGGGCGGATCTACATTTCGCTCAAGGTGAAGCCGACGATAAGCGGCGGGATTTCAGGTGTGGAGGAAAACAAGGCCGGCGAGCAGGTGAGCGAGAACGTCGAAATTGTGCAGACTGATTCCGCCAAGGGACCGCTGGATGGTTTCGGCTACTATCCGCTCGCGTTCCTGCGGGCATCCACTGACGACAGTTCCATTGAGGAGGTGTTTCAGATCGTCCATCACAACATCCGCTACGAATTCCAAGAGCGCCGACCGAGCGCGGAGGATCTCAAGAAAGACCCGAATGCCAAAGCTGTCGGCCGCCACCTGTTCATCCCGACATGAAACGCAAGGTTCCCATCATCAAGCACCGGACATGGAACGCCATGATCGACGATGTGTCGCGGAGTCTGCCGCTGCGCTTCGTTAGAACATTGCGCGGCTGGGTACATCCGTGGACCATCGTGCCGGAATGGAGCGACACCGCGGAATGCTGGGTGTTCCGCATCCGCCCCGGCTTCGTCAACGGGGTGGAACCGGAGGTTGCCACGCTCGGCATGCTCGCCAGAGACCGCACGCTCGACCGGATCGAGGAGGAAACCGGAACGCGCCCGGAAAAAGATCAATCGGTGGACGCGCTCATCACCGAGTCGCCGCAGATCATCGTCCCCGGAACCCGCGTCATCGGCAAGGGGGCGGATGCCGAATCGGTTGCGGTTTCCGAGTCGGGGAATATTGCCGTCGCGTTCGAGGCAGTGCCCGAGTTCTTCATACAGTTCGGCGTGACCGAGGAAAAGGTGGTGTTCCAAGGCAACCTCAATTCCGGCATTCAGGACGTTCAATACGAATCATCCGGCGAGCCGCCGTTGCTGCGCGCCTGCGATGTCGTTCTCTATCAGGATCGCGCCGCCGCGCGATTGGATGTGATCAAGGGCAACCCGCTCATCGACAGCTACAGCGCCCTGTTGGCCATCACCTACGGGAGATCCACCCCGGCGCGCGAACGCCCGTGGCTGGATGTGACCGCCAGATACATCCCAACGGTGGAGGTCGATCCCGCCAACCTGCTGGAAGGAGCCGCCGATCCCGAGTTCGACGCGATCAAGGTGGCAACGATCTATTTCGTCTCGCCGCCAGGATATTCGCCCGAGCAGCCGATGGACGACAACTGGACCACGTTCGTGAAGCACGACCAGTTCTGGAACCTGTGCCACGCGCCGCAGCGGATTCCGGACCCGACGCCGATTGATCCGATCCGCCTGCAGACCGGTCTGGCGGGCGGCATCGCCGACCCGATTTTTAGCAGCCTGCTCGCGCCTAACAACGACGCATACAACACCGCGCTCCAGGTGTTACGGGCCCGCAATCTGGCAGGGAGATTCTGGTCGCTATGAGTGATGAAACCAAAGACGGCTTCGGCCTCGACAAGGAACAGCGGCTTCTCGCCAGGCGTCTCGGCAAGGAAGAGGAGGAAGCGGAGCAGGCGGCCGGGCTGGAACCGCCGTTTCCCTACGTCATGACGAAGTTCGACGCGGAGTTTTTCGGGCTGTGAGCGGCGCGAGGCAGTCGAAGCTTGCTGCGGAGAGGTAATTTGATAGGGCTTGTTTCACCGAACGGGCACTCCAAATGGGTGTCCTTTCGAGCTGCCATTGCTCTGGAACAACCGCACGCGACTGTTGCAGGGAAAATGCCGCGCGTGACTCAATGCAACTGATAGACTAAGAAACAATGTCGAAAGGGATTACTAGCGTCGAGGGATTCGTCCGAAAAGTTTTTAAGGTCTCGTGTGCTACCGACCGAACGATGTTTTTCCGCGGGCACTCCAATAAGCGAGAGTATCTTCTCCAGCCCTCCCTCTATCGAAACGCTGGCTGGAAGGCTGACGAGCATTCGATGTTCAGTGAACTGATCGCCTCAAATCCAACCGAATTTGCGTCCGACCTTTCGGCTTTTGAGAAGCTCGTTCGAATGCAGCATCACTCTCTACCTACTCGCCTTCTCGACATCACGTCGAATCCGCTTATGGCGCTGTATTTTGCCTGCGACGGATCGCCTGACGTGGACGGCGACGGCGACGTCATTTTTCTCAAGGTGAAGAATGAGAACATCAAGTTCTTTGACAGTGATACGGTGAGCTGCCTTTCGAACCTCTCAAGGCTCAGTCCGGCCGACAAATCGGCATTCGACTTCACCCTTGGAATACCCGAATTCAACGATGCCGATCCTTGTCCGCGCCTTCTTCACTTTATTTGCCAAGAGAAGCCGTATTTTCAGAAGTGTATGAATCCTGCGGACTTCTCTCGGATCCTGTGTGTGAAGACGAAGATGAGCAATAAGAGGATAGCCTTCCAGGCAGGTTCTTTCCTGCTTTTTGGTCACGATGCCCAGCTACCCGAAGCTGGCAGCCCTGAGATCGAGATT
>DAISZP010000375.1:0-5546 GCA_036824745.1 Luteolibacter sp.
TGCTTCATTTCCCGCTGGTCTATCAGGTGGTGAGACACGCCTATCCGAATCACATGATGGGCCTGCTGCCCGCGGCCTTCGCGCTGCCTTCGTTGCTGGCCTCGATCGCGGTGATCCGCTCGGTCTCCGGAATGGATGAGACGAACCGCAGCCGGATGGCGTGGTTCGGCGGCGTGGCCTTGTTTTTCATCACTTTGATCTTCCCGATCCAGTTCAGCCGCCAATGGCTCACGGTGAGCTGGGCGCTGGAGGGGGCGATGCTGCTGTGGCTCTTCCGCCGCGTGCCCCATCCGGGACTGAGGCTTGCGGGTTTGTTTTTGTTAGGAACCGCGTTCTTCCGCCTGACCTTCAATCCCGCGGTGTTCACCGATTACCCGCGCAGCGGCAGGGCGGTCCTCAACTGGCACCTCTACACCTACGGCATCGCCGCCGTCTCCCAATTCCTCGGAGCCCGTTGGTTCGTCGATGCGGAGGACCGTCTCTCGCGTTTCAAACCGCGCGGGGTGCTGCTGGTCATGGGCGGGCTGCTGCTGTTCCTGCTGCTGAACATCGAGATCGCCGACTATTTCACCGCGCCCGGTGACCGCTGTGTCGCCTTCCGTTTTGGCGGGAACTTCGCGCGGGACATGACCTACAGCATCGCATGGGGGCTTTTCGCGCTGGGTTTGTTAGGAATCGGCATCTGGAAAAAATCCGCCTATCCGCGCTTCGCGGCCATCGGCCTGCTGGGGATCACGCTGTTGAAACTCTTCCTGCACGATCTCGCGGCGATCCAGAACGTCTATCGGATCGACGCGCTGATCGGCGTGGCGGTCATTGCCTTCGTCGCCTCGTTCCTCTATCAACGCTTCTACGACAAATCCCGTTCGTCATGAAAATGTTCCATGGTTTCGCGTTGAGTTGCGCCATCGTTCTGTCCGCCCGGGCGGCCGACTTGAGCGCGTGGAAATGGGAGGCTCCGTTCCGAGTGGATCAAGCGGGCATGCTGCGGCTCGAAGCGCCGCCCGGAGTGCTGGATGTGGCGCGCGGGGATCTCGCCGATTTACGGATTATCTCGCCGGACGGGAGTGAAACTCCGTATCTGATGGAGGCCCCTGTCCGCCGGGAGGGCGGCGTGATCGATGCGGAGGATTTCGAAATCACGTTGGCCGACAACCGCACGGAGATCCAGGCCGCCTATCGCGGGAGCAGTCCGGTTGAAGCTCTGCGACTGGTCACCCCGGCGGGGGATTTCCTCAAATCCGTCACCATCGAAGGCGCGAAGGACGGAGTGTGGAAGGAACTCGCCGCCAATCAGGTGATCTTCCGCCGGGCGGGAGCGGCCGAGCGGTTGTCGGTTTCGTTAGGTTCCGGGACGTGGGACCGCTTCCGGATCAAGGTGGACGACGCCCGCAGCGAGCCGGTGCCGTTCACCGGCGTCCGCCTGGCGATGGCCGGAGAAAGACCGGAGACCCGCGAGCAACCCGTGCGGATCGTCGGACGCGAGGAGGTTTCCGGCGAAACGCGCCTCACCCTCGATCTCGGCGCGGGCAATCTGGATGTGGACGGAATGCGGTTCGGAATTTCCGATGCGTTGTTCAATCGGTCCTGCACGGTGGGAATGCCGGATGGTTCATCCCCATTAAAGCCGCTTGCGGGCGGGACTCTCTATCGGGTGGCCCCGGAGGGAGATGGGGCACCGGTGGAAGAGCTTTTCGTCCCCGTGCGCGGAAGGGTGTCCGGCCGCCAGTTGATATTGAGCATCCGCAATGGCGACAGTCCGCCGCTTGCCATCGGGAGCGTGGCGGTTTCGTTTCATCCCACGATCCTTGCGTTTCATGCGGAAGCTGCCGGTGATTGGAAACTGTTAGCTGGAAACCGTTCCGCGAAAGCACCCGCCTATGACCTCACTCCCTTGAGGGGTCCGCTCGCCCGGTCCAAGGCCCGCAAAGTCGCGGCCGGTGAGCCGGTGACGCGCGGCGGCTATCAGGAACCGCCCTCGCTGCCGGAAGTGGAGGCGAGGGGCGTCGCCATCGATCTCAAGGGCTGGAGCCGCCGCAAGCTGGTCCAAACCGCGGGCGGCGTGGTGATTCACCTTGAACCGGACGCTGCCGTTCTCGCCGCCAGCCGGACGGACCTGGGCGATCTCCGTCTGGTCCGGAACGGGAAGCAGATTCCCTATCAGGTTCTAACCGATGTTTCGTCGCGCGAGATTGCTCCCGTGGTCGGGTTGCTTCCGGTAGATGCCAAGCGCCCCACCGTATCGCGCTGGGAAATCCGGCTGCCGGTGGACGGTCTGCCTGCGGTGGAACTGACGGCGGCCTCCGACGCCCCGTTGTTCTCGCGGACGTTTGTGGCAACCGTTCCGCGCAAGGACGAGCTTGGAAACCGCTGGACCGGGACGCTGGGTTCCGCCATTTGGAACAAGACCGCGTCGATGGAATCCCGGCTCCGCATTTCATTCGGTGGCGCGCGTTTGCCCAGGACGTTTTATTTGGAAACCGATCACGGGGACAATCCGGCGATCGGATTGAAGGAGGTGAGGGTTCACCACACCGCTCCGGTCCTGGCCGCGAAACTCGCCGGAGAAGGTCCGGTTTTTCTCTACTACGGAAATCCGGGCGTCGGCGCGCCACGATACGATCTGGACCTGGTGCGCAAGGAACTGGCGGTGGCGGATTACCAGCATGCCGCTCTCGGTGGAGAGGAGATTCTCAAACCCGGCGCTGAGGCCCGTGATTTCGACAGTGGATCTCCATGGATGTGGGCGGCTCTCGGACTTGTGGTGGCGGTGCTGTTAGGAATTGTTTCGAAGTTGCTTCCCAAACAAGCAGGCACCTGAACGGCTGTCACTTCTCGTCCACGACCTTGACGCGTGGCGGTTTTTCGATGAAGCCGCCGTTTTCCTTGAGGTTGTTTTTAATGAGAAACCAGATCGCGGTCGCCAGAAGAAGTGAGAGAATCTTTGCGATCCAGTTTTTCGTCCATTTCGATTTCATGGGTCTGCTGCGGTGAGAAGAAGCGTGCGGAGAGGGCTTCGCGGAATTGTTTTTCGGTGAGGTTGCGCTGGAGCTGGCCGTTCTCGCAGATGGAGATGCCGCCGGTTTCCTCGCTGACGACGACGCAGATGGCGTCGGTGCGCTCGGTGAGGCCGATGGCGGCGCGGTGGCGCAGGCCGGTGGAGCGATCCTGCATCTCGCGCTCGGTGACGGGGAAGACACAGGCGGCCCCGGCCACGCGGTCGTCGGCGATGATCATGCCGCCGTCGTGGAGCGGGGCTTTCGGATAGAAGACGGCGAAGGCGAGTTCGGGTGAGAATTTGGCGTCGAGGGCGACGCCGGTTTCGAGTTGTTCCTTGAGGCTGACGTCGCGCTGGATGGCGAAGAGGGCTCCGACGCGTTTTTTGGAGAGATTGATGACGGTGTCCGCGAAGCGTTCGAGGAAGTCATGGCGGCGGCGGCCGTAGAGGGAGAAGAGGCGGTTGCTGCCGAGGCGGGCGAGGGCGGTGCGCAGCTCGGGCTGGAAGATGACGATGAGGGCGAAGGCGAGGACGGCGGCGGCGCGGGTGAGGATCCACTGGATGACCTCGAACTTGAAGATGGTGGAGGCGAGGGTGAGGACGATGAGGATGGTGCCGAGGCCGACGAGGATCTGCGCGGCGCGGGTGGCGCGGAAGGCGCGGTAGATCTGATAGATGCAGGTGGCGAGGAGAAGGATCTCAATGCCATCCTTCCAGTATTCTCGGATGAAGGTCCACATGGGCGTTGTTCTCGCGGAGGATACGCTCCGGGCGAGGGTTCTGACAACTGTTGAAATCTCCGCGAGGATTTCAACGCCCCGGAGTGGGAGGTCCTTGGAGCACGGTATTGGACGAGCTGGGACTGGCGGGTTGGTTCGCCGGATCCTTGGTGAGCATGAAGCCGGAGGGCAGGGCCATGTTGGTGCCGAGGGTGAAGTCGAACGATTCGGCGGCGGAGGACTTTTCGCTGGCGGGAAGGGTGCCGACGAAGACGGGTTTGTCCGCATTGGAGGTGCGCACCCAGAGGTTGTAAACTTTTCCCTGCTCGGCGGCAGGCAGGTTGCTGACGACGAGCGTGCCGGAGTCCCGCGCGGGATCGTAGATGGGAATGGCGGAGGGTGGCGCGGTGGAAGGGGATGGATCGGCACCGGCGGCTGTCACTTCTCCCACGGTCTTGGCTCCTCCCACGAGGCCGCGGAGGTCGTCGTTGAGCAGAACCTGGATGGGGGAATGATCGGCATTCGCGGCGATGGCGGTTTCCTCTTCGGAAGCGGAGCCGGGAGGGTTCATGGTCATGACGATGGGAAGGGCCATTCCAGGGACGGGCTCAAAGAGGACGCGGTCGCGGGTTTGAAATCTTTCGAGATTGTCCCTGAGGACTTCGATTTCCTGGACGAGGCGTTTCGTTTCCGCGCGGACGCGGGACTTGATCATGTTTTCATCCACGGCCGCGGTGGCGTTGGCGGTGGTGCCGGGCGATGGCGTTTCGTTGACGGGATTCTCGATGATCGTTTTGGGAACGACGGGAACGGATACGGATTTTGGTGCGGCCGGTTGGGAAACGGATTGCTTGGCGAGCTCGGAATCCTTGTTGGAAGTGCCGATCCTGCCTTGGTGATCGAGCATCCACATGGCGGCCACCACGGCGGCGGCGGCCCAGCCGGAAATGGCGGCGATCCATGGGCCGCGGCGGACTTTGTGGAGGCCGAGACGGGCTTCGAGGCGTTCCAGCTGGCCGGCTTTCGGAATGACCGGCGTGGAGGTGGCCAGGGCGATGGCGGCGGAGAGGCGGTCTTGTTCCAGCAGGGCGCCGCGCAGGAGCGGATCGATGCGGGCGGCCTCGTCGAAGATGGCGGATTCGTCCGCATCGAGCATGCCGAAGGACCGCCAGACCGCGCTGTCGTAAGGATCAGAGTTCATAGCGGGAGAGTTGTTTGCGCACTTTATCCAGCGCGCGGCGGAGGCGGTGTTTCACGGTGCCGAGCGGGGTGCCGAGTTGATCGGAGATTTCGGAGTGGGTGTATTCGAGGAAAACAGCGAGTTCGAGGCAGTTGCGCTCGTCGGGATCGAGTTGGTCGAGGGCGCTGCGCACGCGGCGGAAGTCATCCAGAGCCATCACGCGCGGGTCTTCGGATTTTTCCGGCGGCGCGTGCAGATGGATGGGCACTACCCGCGAGGAATCGCGTTTCGCTCGATGGCGGAAACGCAGCCGGTCGATGCAATAGCCGCGCAGCACGGCGAAGGACCAGACGAAGGGCGGAGACTGGTGCGGATCGTATTCCGCGGAGCGGTGCCACATGCGGACGAAGGTATCCTGCACCACTTCCTCGGCCTCGCGGCGGTCGCCGAGCATCCGGATTGCCACGCCCAGCAAGGCGCCGCCCCACATCCCGTGCAGTTCGGCGAGCGCGCCGCCATCGCCCTTGGCCATGCGGGCGATCAATGCCGCCGCCTCGCCCGTGCTGTCCTCGCAGAGTCCCGAGGGCATGGCATGGATCGGACTGAGATCCGGTTCGATCATGGATGGTGGATTAAACGACATTTTTGA
>DAISZP010000376.1:0-5541 GCA_036824745.1 Luteolibacter sp.
CGGCCGCGCCTTCGCCAAAACCCAGGCCATCGAAAAAATGCGCCGCCAGAAACGCCCGCGCTCGAAACGCTCGAAACAACGCAGCGTGGCCGACAAACGCCAGCTCTCCCAAAAGAAATCCCTGCGCCGCCCGCCGAGCGGAGACTGAATTCTCACTTTCAGCTTTTCAGCATTTCAGCTTTTCCGCATTTACCCCCGCATGGACCGCTGGTTGCTGCTTGTTTCCACCCTGTTCGCCGTGATCGGCGGCGCATGGGGCATGGTGTCCGTGCACCGCGGCCACCGCAGCCGCTGGACGGTCGTCTGGATGGCGGCGGTGCTGCTTTGCCAGCTCGGCTTCCTTTCCCTGCGCGGCCAGGAACGCGCCGCCTGCCCGCTGGCCGACCGCGGAGAGATCCTGGTTTTCCTCTCGTGGTCGCTCACTCTGTTCTACCTGCTCGTCGGCCCCGCTTACCGGATCTCGCTGTTAGGTGTTTTCACCGCTCCGGTGGTGGTTGTGTTCCAGTCGATCGCGCTGACACCCGGCGTGCTGACACCGGATCCAACCAGGGTCATCGGAGGAAACCCATGGCACGAAACGCATTCCGCCACCTCCGTGCTCGGATACGGAGCCTTCGCCCTCGCCGCCGTGGCGGGTGTGATGTTTCTCGTGCTCGACCGGCAATTGAAGGAACACCATCTCAAGAGCGGACTCTTCCGCAACCTGCCGCCGGTGCGGGAGTTGCTCACCTCCCTCACCCGCCTGCTATGGATGGGCGGCGGACTGCTGACCATCGGCATCATCGCCGGTTTCCTGATGCCGCATGACAAGAGCGCCCTCGGCCACCTGCTCGCGGCACTCGCCGTGTGGCTGGGATACGCCGGACTGCTTGGCGTCAAGTCGGTGCGCGGCATGACTGGCCGGAGGCTGTCTCTCTCTGCGGTGGTCCTGTTCGTTCTCTCCCTGGGTGTTTTCGCGTTCGTCTGATGGAACTCCTCTGCCTCGGCCTCAACCACAAGACCGCGCCCGTGGAAGTGCGCGAACGTTTCGCCGTGGGATATAACAAACTTGGAGAGGCCGCGAACGAACTCAAAAACCTCAGCGGCGTCAGCGAGGGACTCGTCGTCTCCACCTGCAACCGCACCGAGTTCTATCTGGTCGCGGATACCGCGGACCAGACCTTTCCTCTGTTGGAATCCCACCTCGTTGCCAAGGCCAGCCTGAACGCGGACGTGGACCCGCATTTCTATCGAATGGAGAAATCCGAAGCCGCGCGCCACCTCTGCCGCGTGGTCAGCGGGCTGGACTCGATGATGCTCGGCGAGACCGAGATCTTCGGCCAGGTGAAACAGGCCTATCAAGCCGCGCTCGACGCTGGAGCCACCGCCGGCGTGCTCAACCGCGTGTTCCAGCGCGCCTTCGGCGTGGGCAAGAAAGTCCGCACGGAGACATCGATCCAGGAAGGCTCCACCTCCGTCGGCAACGTCGCCGTCGATCTCGCGGAGAAAATTTTCGGCCACCTCAAGAACAGCGAAGTCATGATCCTCGGAGCCGGGGAAATGAGCCGCATCACCGCGCAAAGCCTCGTTTCACGCGGCGCGCGCTCGATCTTCGTTTCCAACCGCTCCTTCGACCGCGCCGAGGAACTCGCCGCCGAAATGGGCGGCCAGGCCGTGCGCTTCGACGACTGGCAGAGCGTCCTCACCAAGGTGGACATCGTCATTTCCTCCACCGGTGCCCCCCACTCGATCGTCCAGCGCGCCGATGTGGAAAAAGTCCGCCGAGCCCGCAAGTTCCGCCCGCTCTCCTTCATCGACATCGCCGTCCCCCGCGACATCGACCCCGCCGTCGGCGAGATCGAGGAAGTCTATCTCTACGACATCGATACCCTCGAACAACTCGCCGAAGAAGCTCGGGAGCGGAGGCTGAAACAAATCGAGGAATGCGAACGCATCATCGACGCGGAACTCGCCAAACTGAACCTGCCGGGGGTGTGAGGAACTTCATGAATCCAGCTCCAGCAGTCGCAGTTTCAATCCTTTCTGTTCGAAGTTCTTGAAATCCTTGTCGATCGTGACGAATCGCGCCTCCAACCGAATGGCGAAGGCATCGAGATAGGCATCCATCCAGACCTTGGGTGAAGCAGTAGGAAGCACGGCGAGCCGATGCCAGAGAGGTTCCAAATCAGGAGGCTCGGGAAGCATCAGGACGTTTGGCAACTTGGCGATCGCGGTGATCAAAGTCACCGCGTCCTGATTGCCGAACCCTTCCGCGCCATACGCACGGAGCAGCGCCGGAGTGGTGGCGAGACGTAGAAAACTCTGCTGGGTTGCGCGACAGAAACACGCGGGATTCGCAAGCGTCGTGCCATCAAAGACCTTTCTGGCGAGCGAATGGTGCGGATGGGAGGAAAAGGTGAGCGCCACCCACACGTTCGAATCAAAGAGCGTGTCCAAGGCGTTGGAGATCCTCCGCGTGTTGGGTTTCCTGCTCAAGAGCGAGCAATTCGGCGGCGCTCATCCGTTTCACAGGGGCATTCACCGAGCATCGAACCACCGGCAGTCCGTTGGAACGGATTTCAATCCTCGGTTTGGCTGGCCGCGACTTTGCCGGCTTTTCCGGCGCTTCGAGCCCGCGTTTCAACAAATCCGCCGCCACATCCTTGAGTTTCCGCCCCTCATGCACGGCCCGGAGTTTCACCTCCCGAACAAGTTCAGGAGGCAGATCAAACGTGGTCTTCATGGAGCCAGTTTGCTGGTTTTCTGGCCCGGTGCCAATTTCCGGACCGGAGTGTCCCCTCTCCTCACATTTCCAACATCAAACGGGCCGGGTTTTCCAAGCAGTCCTTGATGCGGATGAGGAAAGTGACGGCTTCCTTGCCATCGACGAGGCGGTGGTCGTAGCTGAGGGCGAGGTACATCATCGGGCGGATGACGACCTGGCCGTTCACGGCGACGGGGCGCTGTTGGATGGTGTGCATGCCGAGGATGCCGCTCTGTGGCGGGTTGAGGATGGGCGTGCTGAGCAGCGAGCCGTAGGTGCCGCCGTTGGAGATGCTGAAGACGCCGCCTTGCAGGTCGTCGATGGTGATCTTGCCTTCGCGGGCCTTGGTGGCGTAGTCGAGGATGTCTTGTTCGATTTGCGCGAAGGATTTCTTGTCGCAATCGCGGATGACGGGAACGACGAGGCCTTTCTCGGTGCCGATGGCCACGCCGATGTCGTAGAAGTGGTTTTCAATGATATCAGTCCCGTCGATTCGGCCGTTGATGGACGGGATGTCCTTGAGCGCGAGGGTGACGGCTTTGACGAAGAAGGACATGAAGCCGAGTTTCACGCCGTGTTTTTTCATGAACTCGTCCTGAACGTCCTTGCGAAGGTTCATGACGGCGGACATGTCCACTTCGTTGAAGGTGGTGAGAATCGCAGCGGTTTGCTGGGCATTGACGAGTTGCGTGGCGATCTTGCGGCGCAGCATGGACATCTTGCGGCGGGTCGTGCGGCCGTCGGACACCGCTTCGTTTGACGGGCGCTCGGCGGTGGATGGCGCGACGGAAAAATCGGGGTTTGCAGTGGGAGCCGCGGCGGGAGCGGGACTTGCCGCGGCGGGCGCAGGAGCGCTGATCGGTGCCTTTGGAACCGCAACCACCGCGGGTGCGGCTACCGGTGCCGAAGGGGCCGGGCGGGAGGAAACGGCTCCGGCCTCGATGTGGGCGATCACGGTGCCGATCGCGACTTCCTCGCCCTCGGGAACAAGGATCTTGAGGACACCGGCGACGGGTGATTCGAGTTCGTTGGAGACCTTGTCGGTTTCCAGCACGACGAGGGTTTCGCCGGGAACGACGTTGTCGCCGTCCTTCTTGCGCCACGAGGCGACACTGGCGGAGGTGATGGACTCACCGGCGGCGGGAACCTTGAGTTCCACCTTGCCACCAGCCGCGGGAGCGGGTTGGGCGGCGGCGACCGCGGGAGTCGAAACGGCTGGCGCGGCCTGAATTCCCGAGCCTCCCTGAAGACGCGCGATGGTGGTGCCGATGGCGACTTCCTCGCCTTCGGTGACGAGGATTTCGAGCACACCGTCGGCTGCGGCTTCGAGTTCGTTGGAGACCTTGTCGGTTTCCAAGGTCACGAGGGTTTCGCCCTTGAGGACGGAGTCGCCGTTTTTCTTGTGCCAGCGTGCGACGTTGGCGGAGGTGACGGATTCACCGGAAGCGGGAACTTTGACGTCGATGGACATGGAGAATCAGGTTTGGGAAAGAGGTGAAGGGATTTTCTGGGGAAATCAAACGGTGAACGCGTATTCGAGCAGGGCTTTCTGCTCGCGATAATGCATGGCCTTGGAACCGGCGGCGGGGCTGGAGGCGGCATCGCGGCCGGCATAGCGGACCTTGGCTCCCACGGCGCGGTCGAGGCGCGGCCAGATGTAGGACCACGCGCCCATGTTGAGCGGCTCCTCCTGGCACCAGACGAAGTGCGAGGCGTTCGCGTATTGGCCGACGATGGCCTCCACCATCAGGCGGTGGAACGGATAGAGCTGCTCGATGCTGATGATGGCCGTGTTTTCGATGCCCTTTTCCTGACGGTAGGCCACGAGGTCGTAGAACACCTTGCCGGTGCAGAAGATCACGCGGCTGACGTTGGCCGTGCTGGCGAATTCCTTGGGATCCGGCAGCACTTCCTGGAAACAGGTGCCTTCGAGGAAATCCTCCTCGCGCGAGACGGCCTCGGGTTTTCCTAACAGGCTCTTGGGAGTCATCAGGACCAGCGGCTTGCGGAAATCCCGGTGCTTCTGGCGGCGCAGCGCGTGGAAATACTGGGCCGGCGTGGTGAAGTTCCCGACGATCATGTTTTTCTCCGCGCAGAGCTGCAGGAAGCGTTCCAAGCGGGCGCTGGAGTGCTCAGGACCCATGCCTTCATAGCCGTGCGGCAGCAGCATGACGAGATCGGTGGGCACCTGCCACTTGGACTCGGAGGAGGCGATGAACTGGTCGATGATGACCTGCGCGCCGTTGGCGAAGTCGCCGAACTGGGCTTCCCAAAGAGTGAGCATCTTCGGATAGCAGAGCGAGTAGCCGTAGTCGAAGCCGAGCACTGCGAATTCCGATAGAAGCGAGTTGTGCACGCAGAACTTCGCCTGATCCGGCGAGACATGCTCCAGCGGAATGTATTTCGCCGTGGTCTGATAGTCGTGCATCACCACGTGGCGGTGCGAGAAGGTGCCGCGGCCGACGTCCTGGCCGGATAGGCGGACGGGCGTACCTTCTAGCAACAGCGATCCGAAGGCGAGCGCTTCGGCGAAAGCCCAATCAATCGGGCCGCCGTTTTCCAACGCCTCCGCGCGGCGCGGGATGAAGCGCTTGGCGAGCGTGGGATGAATGTTGAAATCGTTCGGAATGTGCGTGAGCGTGCGGCCGATCTGCTGGACGCGATCACGCGGCACTCCGGTGGCGACGGGCGCGTGCGAGTAGGCGGGCTGAACGACGCCGGTGGAACCACTGAACGCGGTGCGATCGCCGGATTCCTGGAGCTAAAGCATTTTCTGATAGCCCTCCTCCAGTGTCTGC
>DAISZP010000377.1:0-5495 GCA_036824745.1 Luteolibacter sp.
CTCAACCTCTGGCCGGACGACGTCCACTCGCCCTTCTGGCCGCCCGTGGACCAGTGGGCCGATGGCAAACGCGGCCTCTATCATGCCGTTCTCAAGGAAATGGACCACCAGTTCGGCAAGCTCTTCCAACACATCCGCAAAAACCCGGACCTGCGGGACAACACGATCATCCTCGTCTGTTCCGACAACGGCCCCGAACCCGGAGCCGGTTCCGCCGGTCCGTTCCGCGGCTCGAAAGGCATGTTGTTAGAAGGTGGCATCCGCTCCCCCCTCATCGTCTGGGCACCCGGCATGATCACCAAAAGCAAAGCCGGATCCACCGACGACACCTCCATCCTCGCCGCCATCGACATCGCTCCATCCGTCCTCAAACTGGCCGGTGTCTCCATCCCCGCCGACATCCGCTTCGACGGCGAGGACCATTCCACCGCGCTGTTAGGAAAAGCACCCTCACAACGCAAATCCCCCATCTTCTGGCGTCGTCCGCCCGACCGCAAGATGGCCGGGGAACCGCCCAAACTCCAACCCGACCTCGCCGTGCGCGATGGAAAATGGAAGCTGCTCTGCAACTACGACGGCAGCTCGCCACAACTTCACGACCTCGAAACCGATCCCGGAGAAGCCAAAAATCTATTAGAATCTCAACCCGAAGTCACCCGCCGCCTCGTGAAAGCCGTGACCACCTGGCACCAATCCCTCCCCGCCGACAAAGGCCCGGAACTCGGCGCGAAGATCGCGGGAAGAAAGAACGAGAGTTCCGAGTGAATCCCATCAACGCCAATCCTCCAGCTTCAGCCCCTCAAAGTGACCACCTATCAACGGAGTGTAGCCATCGGCCCACGATTGCTGATTCAAAGTTCCTTCTCCGTGTAGGCGTTGGGTTCACGTCCGATTTCTTTTCGGGAAATCCTCACGCTTTCGAAAAATCCCACAGGCCAGCCCGGTCGTGCAATTTCCTCGATCACGATTCTATCTCCATCGCGTTGGATTGAAACCTCTCCGCAAGGCAACTCAAACCCCTTCGGCAGTCGGACGGCAAGCGAGTTCCCGCAACGGAAGACTTTCGTTTTCATCGCAAACGGATGCTCCGATTGGAACTTAGAGACAAGGCGAAATCTCATTTTGCTACGCTCGGAAGCTTCAACCGCCGCGGTAGGAAACCGAGAAATCCGCCCGCCCTTGATCAGCAAACCCGATGCACCTCTGACATGTACAATCGGCTTCGGGTTCTCTTTTGTCCGGAGCATATGCGAACCCCTCTTTGCCAAGGTCGAATTGAATACGGTCGGCAGGCATCGTAGAAACTCCGGCAAGCCAACCTTGCGCGTATCCCGCGCCTATGGCGGCAACCGCTGTGGTCATGTAACCAACGGTGAGCTCTTGGACGCGTTCTCCTATCCAGTATTGCGCGCCGTCTTCGCCGCGCTCAACCGCTTGGCGAACTGCATCCTCGGCATGTTTCCATTCGTCCTCCGTCGCCAGTTCATTTCGAATTTCTTCCGAACTAACTCGCTTACGACACCACGGGCAGGGCAACCCCGGCATGTAGCGGGCGATTTCTCCGACCTGCTCGATGATCATTCCGTCCTTCGCTCCCATTTGGACTGCCATGTCGATCACGGGAACTAGGTAGTGTGTCGAAAGATCGCCTAGCGCGGCTCTCGCATAAACCGAATCCGTGCAACCCAGCAGCAAATCGCATTTCACAAGCGCATCGACTGTGGAGGGTGCAAGGATATCGGTCTTCAGGCAGGTGATCTTCGCTTGCGGATTCACCTCCCGAATAAGCCTTGCTAGCAGATCCACCTTGGAAAAATCGGTAATCCCGAGATCCTCGGCGCGGCTGGCGTGATTGCGCTCATGGTTGGAATCCTTGAAGTCTCCAGGATCAACCAAAACGAACTCATCGATGCCAGCGCGAGCCAGAATATGCCCCACGGGAGTTCCTAGGCCACTGCATCCCACGATGCCCACGTTGGAGTTCGTAAGGCGAGAGGACGCTTCCGCTCCCATAAGCTGCCTCGCTCGCTCCCGGCCCGGATCGCCCTGTTTGTCCGGATTCTGTTCGTAGAATTCGGATTCCCGAATGATCCGCTGGTCACCGACCGTGATCCAGCGAGTCACAGGGAGCCATTCGCCCTTCACGAAACATCGCCCCGAAAAACAACGGCGACCGTCTTCGTCGCGGGATACGATAAGGCTCACGTAGGGCCGTCCGTCACTGAACTTCTCAAACTCGCCCGCAAAATAGCGGTCCATGTCATCGTCCGAAAAGCTCGGCGTTGGATCGCAATCCTCCGGATGGGAATGGATGAAGCCGAGGCCGAAACCGGAGTCGTCGAAGGATCGGATGCCCCGTCCAATGTATTTCGACGTAAACTCCATCACGTGACTCCGTTCATCAAAGTCTCCGCGTTCTGGTTTGAGAAGATCGACGAGAGTCACAAGAACGCCCCAAGGCGTCACTCGATAGCCGAATCGGAAGAATGTTCCCCATTCGGCATCGGGATACCGCTTGAAGAGCAGGCGGTCCAACTGACCGCGCTGCTCCTGGGTGCATCGCACGATGCCCTCTCCGCGGTGTCTGTTCACACGGAGTCTCGGTTTCATGCTGCTGCGGCTTGGATCCATGAGAGGATTTCCGTGTAGTAGGTGTGAATTCCGTGGCGGCTCGGATTCCATGGTGCGCCGCCGCCACCGTTGTGTGGATGGTAGCTCACGAGTTCCCATGTCCTGCCATCCGCTTGCACGGTTCCTTGCTTTGGCGCGCCGACGACTTTGCCCAAAAGCGGTGATCCTTCCGGCAAGTACGCGCCATCCAACATGACGCCCGGATAGCCGCTTGGAATCACCACCAACACATCGGTGGATGGAAGGTGAGGGTAACCCGCGCGAGTCGGAACCCCTCGATAGATCACGGCGTTGACCGGACTGGTGATGACTTCAACTTCAGCGCCATTGGTCTTCAGGACCGAAACCTCGCGGTCCGTTCGCTCCTTCTCGAAACCGCCGACCACATTGCAGCGCAGGACTGTGAACTCCTCGCAGCCATGAATTTTTACGGTCTCATCTGGGCGAACCACGACTTCTTTGCCGCCCTGAAGGCGCTTCACTTCGCTCGGCTGATCCGTGACAAGCCGAGCGATCTCAAGGCCCGTCATCTCGGGCTTCACCCCGTCAGCTTCGCTAAAGGTTTGTTTGTTAACCGTGATCGTCAGACCGGCATGTCCACGGCGGGAGTAGAACACGGGGCCATCCGTGAAAAGAAGCTCGTCATCAAGACCCACCTGCTTGTCGATGGGGGACTCAAGGTCACGGAACAGCCGTGTGGCCACTGACAACCCGAACAGCTCACGCAGGTTTCTCCCGGTTTGCTTCTCCCGGAGCGTGATCTCCGGGCGGTCGTCAATAAACCACACCAACTTCGCAGGGGCAGCACAGCCTCCGCGGGCTACGTATTCGCACCGCGGCACCGTGAAGAAGCAGTTTCCTTCTGCCAGATCGATCTGGTCTCCATCCTCGAATGCGACATCGTGGTTGGAGCCATGATCGCGCACCAGAATGTGTTCCGGAGGAGCCCCTGCCTGGGTTTTCAGGACCTTGGCGAGCAGCTTTTGACTCGGAGCAATCGTCAACGTGTCATTGACGAGGGAATTCCATTTGGAGGGTGAATTACGCTCACACGCGTTGGTGGAGCCCGGCTGGTTTAGCGTATGACTTGTCATAACGCCGCTAATGTAAGCCAACGTAGGCTTACACTGCAAGCGAAATTTCAGAGAAGTTCATTTTCTCGCCGTGGGAAAAGGGCGTCCACTTTGATCTGCGCCGGTAACTTGTTTACGTCAAACGTCTTAGAAACATGCTCTACAGCGAGCGGTCGATTCCTTTCGGGCAAATCCATCAGCCCCATTCCTCCCGCAGGTTCGAGAAAACTTTCCACAGACTTTCTGACAAGCACGGCGGGCAACAAGAGTGCACCAATCGCTTTGTTAGCCTGAACCTCCCACCAGCGGCCATCATACTTGCCAGTGAAATCGCTTTTGCGGCACAGGATTCGTTTCTCTTGGAAGTTCAGGTTTTCGAAGATCATCTTGCTTTGCTCTTCGATAAACAGAATTGGGTGCATTAGACAGTGCCCCGCCTCGTGAGCCACTGTCGCCCTGCACCTTCGTCGTCCAACATCAGAATCATCACCTGCTAAATTGGGCGATACCCCAACCAAAAGAATCTCCCCCTTTTTTCCGAAAAACGTCCAACCCAGCACTTCTTCTCCCAAATCAGTAGCCATATCCAACTGGGCATCGAAGTGCTTCTCTACGAAAAGCTCGATATCAATAGCCTCGGGCACGGACGGCATGCACCCGCTTTTCTGGAGCGCTTCAATGCACATCCGGTCGATCTCTCGATCCGTGAAATACAGAGTTTTTCCAAATCTGCTGCCAGCGAAGCTTCGTTCCCGCATTGGGTTATTCTCCTTCCTTCTTTTCAGTGATCAATTTAATGAACTCTTCAGCGCTCAATGTCTCGGCTTTGCTTGCCACAGCACGGAAAGCCAATCCCCATTCCGGGTCCTTTTGCGCCAATCGTTTTAGATCATCAAGCGAACTCCTGGTGTCCAATTGCTTCAACTGGTGTGGTTCAACACCGAGCACTGCTGCAATCAGTTCGAGCACCTCATCAGACGGATATCGTCTTCCCAGTTCAATATCGGAAATAAACGGAGGGGACTTTTCAACTTTTGTGGCAAAGGCTCGTAAGGACATTCCCAATCCGAGTCGCAGTTCCTTGATCTTCTCACCTAGTGTGGTGGCGGGCATGCATGTAAGCTAATTCGTGCATACAACGCCGTCAATAAAGAGCTGAATCGCCTCTGCCGAAAAGCAAAGCGGTCATCCAATCACCCCAGCGCCGCCAGCAGCTTCCCATGGATGCCGCCGAAGCCGCCGTTGGAGAGGACGGCGAGGGTGTCGCCGGGTTGGGCGTGTTGTTTGACCTCGGCGACGATGCTGTCGATGTCCGGCAGGTAGGAGGCCTTGCCGCCGAGGCGGTCTATGTCGGCGGAGAGTTTTTGGGGATCGAGGCGGTCGTTTTCCGGGATCTTGTGGAGGTCCGGGATGGCGGAGACCACGGCGAAGTCGGCGAGGGCGAGGGCTTCGGCGAGTTCGTTCTGGAAGACGGCGCGGCGAGTGGTGTTGGAGCGCGGCTCGAAGAGGATCCAGAGGCGGCCATCCGGGTATTTCTGGCGCAGGCTCTGCACAGCCAGCTTGATGGCGGTGGGGTGGTGGGCGAAGTCATCGATCACCTTGATGCCGTTCACCTCGCCGCGGAGTTCCTGGCGGCGGGCGACACCTTCGAAGGCCTCGAGGCCGTCGCGGATCTCACTTTCCGTTAGGCCCGCGAAGCTGGCGGCGGCGGCGGCCATGGCGGCGTTGCGCACGTTGAACTCGCCGGTCATGCGGACGGAATAGGAAACACCGCCGAGGGTGAAGGAAGTA
>DAISZP010000378.1:0-5484 GCA_036824745.1 Luteolibacter sp.
GCGGATGCTCGGTCACCGTCGCCGCGTTGTAGAGGTCCTCCTTGATGGCGGAGCGCGAGGCCTGCATCGTCTCGCGCGTGAAAATCTGCGGCACGTTCTCCGGAGCATCCGTCTGATAGTAACGGCCGCTTCCCGCATTCGCCATTTGTTCCAGCAGCGCTCCGGCCGCGGACTGCCCCATCGCCACGGTGGAAACCGTCATGCCGAGCCCTGCCATCTCGTGCGAGAGTTCCACCAGGTTCGAAGGATCCGTCTGTCCGTCGGTCATCGCGATGACGTGTTTCAGCTTGGCGCTGGCTCCCCGCAGGATGTCCCGGGCCTGCACCATCGCGGGTTGGAGGTTCGTCCCGCCGCTGGCTTGGAGTGAATCGATGGACGCAGCCACCGCCGCGCGGTTCGCCGCGGGGGTGAGATCGCAGACCAACTGCGGCTGGTCGTCGAAACCAATGACGGCGATCTGGTCCTGGCCACCTAACAACTCCGCCGCGCCGCGGGCTGCCTGCCTCGCCAGTTCCATCGGGCTGCCGGACATCGAACCCGACTTGTCCACCACCAGCACCATCGCGAGCGAGGGCTTTTCCTTGTCCTTCTCGAAGCGCGAGGTGAGTGGCAGGACATCCTCGACCGGAGTCCTGAAGTATCCCCCCAATCCGTAGGTGTTTTCCGATCCCAGCATGATCAAGCCGCCGCCGAAGTCGTTCACGTAGCGCTTGAGCCATTCCATCTGCTTGGCCGTGAGAGCGGTGGCCGGCACGTCCGCGAGGACGACGGCATCAAAGGAAAGAATTCCCTCAAAGGTATCCGGCAATCCCCTGACACCACGAGTTTCCAGTTCGATGTCCTGCTCGCGCAGCAGGCGCTCGGCCGGACGCATCAGCGCCGGCTTGTCATGAAGCACCAGCACCCGCGGCTTCCCCCTGACAGGCAGGGTGACAGACGCGCGGTTGTTCGCGGGAAACCAATCGTCCCGCGGCACGAGCTCGGCATCCCACACCGTGTCGCCGCCGGTGACCATCCGGATGTCCGCATGGCAGACGGTCTCCTTGCCGGAGGCGAGCGACACCTCCTGCTCCGCGACCACCACACCGCGGTGGGTGATCCTCAGTTTCGCGGGCATCTCCTTGTTGGAAACCAGCCTCACCTTGAAACGCACCACTTCTCCCTCGAACGCGAGCGGGGCGCCGGGATCAATCGCGACCACCGCGGCTTCGGGGCGCGAGAGGGATTTCAGTTTCCGGAACCGCACATCCGTCTTCTCGGAGGCAAGTCTTTCGATAATCTCACCGGACGAAGTCTCGGAAACGCCATCCGATAGAATGACCATCCGCCGGCTCTTGTCTCCCGGAAGAGAAAGGCGGGCTGATGAAATGGCGGATTCCAAATCGGTGGCGGAGCGGAAACCCGCGTCTCCCCTGCCCTGCTCGCAATCGGCGATGAAACGCTCCGCATCCTCCGGTTTCACCTCGCGCAGTTCCTTCGCGAAGATGAACAAGGACCAGGTGTCGCCTGATGACAGCGCCTTGGCGGCTTGTTGAACGTCCGCCAGCCCCAAACGCATTTCCGCCGGTTCCACGGATTCGGAAACATCCAGCAGAAACACGACGTGCAGACCATCCGCGCGGTGGCCGATGAATGGACGGCACAGAGTCAGCACCAGCAGGATGACCGCCGCCAGACGGCAGAGAAATGACGCGAGTTTCAAACCGGCCGGCCGGTCCACCAGCGACCACTTGTATCCCGCGATCATCAGCGGGACGATCGCGATCAGGCCTAACAGGGGAAAGTAAGTGAGGAATTCCATGGATCAACCCGCCTTGCGGCGGTGATAGAGAAGTGATTCGGTGATGAGCACCAGCAAGGCCGCGATGATTAGCCAGAATGACAAGGGATGCCCTTGTGCCACGGCTTGCGCGGACGCGGCAGGCCCCTTGCCATCGAGTTTCGATTCGGCGGAGTCCAGAATCGCGCCACCGAAGGGAGTGACCAGGCCCGCATGTTCGTAGGTGTAGTTTCCACGGCGCTCGATGCGGATCTCCTCCCGCTTGAGCGCTCCCGAAGTATCTGTGAAGCGGCCGGGCAATTCGACATGGCTGCCGGTCGGATAGACCGAGGGAACGGTCTTGCCGCGATCCGTTAGATTCAGCGCCGCACCGTGAACGATCGCGGGAAACCATGGCGAGAGGAAAAAGTCCCCGCGTGCGGGATCGAGGTTGACCACCACCGCCGCGCGGTTGGCGACTTGCGATTTCCAGATCAAGGGCACCCCGGAATCTGAAACCGCAAGGATCAGCGAACCATCCGCCGGTTCGATTTTTCGCGAACCCTCGAAACGGATTGCGTCCAGATCCAGATTCCGAACCACCGGATGATCCTTCACCTTCGGTTCCGCCGCGAGCACCTCGGTTTCATCCCCAACCGACTTCCAAAACGGGGATTCTCCCGCGGGCGCGAAAACCAGCAGACGTTCGTCCTCGGCAACTCCACCCTGGCAGAGCGCGAGGTCTCCGCCGCTTTCAACCCTAACAAGAAGTCCCCCGGTGCTGGCGAAGGCGTCCACGCAGCGGCCGAAGAAGTAGCTGTCCTTGGTTGCGAGACGGATTCCTACCGGCCTGCGCTCCGCAAGTCCGAGCGCAACCTGGTTGTCCGCCGCCAGCGAGTCTTTCCCCACTTTCAGCTCGGCCATCCATCGACCGGCGGACGCGTTCTCGACATCGATCGTCGCGGAACATTCCTCGCCGGGTTTCAAAGTGACGGGGACCAAGCGCGCCAGTCCACCGCCGTCACCGCCGCGCAGCTCCAGCTCGCCGTGGGTTTCCTTCGCGAAGGTCGAAGCGATCCGATAGAAAAACCGCGCGTTCTTCCCGCCAGATTCCGCCCACGCGAGATCGGCGGCCACGATGCCGGCGTTTTCCGCAGGAGATCCGAGCCGCATCACTTCGATGCCGGAGGCGAGGCCGTCCCAGCCGCCGTTGCCGTCCGTTAGAAGCATGACCCGGTGTTTGGAACCATCCTTCGCGGCCAGCGCGTTGAGCGCGCGGATCGCGGAGGGCGAAACGGGCACGTCGGAAGCCTCCACCTTCGCCAGCGCATCAAACAGATCCTTCGGCGCGGAACTCAGGTGGCAGAGGAAACGCAGTTCGCCCGCCACCGCGCACAAGGCTGCACGCCGGGTCCCGTTGAGCGCGTTGACCATGTCCCGCGACTTGTTCTTGGCGAGGAGAAGCACATCCTTTCCGCCTGTCTTCGCGCGCATCGATGGCGAGACATCAATCACGATCAGGAGATCGCGCTTGTCCTCCTTTTCGAAACGCGGCCCCGCCGCGGCGAGGGCGATGGCGGTCACCACCAGGGCTAACAGAATCAGCGAGATGAGATCCCTGAGCCGCTGGAACAACGACGAGGCGCGGCGTTCCTCGAAGATGTGGTTCCAGAGGAAAAACGCGTTCACTGGCAGCCTGCGCGGGCGGATCTTGAGGAAATAGATCGCCACCAGCGGGGCGAGCGCCGTGAGAATCCAGAGATAGGCGGGTGAGGTGAAGGACATGGCGGATCTCAGGATGCGAGCCCTCCCCTCTGGAGGATGGTGCGGATCACCTCGTCAAACGCTTCATCGGCCATCGTGCGCGTGAATCCGATCCCGCGGCGGGCGCACTCGGTGCGCAAGCGCTCGTTCCAATCGGAAACCGCCTTGGCGTAGGCATCGATCTCGCGGGCCGTTAGAGTGACACGTTTCCGCGATCCGGATTCCACGCACTCCAGCTCCACGTCCCCCTTGTGGTGGCATTCGAGATCCTCCACCGAGAGAACCTGGAGCGCGTGTACATCGTGGCCGATGCCGACCAAACGTTTCAGACCTTCGTCAAATCCGTTAGGAAAGAAGAAATCCGAGATCACGATGACCAGTCCGCGTTTGCCGCGGCGGGCTTGGAGCGTGCGCACGCATCCGGAAAAATCCGTGTCCTTGCCAAAACCCTCCGCGGTTTCCAACGAACGCAACAGCGGCAGCACATGAGCCCTGCCGCGGGAGGGATCCAGCAGCGGTCTCAACTCATCCGCGAGGCCGTAAACCGCCACGCGGTCCTGGCAGTTCAGCCCGATGTATCCCAGGGCGGCGGCAAGGCGGCGCGCGATGCCGGTCTTGCTCGTCATCGAGTGACTGAGGTCGAGCAGGATGTAAACCGTGGCGTCCTCCTCCAGTTCGAAGAGTTTCACGACCAATTCGTCGAAGCGAGCGTACACCCGCCAGTCGATGGCGCGGTAGTCGTCGCCGTGGCGGTATTCCGCGTAATCGGCGAAGGTGATGCCGGTGCCCTTGCGGGTGCTCTTTCGGTCCGCCTGCATCGAGCCGCCGAGAACCCGGCGCACTAACAGGAACAGGGTTTCCAGTCGCTGGATGAACGCCGCGCCCGTCAAGTCACCGGAAGCGATGCCGCGGTTGCTATCAGTCGGTCCGGACATCGGTCAGTAGGCGCTGCGGATCGCGGAACGGATGAGATCGGCGGGTTTCACGCCTTCGGCCTCGCCCTCGAACGAAAGGATGAGGCGGTGGCAGAGCGCGGGAGCCGCCACGGCGTCCACGTCCTCGCGGGCGACGTGGAAACGTCCATCCAACAAGGCTCTCACACGGCCAGCGGCGAGCATCGCCTGCGCCGCGCGCGGGCTCGCACCGTGGCGCACATACTTGCGGACTTTTTCCGGAGACTTCTCGTTTTCCGGATGGGTGTTGCGGACGATGCGGATCAGATGGTCCTGCACGTCCTTCGCCACGGGGATCTCGCGGAGCGTACGCCCCATGCGGAGGATGTCCTCGCCGTGGGCTACCGGCTGGATCTCCGGCACATGGTTTCCGCCGGTGCGGTTGAGGATTTCGGCAAACTCGTCGTGGCCGGGCAGCTCGACGTTGAGCTTGAAAAAGAAGCGGTCGAGCTGCGCTTCCGGGAGCGGATAGGTGCCGTCGCTCTCGATCGGGTTCTGCGTGGCGAGCACGAAGAACGGCAGGTCCAGCGGATGGGAGACACCGGCGACCGTCACCCGTTTTTCCTGCATCGTTTCCAACAGCGCGCTCTGTGTCTTCGGCGTCGCGCGATTGATCTCGTCCGCTAACAGAATGTTGCAGAACACCGGACCACGCTGGAAGACGAGCTCCCGCCGGCCCTCACGCTCGGCGAGCACCTGGGTGCCAACCACATCGCTGGGCAGCAGGTCGGGTGTGAACTGGATGCGTCCGAACTTGAGATCGAGCGCCTTGGCGAGCGTGTTCACCAGAGCGGTCTTGCCGAGGCCGGGCACACCTTCTAACAAAACATGTCCGCCGCAGCAGATGGCGACGAGCACGTTCTCGATGATGTCCTGCTGGCCGACGATGAATTTGGAGACTTCACCGCGGATTGACTTGAAGGTGTCCGCGAAGAGCGCGGCGTCGGATTCGAAGGCTGCTGGCATGGGTGGGATCGGATGTTGGATTTCAGGGATCGGGTTGCTCCG
>DAISZP010000005.1:0-22122 GCA_036824745.1 Luteolibacter sp.
CGGCCGGTGAGAGCCGGACGATTTCCACCTACTCGGGGCATGTGTGGATCTTCTCGGACGCATCCGGCAAACGGCTCGCGGGCGTGGTGGCGACGGAAGCGCCGTCTCTAGCGCGCGTGGCTGGCCGGGTGGAATCGCGGGAGGTTCCACGCCGTGAGCGCGATGTTTCTCCGGACGGCGAGTGGCGCGCCTTGATCCGCGATCACAATCTGGCGATTCAGGCGGCGAAGGGCGGCGAGCCGGCATTTCTAACAAAGGATGGCTCGGCGGCAAACTACTACCGCGGACCGGTCTCGTGGTCGCCGGACTCGAAGAAACTGTCGGCCTATCGGGAAAAGCCGGTGGAGACGCGCAAGGTGAACATCGTGCAATCGTCACCGGATGACCAACTCCAGCCGAAGTTGAAAACCCTCAGTTATCCCAAACCCGGCGACGAATTGGTGAAACCGAAACCCTGCCTCTTCGATGTGGCCGGACGGCGCGCGCTGCCGGTGGATGACGCGTTGTTTCAGAATCCATGGAGCATCGGTGACGAATCATGGAGCGCGGATTCCTCGGAGTTCCGCTTCGTTTACAACCAGCGGGGTCATCAGGTGATGCGGGTGATCGGCCTGCGGGCGGACTCGGGATCGGCGAGAGTCATCCTGGAGGAAACGAGCAAGACCTTCATCGATTACTCGCAGAAGTTTTTCTATCAGCCCATCCGCAACGGCGCGGAGTTCCTGTGGGCCTCGGAGCGCGATGGCGTCAACCGGCTTTACCGCCACGACGCCGCGAGCGGCAAGGAACTCGCCGCGCTCACGCCGAAGGAAGCCGTGCTGCGGGAGGTGCTCAAGGTGGACGAGGAAAAGGGCGAGGCGCTCGTTTCCCTGTTAGGCATGCCAGGATCGGATCCCTACCACCGGCACTTCGCCCGGGTGAGGCTGGATGGCGGAGGCACCACCCACCTAACAGACGGTGACGGGACTCACTCGCTCGCGTGGTCGCCGGACGGGAAACATTACCTCGACACCTGGTCCCGCGTGGACCAGCCGCCGGTGACGGAGATCCGCCGGGCAGCGGATGGAACGAAGATCGCCGAACTGGAACGCGCGGATGACAGCAGCTTGCGGAACAAGGGCTGGAGCCGCCCCGAGCGTTTCACGGCGAAGGGGCGCGATGGAAAGACGGACATCCACGGCATCCTCATCAAGCCGCTGAACTTCGATCCCGCGAAGAAGTATCCCGTGGTGGAGGACATCTACGCCGGTCCGCATGATCACTTCGTTCCCAAGAGCTATCTTCCGTGGTCCGGCATGAACGCGATGGCGGAGCAGGGTTTCGTGATCGTGAAGATCGACGGCATGGGCACGAACTGGCGGAACAAGGCCTTCCACGACGTGTGTTGGAAAAATCTGATGGACGGCGGTTTCCCGGACCGCGTTCCGTGGATCAAGGCCGCCGCAGCGACGCGGCCGTGGATGGATCTAACAAAAGTCGGCATCTACGGCGGCAGCGCCGGCGGCCAGAACGCGCTGGCCGGTCTGCTCACTCACGGGGATTTTTACAAGGTGGGTGTGGCGGATTGCGGCTGCCACGACAACCGCATGGACAAGATCTGGTGGAACGAGGCGTGGATGGGCTGGCCGGTGGATGAAAGCTACGCGCGGAATTCCAACGTCACCCACGCCGCCAGACTCAGCGGGAAGCTCCTGCTCATCGTGGGCGAGCAGGATACCAACGTGGATCCGGCGAGCACCTATCAGGTCGTCAGCGCGCTCCAGAAAGCGGGCAAAACGTTCGATTTCATCCCGGTCATCAACGCGGGCCACGGAGCGGCGGAGACGCCCTATGGCAAGTTCCGCCGGGCGGAGTTCCTCACCCGGCATTTGTCCGGAAACTGAGGGTTCGTTTTCCTTGCCCGGTCCCATCCGGCAGGCCACCCTCCGCGCGTGGCGGAAGAACTCGACAAGGATCCGAAGGACGAGTTGCTCCGGGCGCTGGAAGCGGCCGATGAATCCGCCGTGCTCGCGGTGGCGGAGGACGTCCACTACGCGGACCTCGCGGCGCTCTACGAAGACCTGGATGAGGAGCAGCGCGACCTGCTGCTCAAGACCATCGGCCCGGAACTGGCCACCGACCTCGTCGCCGAGTTGCCCTCGACTCTCATCGAGGACGCCTTGAACCGCTTCAAGCCAGCGCAGCTCCGCGTTTTGTTAGGAAACCTCTCGGACGACGACCGCGTGGACGTTTTCCAGGAGGTCAGCGAGGACGCCCGAGTCCGTTTTTTCAGCCTGCTGGGTCCGCGTGACAAGGAGCTGACGCGCAGCCTCTTGAAATACGAGGAGGACACGGCGGGCGGGCGCATGACCACCCAGATCGGCCGCATCACCGCGGACATGACGGTGAAACAAGCCATCGCCGTGCTGCGCCGGGATCGGGAGGACACCGAAACCCTCGCCCGCATCTTCGTGGTGGACGCGCAGGGCCGCCTCGTCGGCAAGATCCGCCTGCGCGATCTGGCCTTCAGCACCTGGGACACACCAATCCGCGACATCATGGAGGAGGTGGACGAGTATATCCTCGCCACCGCGGACCAGGAAGAGGCCGCGCGCACGCTTTCCAAGTACGACCTCATCGTGCTTCCGGTGGTGGACGAGTTCCATCACCTGTTAGGCGTGCTGACCTATGACGACGCGATGGAGATCCTTCAGGAGGAATCCACCGAGGACATTGAAAAACTCGCGGCCATCAGCGGCGAGCAGTCCGAGGTTTCCTACCTCAATACCAGCGTGGCCCTGCACTTCCGCCGGCGGGTGGCCTGGCTCGTGGGTTTGGCATTCGTATCGATCGCCTCCGGGTATGTGATGTTCCGTTTCAGCGAAACCCTGGAGAAGGCCTTCGTACTCTCCTTGTTCCTGCCGATGGTCGTGGCGGCGGGCGGAAACTCCGGCGGGCAGGCGGCCACCATGGTCATCCGCGCCATGGCGCTCGGCGAGATCAGCGCCGGAAACGCCCTGCGGATCGCGTGGAAGGAAGCCCGCACCGGACTTTTCCTCGGGCTGTCGCTCGGCCTCGCCATCGCCGCGTTCATCACGATTATCCTGCCGCACCTCCAGCAGCAGACGGGTGGAAACTTCGATTTCCCCCATCTCGCGACGGCGGTGGCGGCGGCGATCACCGTCCAAGTGCTGTCCGCCACCATTCTGGGTGCCTTGCTCCCCATTGCCGCCCGGGCCATCCGCTTGGACCCCGCCGTGGTTTCCTCGCCATCGCTGGCCTCCACAGTGGATGTATCCGGCATGCTCATCTACTTCACCATCGCCGGGGCGATTCTGGACCTTCATTGAGTTTTTGAAAATTCGAACACGCCATCGCGTTACTTTTAAAAACTTTACATTCAAGGTAGTTGTTGGGACCTTCTCGATGCTGTCCCACATGAAAACATTCCCTTACACCACCCTGATCACGGGTATCTGCGCCGCGTTCCTCGCGTCGTGCGCACACCAGCCCGTGCCGAACAAGATGCCGGTCTCTGCGTCCATCAAATCCGACTCCTCGGTCACCGGCCGCCTGTTTGACGAAGTCAACGGCTACCGCGCCAGCCAAGGCAAACAAGCGGTCCAGCGCCATCCCGGGCTGGACAAGCTGGCCCAACAGCACAGCGAATACCTGCGCGCCCACCGCGGCACCTTCTCGCTCAGCGGGAAAAACGTCAGCCACATCGGCTTCGAGGGCCGCACCCTGTATGCCCGCGAGCGCTACAACATGGCGAACTTCAGCGAAAACGTGGCCGCCGCCACCCACGCTGGAAGCAATGGCCCCAAGCGCCTGCTCGAACTCTGGCAAGGCTCCAAGGACCACAACAAGAACATGCTCGATGACTGGACCTACTCCGGCATCGGCGTGGCGGTGGACGAGGACGGCACCGTCTTCGCCACCCAGCTTTTTGGCAACGTCGGCATGGCGCAGATGAGCATGCGCAACCGCTTCAACCAGTTCTGACATCCCGTGCCCGATCTGGCCCACGAATCCGCCCTCCACTCCCGCGGCCTCCACCGGATCGCAGGCGTGGACGAGGCGGGGCGAGGGCCGCTGGCCGGTCCCGTGGCCGCCGCCGCCGTGATCCTTCCTCCCGGATTTTACCTACCCGGGCTGGACGATTCCAAAAAACTCAGCGCCGCGAAACGTGAGGCGCTTTTTGAAAAAATCACCACCGATCCCGCGATCCGATGGGCCGTGGCATTGGCGGAGAGCCCTGAAATCGACCACCTCAACATCCTTCGCGCCACCCATCTGGCGATGCGCCGCGCGGTCGAGGCACTCCCGGAAACACCCGACCACTGCCTGATCGATGGCCTGGCCGTGAAGGATTTCCCCTTCCCTCACGACGCGATCATCAAGGGTGATTCCAAGTCGCTCTCCATCGCCGCGGCGAGCATCATCGCCAAAGTCACGCGGGACCGGATCATGAAGGAGCTGGACCGCGAGTTCCCTCAATTCGGCTTTGCGAAACACCAGGGCTATGGCACGAAGGTGCATCTTGAAGCGCTACGGATTCACGGCCCTTGCCGCCATCATCGCCGGTCGTTTCAGCCGGTGGCTCAACTCACCCTGCCGCTTGACGGAGCCTGACGGAACCGAACGCGGAAACGCGTGGCTCGGCCAATATGGTGAAAACGTCGCCACCGACTGGCTTCGCGCGAATGGCTGCAAAATCCTCGCCCGGAACTTCAAAGGCCCGCATCGCGGCGAGGTGGACATCGTGGCGCGCGATGGGAAACTCCTCTTGTTCGTGGAAGTGAAAACCCGGCGCGAAGGCGCGAAGATCCGCCCGCTGGACGCCGTGAACAAAAGCAAGCAGGCCCTCATCGAACGCGGCGCGAACGCCTGGCTCAAACAACTCGGCACCCGCGACATCCCCTGGCGTTTCGATGTCATCGAGGTCTATGCCGAGGACGGCAAAAAACCGCGGGTGAACCGGGTGCGCGACGCGTTCTAACGAACTTTCGGTTTGGTTACCCCTTGGCGCTTGCGCGGGCCATCCGGCGCACCCATCTTTCCGCAGCCACATGGCAGGGGATTCGGATAGCATCGCGTGGTTGACGAGGCGGGACGGCAGCGTGCTGGTCGGCCACGGACCTTTTGAAAACGCCGATCGCCCGCCCGCATCCGGCACCGCGTTTCATGTGGGGGACTTTTCGCTGAAATCCACGCGGCGGTGGAAAATCCCGAGCCGGACCGAAGTCCTCGACGCGCCCGATTTCGCCGCGCGATTCTCCGGCGAAGCCCCGCTGCGATGCCAATGGAAGGCGCTGGACGCCGCGCCCTTTTCCGTCGTGTTTCAGGAAATCATGTCCTCGATCCACAGCGGGGTTTTTGAAAAAACCGTGCCCGTGGTCACCGAATGCGGCACCGCGGATCGGGAACCCGGCCCGGCCATCGTCGCCGCGGTCACCCGGCAGGTATCGCCCCTCCGGTCCTTCGGCTGGGTGGAAGGCGGTTCCGGTTTCGCGGGAGCCACGCCGGAACTCCTGTTCTCGCTCGATGGCACACGTTTGGAAACCATGGCACTGGCCGGCACCGCGCGCAGCGACGACCGCGAGGTCTTCGCCGTGGATGACAAGGAAATCCGTGAGCACGAATACGTCGCCCAGACCCTTGTTTCCAAACTTCTCGATCTGGGGAAACTCGAACGCTGCCCGCGCGAGATCCTCGATCTCGGATTGATCGTCCATTTTCTAACAACCATCCGGGTGGACCTCCACACGCCGCTCACGCCGGAGGAGTTGATCCAGAAACTCCACCCCACTCCCGCGCTCGGTCCCCTGCCCCGCACGGTCGAGACGATGGATAAACTGTTGGAATGGCGCGCCCGCCTCGGCTGCCCTCCGGCGTTCGGTTCGCCCTTCGGCTTGTGGGAGAACGGAAAGTTCAGCTCGGTCGTCGCCATCCGCGGCATCTGGTGGGATGGGAAACACATCATGATCCCCGCCGGCTGCGGGATCATCGAAGCCAGCCGCCTCGTCAACGAATGGCGCGAGCTGCGCCTCAAACGCGAGGCCGTGAAACGCTTTCTCGAACCGGTCTGAGTGGTGGAAAATCGCCCCGCCTGTCCCATGGACAAACGGGATTCCGTCGATAGCATGCCCGCCATGCGTTTCGTTCTACCCGCTTTTTGTTGTCTCAGCCTCGCGGTGATGGCCGCGCCGGAACCGGAGAAAAAACCGGAAGCTCCCAACAAGGAAACCAAGGAGCAGAAACCCGAGGAAGCCAAGGAACCCGTCGTGAAGGAATCCTCCGTGGAGATCGCCGGGAAAAAGATCCCCTACAAGGTGACCACCGGGAAAATCCAGCTCAAGCAGGACGATGGCAAACCCCGCGCCTCGATCTTCCACGTGAGCTATGAGCGCAGCGATACCAAGGATCCGGCGGGCCGCCCGGTGATGTTCGCGTTCAACGGCGGTCCGGGCTCCTCCGCGGTGTGGCTGCACATCGGCGTGCTCGGCCCGAAGATCGTGCAGCTCACCGGCGATGGCACCCAGGCTCCACCGCCGCCCGCCAAGGTGGTGGACAATCCGCTGAGCGTTCTGGACGTTTGCGATCTGGTGTTCATCGATCCGGTTTCCACCGGATACAGCCGCACGGAAGGCGAGGCGAAACCCGGTGAGTTCCACGGCGTGAACGGCGACATCGAATCGGTCGGCGATTTCATCCGGCGCTGGATCACCGAGCACGACCGCTGGTCATCGCCGAAATATCTGATAGGCGAGTCCTACGGCGGCATCCGCGCCGCGGGTTTGTCACAGTTTCTGCAATCGCGCTACGGCATGAGCCTCAACGGCGTGGTGCTGCTTTCCACGCTGCTGGATTTCGCCACGCTCTCGGATCCTCCGGGCAATGACCTGATCAACCTCGTCTATCTGCCGTCCTTCACCGGCACCGCGCATTTCCATGGCAAGATCAAGGGCGACCGCGATGCGCTGATCCAGAACAGCAAGGCCTTCGCTTTCGGAGAATACGCCACGGCTCTGCTCAAGGGCAACGCTCTGGCAGAAACCGAACGCGCGGCGGTGGCGAAGAAACTCGAAGGACTCACGGGCATTCCGGCGGCGGTGTGGATCGAGCACGACCTGCGCATCAGCCCCACGTTTTTCCGCGGCGAGTTGCTGCGGGCGGAGGGCAAGGTGATCGGCCGTTTCGACGCGCGGGTCGCTTGGGACACGACGGACAAGTCCAGCCCCTATCCGGATTACGATCCGTCCTATTCGCTGGCATACGGCGCGTTTTCCACCGCCATGATGGATTACATGGGCCGTGATCTCGGTTGGAAGGAGGACCGGCCCTATGAAGTCCTAACAGGCAAGGTGCAGCCATGGAGCTGGGACGCGCAAAACAGCGTGGTCAACGTGGGCGACCGCCTGGCCACCGCCATGCGGGACAATCCCCACCTGCGGGTGCTGGTCATGGGCGGCAGGACCGATCTGGCGACTCCGCCAGAGGGAGTGGAGCACTCGTTGAGGCATCTCGGCGATCTAACAAAGACCGCGCGCGGCAACATCACGACCACCTACTATGACGGCGGCCACATGTTCTATCTGAATCCGCCGGATCTGGTGAAGACCCGCGCGGACCTGGTGAAATTCCTGGAAGGAAACAAGCGCTGAAGGACCATGAACGCGGAAAAAGAGCCGGAGAATCCCTTTCAAACACCCGTCGCCGCGCCGCCGGTCCAACCACCGGGAGCGCCACCGGTGGTGATCACGGATGACGACCGCATGATGGCGATGCTCTGCCACCTGCTCGCCATCTTCACCGGCTTCGTGGGGCCATTGATCCTGTGGATTGTGAAAAAGGACAGCAGCCCCTTCGTGGCGCATCACGGGAAGGAGGCGCTGAATTTCCAGATCACGCTTCTGTTAGCAATGACCTGTCTCGGCGCGGCCACCTTCATCCTGATGTTCGTGCTCATCGGCATCATCCTGGTGCCGGTGCTGATCATCGTGCCGATTCTGGCGCTGGTCGCCGAGATCATCGCGGCGGTGGCGGCGCAGAAGGGCGATTGGTTCCGCTATCCGTGCTGCATCCGTTTCGCCTAGTGCGCCTTGCTCACCGCGGGCATCACGGCGAATCCCATCTCGCACAAGCCGATGAAGGCCTCCTCGACGAGGCTCGGCTCGCGTTTCGGCGAATGGAAGACGCCCCACTCGCGCTGGATGTTCGGGCCGGCGCCCGCCACCACCTTGAGGCTTCCGTCCTCGATCTCGCGAGCGGCGACCCACGGGGCCACCACTCCGATGCCGATGCCGAGCTTGGCCATTTCCTTGATGGCCTGCATGTCACCGAGCACGAGGGGTTTGCGGCAGCGTCCGCCGTGTTGTTCGAGCCATTCCTCGATGAGCCGGTGCGTCTCCGTGGCTTTGGCGTAGATGATGAACTGGTGGTCCTCCACGCTCCGGTCCACGGTGCTCGTTTCCTGCGCCCATGGATGGAAGGGTGAAACCAGAAACGCCAACTGATCCTTGAACATCGGCCGGTAACCTTCGTCACCGCGCCCGCGGGGTTTGAGGCCCACCACGAGATCGAGTTCGGAGGCGGCAAGCCGATCTAACAACGCCGGCGTATCCCCTGCTTCGATGATGGGTTCGCATCTGGGAAAACAATCGCGGAACTCACGGATCACCGAAGGGATCAGGAAATGGCAGAGTGTGTGCGGCGCACCGATCCGGATGCGGGTCTGCCCCCATCTGCGGAGGCCGTCGAGATCCCTGCCGGCTTGTTCGAGTTCGTAGATGATGCGGCGGCAGCGCTTCAGCAGAAGTTCACCCTCGGATGTGACGACCACTTTCTTGCCGGAGCGATCCAGCAATCGGCAGGCAAGCTGCTCCTCCAAGGTGCGCAGCGAGTGGCTGACGGCCGATTGCGTGACGAAGATACGCCGTGCGGCGAGCGTGAAGCTCCCTTCTTCGGCCACGGCCACGAAAGCTCTGAGTTGTCTCAAGTCGGGAACCCAATCCATGATGAACGGCTTTCATTGAAAGTCCGATGAGAAACCAGCAAGGCTTATGCCAATTTCATGACTTTGGCATTCTACGCGCTTAGGGCGGGCATGGATGACACTCCGATTTCCCGACAGAGCAATCGATTCCCGCTGCGATTGGGATTCGTGCCCTTGAGCGATTGCGCGCCGATTGCCGTGGCGAAGGAGATGGGGATTTTCGAAAAATACGGGTTGAACGTCATCCTCTCACGCGAGCTCGGATGGGCCAGCGTGCGGGACAAGATTTACTACGGAGACTTGGACGCGGCGCAATCGATCGCCGGCATCGCATTCGCCCTCGGGCTGGGTTTCAGCGAGCTGCGCTGTGAAGTGGCGGTCCCATTGATTCTGAATCTCCACGGAAACGCGGTGACACTTTCCTCCGAGCTCACGCCGGAACACATCGGACATGGCGAAGGATTGAAACAACACCTCGCCTACTCGTGGAAGAAGGAGCGGCCGTTCACGCTCGCCGCGACCCATCGGTTTTCCTCGCACAACATCCTGCTGCATACTTGGCTGCGCCGTCACAATCTGTCCGTGCCCGATGACGCGGAGGTCATCTTCCTGCCTCCCGCACTGATGCCGAAACATCTCAAAGCCGGCCACATCGACGGATACTGCGTGGGCGAGCCATGGAACTCCGAAGCCATCCTGGCCGGCACGGGTTGGTGCCCGGCCACCTCCGCCGAGCTTTCGCATGGTCATCCGGAAAAGGTCCTGCTGGTTTCAGGACGTTTCCTCCAGGAGCGCAAAGATGAAACCGTGGCATTGGTGGCCGCCTTGTTGGATGCCTGCAAGTTGTGCCAGGACGCGGACTTCCGGGAAGAACTCATCGCCATCCTCGCCCGCGAGGAATACACCGGTGCCGCTCCGGACGTGCTGCGCAACAGCATGGGCGCTAGATTTGCCACCGGAAGAGAATCGATGAACAGCTCGTCGTTTCATGTGTTTCATGGAGATTCGGTGAACCGCCCGACAGTTGAAAAGGCCTCGTGGGTGCTTGCCGGGCTGAGGGCCATCGGCGCCTTGCCGGATATCACCTGCGGCTCGCTCTCGCGCATCTATCGGGAAGACATTTTCCATTCCGCGCTGCACTGCACTCAGGGCGCCTGACTGCGATTTTCAGGCAAACTTGCCCTCGGCGGGTTTTCTGATATCGCCGGATGGAAAACATCCGCCGATTCATGGACCGCAAATATCTCCCATTGATCCGCCGCTTTCTTATGTGCATGGCGAGAATTCTCGCGGCCACGACGCTGCTCTTCATCGTCTTGGTCACGGGTTGCCAATCGAAGCTCATCTATTTTCCCAGGCCCTATGGTCCGGCGACCACCGGGACATGGCGGAAGGAAACCGCGGGCCGCTTCGTGGATTACCAAACATCCCAAGGCAGTCAGCGGGCGTTTCTGCAAGGCGAGTTGAAACAACCGCGGAACCTCTGGATCGTCTGCGGCGGCAACGGCTCGCTCGCGCTGGATTGGTCCGCGTGGCTGGTGGAACACGGATCCAAACAGGACGCGTGGCTGTTAGTGGATTTTCCCGGTTATGGGGATTGCGAGGGAGCGCCAAGCCCGGAGCGGATCCGCGAGAGCCTCCGTGCCGTCGTTCCACTCGCCGCTAAAGAACTCGGATGGAAAGCCGGTCCGGATCCCGCGAAGCTGCGATTCTTCGGCCACAGCCTTGGCTGCGCCGCCAGTCTGATCGGTGCCAGCGAGTTCAAGATCCAGCGCGGCGTCCTGATCGCACCCTTCACCAGCACGATGGAAATGAGCCGTGTGGTCACCGGGCTACCCGTCGGGTTTCTGGTGTGGCACCGCTTTGACAATGTCGGCCGTCTGGACGAACTCGCGAAACGAGGACCCGGATGCGTTTACATCATCCACGGCGTGAACGACGAGGTCATCCCGGTGGACATGGCCCGCAGACTTGCAAAAGCCCACCCGGACACGGCTCACCTAACGGAAGTCCCCGGCGGATTCCACAACGACATCCAATCGAACCACGCGGATGTCGTTGCCGAAGCCTTGGACATTACCGGCAAACAAAACGCCTCTTCCCGCGAAGGAAGAGGCGTGGATTGAATCGGTTAGCTTTGGGATCAACTCGGATCAGTCTTCATCGGTGATGGTCACCTTGGTGTCGAGACGCGAGCCTGGAACGCTTCCGCCCAAGACCGCTCCGCTACCCGGATTGATCAACTCGATCTCGAAAAACCGTCCGCCATCGTTGAGCGCGTTGTTGTTGATCGGGATCACGATGTTCTTCGTGGTTTCACCCGTGCCGAAGTTGACGGTGGTGTTGCCCGGGATCGTGTAATCCGAAGGGCTGGCAGTTCCTCCGGCTTTGACTTGATACTGCACGGAGGCCGGGCCCTTGGTGTTGGTGGTGCGCCAGACCGGGATGCTCACGGAGCCTGCGGTTTCGGAAACGACGGTGTTGGTCTTCTTGAATTCCACTTCAGGAGCCGCGGTGACGACGATTTTGGAGCCGGTGAGGAACTGGACCGTGCCGAAGTTCGCCTGGGGAGTGGACTTGATTTTCACATCAGTGACGTCCATGACGAGAGTCCCGTCGGCAAGAATCTTGCCGACCACGGTGAGCGAGATTTTCACCGTGCCCACACCGGCGACTGTCTTGGTGCCGGCGAAGGTCTTGTTGACGAGTGTGAGCGGCAGGTTGCGGGAGGGATTCTCCACCGTGCGGGAGAGGAAACTCGCGCCACCCGGGGAAAGCCCCTCGATGAAGGATTCCACAGGGATGCCGGAAGGAATCAATTTCGCAAGCGGCGATCCTTTCGGCACCTTGAGCTTGCCGGAAAGTGTGTAGGTGTAGCGCTTGGCCTTGGTCAGCTTGCGGTTCTCGCTGGTGACGTGGATTTCCTTGTTCGCACCGAACTGCTCTCCGGCGAGGAATGCGGTGGCGGTGCCTTGCGGCGCGGCAAATGCCGGCGCGGCGACGGCCAAACCGACGATGGCGATGACGCCTTTGAGGAATCGGGAGGTGCCCGAAACGCTCGGACTGCTCAATGTTTTCATGGTTAACGGGGTATCAGGGGTGGTGTCGACAGAGAATCTGACATTCAGGAATTCCAATGAAATTCCCTAGAACTCGTCGATTCACGCAACCTAATGGTTCCTGCTTGTCCGTCAATATGTTTTGAGTCTCCGAAATGCCACACCGCGGACGATTAAGAGCCCAATCCATGATAGAGGGCGGGCGGGTTCGGGGCTTGGATTCCGGCTTGATCCCCGGGTGGGAAAACCCAACCCTAGCCGCCGATGTCCGCTGTCCAACACACGCTCGCCGGGGTCGCCAAACTCGAAGGCACCTCCCTCCACACCGGTGAAAAAGTCACCCTCACGATCAGGCCGGCGCCGGAAGGCCACGGTTTCAAGTTCCGCCGTGTGGATCTGCCGGATCAGCCGTTCATCCCGGCGGATGTGGACAAAGTTCAAACCGTCGAGCGCGCCACCACCTTGGCGGAAGGATCGGTGAAAGTGCACACCGTGGAGCACATCATTTCCGCCCTCACCGGCATGGGCGTGGACAACGCGATCATCGAGATGGACGCGAACGAACCACCCATCGGCGATGGTTCCGCACGCCCCTTCGTGGAGATGATCAAGAAGGTGGGCACCGTGCCGCAGAACGCCGTCCGCCGCATTTGGGAAATCCGCGAGCCGATCCATCTGGAAACCGGCGATGGCACCCTGCTCACCATCGTTCCCAGCAAGACATTCCGTGTTTCCGTCACCAACGTGGGTCCGGAAGGGCGCTTCACCCAGTATTTTTCCTCCGAGGTCACTCCGGAGACCTACGAGAAGGATATCGCCGCCGCCCGAACCTTTGTTTACTACGAGGACGTCAAACCGCTGCTCGAAAAAGGCCTGATCAAAGGTGGTTCGCTCGAAAGCGCAGTGGTCATCCGAGGCAACGAGATCATGTCCAAGGAGCCGGTGCGTTTCCACAATGAGTTCGCCCGCCACAAGGCGCTCGACATCATCGGCGACCTCATGCTCGCCGGCATTCGCATCCTCGGCCACGTGATCGCCGTGAAACCCGGCCATGGCCCGAACACCCAGCTCGCCTCCAAACTCAAGGCGGAGTACAAGCGCATGCGCTCGATGGTCCCCGAAGACGTGATCCTGCCGAGTGGCGAGAGCGTGCTCGATATCAACGAGGTGCTGCGCATCCTGCCCCACCGCTATCCCTTCCTCATGGTGGATCGCATCGTGGACTGCCAGAGCGACACCAAGTGCACCGGCATGAAAAACGTCACCATCAACGAACCGTTTTTCCAAGGCCACTTCCCGGGCCACCCGATCATGCCCGGCGTGCTCCAGCTCGAAGCCATGGCCCAGGTCTCTTCCGTCCTCATGCTGCGCAAACCGGAAAACACCGGAAAAATCGGCTACTTCATGAGCGCGGACAGCGTGAAATGGCGCAAACCCGTGCTACCGGGCGACACCCTCTTCATCGAAACCGAAATCATCAAGATGCGCGGCGCCATCGGCCAGACCCGCTGCCGCTGCCTCGTCAACGGCGAGGTCGTCTCCGAAGCGGAACTCAAGTTCCTGCTCATGGAACGCTGAAATGTCCGGGCCCCGCGGGCAAACAACATCACACACACAAAACCCGCGGGAACCCGGCAAAGAAAATCCGGCCTCAAATCTGCGGACTCAGCAGGGAAAACACACCCCGCTCGCCGCCGGGCGTGTCCTCCACCAGGAAAAGTTCGCCCTTGCGGCGGATCATGATGACCTGGAAGTCCTCCGGTTTGGGAGAACTCCGGAAAATGGGAAAGAAGTCCGCCTGCTGTCTCAGTTGTTCCCGGGTGCTTTCGTCGCCGTTCTGGAACATCGAGGCAAGTTCGAGAATCTCCGCCTTGATCTGATAGTATTGGGTTTCCAACATGCTTGGATGTTAGCGCGGGCCGCGGGTTCATCCTTGTGAATTCTTCCCGTTGTTTTGTCGGTCTCCGGATGACAAACCACACGGGAGAGACCCGACATTGCCACGGGTTCCTCTGGAAAGCCCCGGCTCCTCGCGCCGTATGAAGCCGGGTCTTTGCAATCCTTTGGTTTCCGTCATGAAATTTCCGCCATTCCGTGCTGCCGTTTTCCTGCTGATTTCCGCCGTGGTTTCCAACGCCGCGGAAAAACCCAACCTCATCTTCATCCTCTCCGATGACCTCGCCATGGGCGATCTCGGGTGTTACGGGCAGAAGCTCATCCAAACGCCGAACATCGACCGCATGGCGGCGCAGGGCACACGTTTCACCCAAGCCTATAGCGGCACCTCCGTCTGCGCGCCATCACGGGCTTCGCTGATGACCGGGCTCGACATGGGCCACTGCCCGATCCGCGGAAACCGCGAACTCGGAAAGGAAGGACAACTCCCCTTGCCTGCCGAAACACAGACCGTCGCCACCATCCTCAAGGCCAACGGATACGCCACCGCCTGCACCGGCAAGTGGGGCATGGGCATGTTCGACACGACTGGCAGCCCGTTGAAAAAAGGCTTCGACCACTTCTTCGGCTACAACTGCCAGCGCCACGCGCACAGCTACTTTCCGGACTACCTTTACGCTGATGACAAACGCATCGATCTGAAACCGAGGACCTACGCGCAGAACCTGATCCAGAACGACACGCTGAAATGGATCCGCGCTCACAAGGACCAGCCGTTTTTCCTGTTCTACGCGATCACCCTGCCCCACGCCAAACTGGAGATCGACGATCTCGGAATCTATCAGGACAAGCCGTGGACGCAGGAGCAGAAAGCCTACGCCGCGATGGTGACGCGGCTCGATTCGGATGTCGGTCGGTTGTTAGAACAGCTCAAGGAACTCAGGATCGATGACAAGACCCTGGTGATGATCGCCGGCGACAATGGTTCGTCCTACGCGCCGGATTCACCCATCGGGAAACATTTCCAACAAGCCAACGGACTCCGCGGATTCAAGCGCGGCCTGTATGAAGGCGGATTGAGACAAGCAGCCATCGCCCGCTGGCCCGGAGTCGTTCCGGCAGGATGTGCCGACGCAAGCCCTTGGGCGTTCTGGGACTTTCTTCCCACCGCGGCGGAACTCGCAGGAGTCCACGCACGCGACCTACCGCCGATCCAGGGCAAATCCCTCGTTTCCTTGCTCAAAGGCGGTGCGGTGCCCCAACGCGAGTGTTTCTACTGGGAGCTTCACGAAGGCAGACCGATTCAAGCGCTTCATTTCGGAGACTGGAAGGCCGTCAGAAACGGGCCGAATGCTCCCATCGAACTCTACAACCTTTCCGACGATCTATCGGAAGCCCACAACGTCGCAGCAACGCATCCCGAACTCGTCGCCAAGGCGGAAACCTTGATGAAACAATCCCGCGCGGACGATCCAAACTGGCCGATGCCAGCAAAGGCCAAAAAGGATCCCGGCGGGAAAAAGCCATTCAAGGCGGAGCAGCGTTGAAGTTTTCGCAAGCGTGATCAGGATCGTGCCATGACACGCATCGCAATCGCGGCGTTGGGATGGCTGCTCGGCGCTTCCTCCCTTTCGGCGGACCAGCCGGTTCCCAAGTGGAACGAGGTGGACTCGTGGATCTATCAGCTCACCGGCTATCCACAGGGAAAACTCGACCGGATCGCAAAAGCGGATTCCGATCTCGTGGTGGTTGATCTCTCGCGCGACGGCGGCGCGGACTATTTCACCCGGTCGGAGATTTCCGCGGTGCAACAATCCGGCAAGATCGTGCTCGCGTATTTCGAGATCGGCGCGATCGAGAAATACCGGCCGGAATGGAAGGACGTGCCGGAGGATCTCATGGCCGGCCCGGTGGATGGCTGGCCGAAGGAGCAATATGTCCGTTACTGGGACGAGCGCTGGTGGCCGGTGGTGAAAGGCCGCGTCGATCAAGCCATCCGCGCGGGTTTCGACGGCGCGTATCTCGACATGATCACCACCTACGAGGAGATTCCCGGTACAGGCATCGCGCTTGAGGAACGCGCCAACCGGATGGTTTCGCTCATCGCGAGGATTTCCCGCCACGCGAAAATGCAGGCACCGGATTTCAAGATCGTCCCGCAGAACTGCCCGGAACTATACTCGTGGTCGCCATGGAGCGGCATTCCTAACAAAACTTACCTGCGCTCCATCGACGGCATCGGCATCGAAAGCGTGTTCTTCCTGGCGCATGACAAACCCGCGACCGCGCCGTGGTGCCGCGAAGTCCGCGACAACGCGCTGACCATCCGCCGCAGGGGAAAACTCGTGCTGGGTGTCGACTATGCCCGCAAGGCATCCAACATATCGGAATCATACCGCCGCCAGCGGAAACTCGGATTCGTCCCCTACGTCAGCGTGGTCGCGCTCGACCGCATTTTCAGCGAGCCGCAATCGGCCGAACGATCACCTTCCGAGGACGGGAGCCGTTGATGGATCGGTTTTAGCAGCCGGATGGATTGCGCCGGATTTCGAAATCTTTTCGACGACCATCGTGATCACACCAAAGACGATGATGCCGGTGAGGACGGCATAGACCATCCAGATCGTGCTTTTTCCCGCGGTGAAGCCGTAGTTGTGAAGACCCACGCCGAGGAAGTTCACGTGCCACCATGAGAAGGTGACGACGATGGCGGTGAAGATCGAGGCGAGATGAAGGCCCCACTCGCGAAGAAAGCCGCCGAGCCGCGCGTGGAGGATGGCAAGCGTCCACAATACGATGAGCAGCGCGCCGTTTTCCTTGGGGTCCCAGCCCCAGAAGCGGCCCCACGAGTAGTTCGCCCAGATGCCGCCGAGCACGGTGCCCACCAAGGAGAGGAAGAGGGTGAAACACAACATGCCATACACGGCGCGCGTCATGGCGCGGCGGAGGGACTGGTTTCCTCCGTCCAAACCGAATCCGCGCATCAGTGTGTAGGCCACCGAGAGTTTCGCACTGAGGAGTCCGGCGGCATAACCCAGCGTGATGGTGATGACGTGGATGGTGAGCCAGAAGTTGGAATCCAGCACGGCGACAAGCGGATCCATGTGGTCCTTGGCGTCCCCCAGTTCGAAACGTCTTGATAGAATCATCAACAAGGTGCCCGCGACGGGCGCGATACCGAGGGCGAACCTGCGCCGCACCATGAACTCGATCAACAATGCGAACGCGACCAGCGTGGCAGCGATGAAGATGATCGTATCGTAGAGGTTTCCGACCGGCGGACGCTGCATGATGATGCAGCGCTTTGCGATGGCGACCACGCAGTAGCCAAGCCCCAACAACGAGCAGCCCGCGGTGGCCCAGGCGAAGATGCGGCCCGCGAGCGTATATCCGGTGGCCCACATGCCGAGCGAGGCCACCAGACCCGTTAGAAACCAGATCATCGCGTAGAGGAAAAGGTCCTTGCGGTAGTAGCTGGCTTCGAGCTCCACGCGCTCATACTGACCACGCTCTTTGGCGCGGCTCACGAGGCGGTCGCGCGCGGCGGTCAGGCCCTCACGGAACTTCGCCTCGTCTTCCGGCGCGGTGCGGCCGAGGGTTTCCAGCACCTTGATGTCGGCGATGAGCGATTCGGAATCCTTCGAAGCGCCGCTCATGGTGTCCATGATGGCGTTGCCCGCGCTGAGCCAGTCCTTCGCCGCCTTGTCCGCGGGAGGAATGATGAAGAGCGAGAACTTGGCGAAGTTCGCCGCATCCAGCACCTGCTCTAACAAATCACGGAACCGCGGCTCCATCCCCTTCCCGTCGGCGCGGGATTTCTCGATCTGCTCGCGCAGCATCGGCGCGGTGGCCATCAGCGCGCTCACATCGGCGCGCTTGTCATTTCCGCCGTTCTCGGCAGAGCCGCGGAGGATGACTCCGGTGCGCGAGAAACTGAAATAACCGATCAGGCTTTCGTATGACTGCACGTTCGCCGCGAGTTCGATGGTCTGGTTCTGCACCGGATCGCGCTTCTTCTCGTCGATGGACTGATAGGAAGCGGCGAGTTCGCCGAGCTTCACGCGGCCCGGTTCGATCTCGGCGTAGCTGTAGCGGTCGCGCTTGCCGCGCGGCTTCACGCCGATGGCTTCGAGCACGGCGGAGTTGTCGATGCGGAAGGTCGGTTGTTCGATAGAAAGCGCCGGGCGGAACAAGGCGTCCATGATCCACGCGGTGGGCTTGAGTTTGCTGATTTCCCCGTCCGCGCCCTCGATCTCCATCGAGCGCTGGCCGTGCAGCCCGTACATCTTGAATCCGGCGAATGCGGACAAGGGCTTGATGCGTCCGCCGTCCTGCACGGGCAGGGTTTCCATCAGGCGGATCGTTTCCTCGGGCCAGGGTTTGTAGCCCTCCACCTTCCGCGCCTCGCCCTTGGGCATCACATCCATGAGGAAGGCCCCGAAGACCGCCAGGAGAAGAATGGCTGCGAGGCCGGCGGCGATCCACCGCCCGAAGTGGCTGGATGTGTTAGACATGGCGCTTCTTGCGGGTGGAGGCGAGGATGAAGGTGGAAAGCTTGATGAGGAAGGTGATCAACATGCCGATGGAGACGATGTAGAGGCTGTATTCCGGCCACTTGTCCGCCGGATTTTTCACGACCTCGAAGACGGAGAACATCTTCTGCCCGGGCATGGCTCCCTGCGGGCCGTAGCTGGCTTGGAAGAACGTGAGTCCTTCGTAGCGCATCGGTTCGTTCATCTGAATCGTTTGTTTCGCCTCCACTCCATTCTCGGTGCGGGTGATCTTGGAAACGAACTTCGAGGGTTTCATCGTTCCCGGATGGAACTCGGCGGTGAAATGATCGAGGCGCACGCTGAAAGGCATCGGCCAGAGCCGCTTGCGCATGTCCACGGTGAACACTCGCTCGCCCTCCCTGTGGGTGAATGGATGGAAACTCGCTCCGGCCAGGATGAACGGCACAGGATCGGATTTTTCGCGCTTCAGGATGCGGGCGTAACATCCGGCGGTATTGGACTCCGCGCTCTTGTTAGGCGGCATTTCCTCAAGGAAATATCCATCCAGCACCCGTTCGCCGAGGCGTGGCGCGCGCTCGTTCACGGCGATCGGCATGCCGTGGACCTGATAGCCGGCGACTTCCAGATCGAAGGGCAGATCCGGCAAGCGGAAGATCCGGCTGCCTCCTTCCGTGAGGTCGTCGATCTGATTGCCGCGGATCACATGGATGTTCGTCGCCTTGCCGTCCTTGATTTCCGCGACCTCCACGACGTATTCGAAATAGTCCTCCGCCACATCGCTGGTCTGCCCTTCGCTGACGGCCATGTTTCCGCGCTCGGAGTAATGGTGCGCCACACCGCCGCCGATCAGCAGGAAGATGATGCCGAAGTGGGAGATCAAATTTCCCACGTGTTTCCATCCCTTGCGGATGCGGATCACGCCGCCGAGGGTCATGTTGAGCAGCAGCAGCGCGCTCACCCAATACCCGCCGGGAAGAGGCAGCGGAATCGTCACCCACTTTTCCTTCGCTCCCTCACCGAACTTCAATTCCGGAAGCAGGAACAGCGACTTCCAGTGGAAATACTTGTTGAGCGTCGGATAGAGCCCGTGATCAATCTGCTCGAGTGTGGCGAACCACGTGAGCAGGCCTAGCAGAAGCAGCAGGATGGTGGCCAAACCAAAGCCCGAGAGCACATCGTAGATCATCCCCGCGAGAGAGCGGGGTCGGGCCGGGGTCGGGGGCGGGTTCTCCATGTCGGGGAAAAAACTGGGCGGGATACGGGCCGTCACTCGGCCATCTTCAGGCTGGCGGCGAATTTCTCGAGCGTGGCTTTGGCGGATTGCACTTCGGATTTCGGCCCCACCATTTTCAAAGTAAGGATGCGGCCGTCAATGGATGCGACGACTCCTGCGAGGGCGGATCCGGGTTTCGGCTCCTGGCCCATGCCACCGGCGTAGTCGCCCTCGGCCTCCACCCAGACTCCGCTGGTTCCGGCGATGGTTACGGAGCGGAGTTGGGAAATCCCGGCCTGATCAAGCGCCGCCTTGTCGAACTGCTTGAGCCAGCGGTTCACGTTGTCGAGCACGCTGCCTGCGGAAAGGGAAACCCAGACCTCGCCCAGCCCGCTCTCGCCGAAGCGGTAATTCAACAGGCGCATCTGGTTCGATGGCTGCACCAACCACCCCTCCGGCGTTTCCCCCTTCACCGGACTCGGCCGGGCATCGCGGAAACGTTCGTCGGAGGTCGCGAAGAGCTTCGGATTCGCGTCCTTCGTGGTCAGCGGACGGGTTTCCGTCACCACCACTTCGGATTTCTTCTCGCAGGAGGAGAAAACCACGAGGCTCGCGATCAGGCAGGCGGCATGACGATTCACGCCGGGGGCGATAAACTTGGCATCCTACCCGCGCAAGCGGAAACGGGTAACGGAAACCGAGGATTTCCCGCGCGAAATTCAGGATCGCAGCCCGCCCGATCCGCCGCTAGCGTCCGGCAGACCGCCGCCATGCTCGCATTCTCAACCTGTTGGAACAACTGCCGTCACACCGATGGCGAACCCATGATCGAAGAAATCGTGGACCTCGGGTTCACGAACATCGAGCTGTCCCACGGCATGACCATCGCCAAGCTCCCGGGCATCCGCAAAGCCTTCCAGCGCGGGCTTTTCACCTGCTCCGGCGTTCACAACTACTTTCCCTCGCCCGTCGAGGTGATGATCGACGCGCCGGACGCCTACGAGTTCACCTCCCATCGCCCCGCCGACCGCCAGCGCGCCATGGACATGACCCTGCGCACGCTGGACCTCGCCGCGGAGTTCGGCGCGCGCTACCTCGTGCTTCACATGGGATCCGTGCCGATGCCCTCGAAAAAGTGGACAAAACCACTCACCGAGATGGTTTCCGCCGGGCTTGCCCACAGCCCGGAGTTCACCAAAAACAAGATCGCCTTCGTGAAGAAGCGCGAGAAGATCGCCCCGCTCTATTTCCACCGGGCGATGGAAGCCTTGGAAAAAATCGCCGGCCACGCCGCGGAATTCGGCGTGAAACTCGCCGTCGAATCCCGCTCGCGCTTCGAGGACATGCCCACCGAGCGCGAAATGGCCAAGCTCCAGGAACACTTCGCCGACAACCCGTGGGTCGGCTACTGGCACGATTTCGGCCACGTCCAGCTCAAGCACAACCTCGGCCTGCTCGACCACGCCGAGTGGCTTGGAACGATCGCGCCCCATCTCATCGGCGGGCATGTGCATGACGTCGAATGGCCCGCGCGCGACCACCGCGTGCCATTCTTCGGCGGCACGCTGGATTACGCCACCCTGCTCCGCTTCTTCCCCCAAGGCTGCCCGCTCGTCTGGGAACTCAGTCCCACCCGCGAGGCCACGGAAATCCGGACCGCGCTCGCCAGATGGAAATCCGAGTTTCCAGAACGGGCGTAGGTTTTTGAAAAGATTCAGTCCACACCTCCAACCCCGCGCTTCACTCCTCCAGAAGCGCTTCGGCGGAGATTTGCAGCAGGAGCCGGTCGCCGACGTAGGCGCGGCCGTCCAGCACGGTCTTGCGGATGCGCGGGACGAGTTCGACGATTTTCACATCGATGCGGACCTCGTCACCCGGTCGGGCCGGTGACTTGAAGCGCACGTTCATGGCCCGCGCCACCGAGCCGGGGCCGGGCAGTTTGGTGGCCAGCAAAGCGGAGAAAAAACTCACGAGCAGCACGCCGTGGGCGATCACCCCTCCAAAGCGTGGCTCGGCATAGGCCGGGTCCGTGTGCAGCGGATTGTGATCGCCGGTGACGTCGGCGAAACCGGCAATCATTTCCGGAGTGATGTGGACCGTCATGCTGGCCGTTTGGCCGAGGGAGAGTTCCGAGAATTTCATGAATTTTACTGGATCGCAGGATTTGGCGCCACAATCCGCCACCGGCGACTATTTTGCTTACACGGTGATTAGGGCACCAGTTCCTCCAACCAAGCAAAATCCGCCAAAAATGTTCCGTTCGCCAGATTGGTAATCCGGAAAGATCGGTCCCCGGCACCCGTTCTTGTTTGGGTGAAATTTGTCCTCGTATTGCTCGCTGCCGTCACCTCCCTCTCTGCCGAATCCCAAACCATCCGCGTGCTCTGCTGGAACCTCCACCACGGCGTGGGTGGGGATGGGAAACTGGACCTTCCGCGCATCGCCAAGGTCATTCAAGAAGCC
>DAISZP010000005.1:22132-34049 GCA_036824745.1 Luteolibacter sp.
GGAAGTGGACAAGAACTGCCGCCGCTCCAGGAAGGTGGATCAGGCGGCGGAACTCGGAAAACTGACTGGAATGCACACCACCTACGGCAAGGCCATGGACTTCGATGGCGGCGAATATGGTCAGGCGATTCTCACAAAAAAACCTCCACAGCTCGTTAAAGTTCATCGACTTCCGGGAAAAGGAGAGCCTCGGATCGCATTCGAAGCATTGATTTCAATCAACAATATGAAACTGTCATTTGTAACAGTCCATTTGGATCTCGATGCCGCCCAGCGCCTCTCCCAAACCGAAACTTTGATCCAGGCCCTGAGCGGAAATCCAAGCCACCCACTCATCCTTTGCGGAGATTTCAACGACATTCCAAACTCGCCGGCCATCAAGGCGTTTTCCAAGGCGTTCAGACCCGTGGCGAAAAGAGAACCCGCCCTCACCTGCCCGGTGGACAAGCCGGATTCGGAGATCGACCACGTGTTTCTCCGGGGACTGGAAGCCGCTGAACCGGTCGTCGTACTGCCGGAAGCCGTCGCCTCCGATCACCGCCCTCTGCTGGTCGAACTCAAACTGCCCGAAAGGAATTGACGCACGGCTTTCAGCAAAAAACAGAGGGCAACTCAGCAAAAGCCGCGCTAGATTGCGGACGATGAATGCCGCCAGATCCACCGAATTCCGTCAACTTCTCCTCGCGGAACGCGAACGCATCTTCGACGAAATGGAGAAACACGGCGTGGACTCCGTGAATGGCGAAACATGGGATCTCCGGGATCCCGAGGAGCGGGCGGTACAGATTTCCACGGCAAAAGTCGATCAACAGATCGCCGCGGACGACCTGAACCTGCTCCGCAAGGTGGATTTCGCCCTACTGCGGCTTGATAACGGCACCTACGAACAATGCGAGCACTGCGGAAACCCCATCCCCCTGGAACGCCTGCTCGCCAAACCCGCGGTCTCGCTCTGCCTCGCCTGCCAGGAACTCAAGGACGCCAGCGGATTCTGACACCTTTCCGGAAAACGAAAAAGGCGCGGACTTCATTCAGTCCGCGCCTTTGTAGCACATTCCCCCCAAAGAATCCCGGTTTGGACTTGGACCACTTGAATTTCCCCCCGGAACCTCAAGTGGCGAACGCCTTGTCCGCCGGAATTTGGAAATGACAGCTCGGGAGATCATTTACCGAAGCGAATTACTCGCAAGCTGTGACAAACAAATGCATTAAACTTTTAAGAACCACAAGCGGAAATTTTGAAATTCCTGATTTGTCACATTCCCAGCCGTATAAAAACCAAGGGCGTCGGATCCCTTGTTCCGACGCCCTTGGGCCCTTTGGGGGGGCTGTTGTGCTATCCCTTACGAGCGCGAGACTACCCGAATCCGGCCGCATCTCCATACCGCGATCGCGTGAAATTTTCGCCACCCGCGGAGATTTTTCAGTTCACTCCTCGTGGAAAAACCAAGGGCGCCGGCTCCCTTGTGCCGACGCCCTTGGGCCCTTTGGGGGGGCTGTTGTGCTATCCCTTACGAGCGCGAGATTACCCGAAAGCGGCCGCAACTCCATGCCGTGATCGCGTGGATTCCTCAAATCCGTCCGGCGGCCTTGATGTCGGAATAACTGTTCGCGAGGGCCACGGCGAATTCTCCGGCGGTGGAGTCCAGCGTGAGGATGCCGGAGGCGGCGAGCGAGGCGAGGATTTCCCGGCGCTCCTGCACGTAGCGGTCCGCGGCGAGATATTTGAGAGCGGAGGAGAAGGATTCGACGGGGCGGGAAAACGCCTGCTGCACGACTTCCTCGCGCATGCTGGCGACCAGAACGAGGTGTCTCCTTCCCAGCACCTGGAGGGCGGGCAGCAGTTCCTTTTCATCCTCGCCGCGCAGGTTGGTGAGCACGATGACCAGCGAGCGCCGGCGCTGGCGGGCCATCAGATGCTCCACCGCCCCGGCGAAATCGCTCGGAGCCGCGGTGGTCTGATAGTCGTAGAGATGGTTCAACAAAACGGGCATGGCGTGCCCGCCCTTGATCGGCGGCAGCCAGCGGTCGGTGCCGCCGAAGGATTTGACGGAAACCTGATCACCCTGGCGCAGCGCGATGTGCGAGACTAACAAAATTGCGTTGAGCACGTGGTCGAACTGTTCCACCCCGCCGTCGAGCGCGCGCATGCGGCGGCCGGTGTCTAACAAGAAGACGATCGATTGGTCGCGCTGCTCCTGATAGTCCCGGCTGATGAGCATCTGGCGGCGCGAGGTCGCCTTCCAATCGATCTGCGAGAACGGATCTCCGTCGCGGTAGTCGCGGAGTTGGTGGAAATCCCGGCTGGATCCCGGACGCGGGCGGCGCACGATGCCCATCGGGCTTTCTCGCTGCTGCATGGCGAGCAGGGCGAAACGGACGACGGGTTCGTAGTTCGGATAGACCTTCACGGTTTCCACCGATCCATGGAGCGTGCGCCGCATCCAGAAACCCAAGGGTGAAATCCGGCGGACCTGCACCGGGCTGAACTCCAGCTCGCCCCGGCGCGTCAGTTTCACGGGATGATAGACGCGGATCTCCCGCTGGGGCGGAATCTCGCCGGACCAAGGCATGGTTTCCGCCTCCGCGCCTTGGGGAATGCCGTCGAAGAGTTCCAGCTTCGCGGATTGGCGACCCGGATTGCGCAGCGTGAGTCTGACTTCGCCGGGTTCGCGAAGCGCGAAACGGCCGGGAAGGCGGCGCTCGATGTCCAGCGGCTGGAAGCCGCGCAGGAGGATCATGTCCGTTAGAACCACGAGCAAGGCAACGACTCCGATGCCCTGCCAAACGATGGCCGTGGACGGCACGGCGGCCACCAGAACGGCGAGCACCGTCCAAGCAGAAGCCAGTTGCAGCAATCGTAGCGTGGGACTCATGTTGGCTCGATCAACCGCGGGGAGCGGGCACGCTTTCCACGATGCCGCGCAGGACTTCATCCACTTCCTGGCCGCTGATGGCGACTTCCGGCGTGAGCTGCACGCGGTGGCGCAGCACCGGAAGCGCGGCGTGTTTGATATCGTCCGGAGTGACGTATCCCCTGCCCTCGAGCACGGCATAAGCTTTGCCGATGCGGACCAGGCTGATGGCGCCACGGGTGCCGGCACCGAGCGAGATGGCTTTGGATTCGCGCGTGGCCTGGGCGATGGCCACGGCGTAGGCCACCACTTCCGGCACCACGTGCACGGCGGCGGTCGCTTGTTGGGCGGCCACGATTTCGGCCGGTCCGCAGATCACCGGCACAGCATCGCTGAAACCGCCGGGTTTCTCCGCGGAGGCGCGGGTGACGATCTCACACTCGGATTCACGGTTGGGATAGCCGATGAGCACCTTCATGATGAAGCGGTCGAGCTGGGCCTCGGGCAGCGGATAGGTGCCCTCGTGCTCCACCGGGTTCTGTGTGGCGAGCGTCATGAACGGCGGCGCGAGACGGATCGTTTCGCCATCGATGGTGACCTGGCGTTCCTGCATCACCTCCAACAACGCGGACTGGGTCTTGGCCGGCGCGCGGTTGATCTCGTCGGCTAACAGAAGATTGGTGAACACCGGCCCCTGACGAAGCTGGAAGGTCTGGCTCTTCATGTCGAAGAGGCGGAAACCGGTGACGTCCGATGGCATGAGGTCCGGCGTGAACTGGATGCGCCCGGACGAACCGCCAAAGGTCTTGGCCAGAGTGCTGACGAGGTGGGTTTTTCCGAGGCCGGGCTTGCCTTCTAACAGGACATGCCCTCCGGCGAACAGTGCGGCGAGCACTTGGTCGATCACCGTGTCCTGGCCGAGGATGACGCGGCGGATTTCATCGCGCATGCGGTGGATCAGGCCGGCGAGCGAATTCCCGGGAGGAACCGGAGCTTGGGATGGGGTTTCGGATTCTGACATCATGACTGGCTGGGGTGGCGGAGGACTTGCAGGAGTTTCTGGAGATCCGCGGTGGTGCGGGTGAGAATCGAGGCGTCGGAGGGTTCCACTTCGGCCATTGCGCGGAACACCCGGTCTCGCGGAATGCCGGCGCGGTCGCCGATGAACTGGAAAAAATCCTGATCGCGGCTACCCGCGCGGATGCTGGCGCGTTGGCCGAGTTCCACGATCTGGGCTCGCAGTGGAGCCAACAAGGAGGAGGCGTGATCCACCCGCCATTGGAAATCCCCGAGGGCTTCGAGGTGGCGGTCGTATCCGCGGAGTTCGGACGGAGGCTGGCCGGACTCGATCGGCCCGAATCTCGCGAGGTTTTTCCAAAGCCAGAACAACACCAGCAAGGCCAGACCGATCAACAGCGCCCAGAGATGTTCCGTCACCATTTTCCACAAGGATAGCTCCATGCCGCGCATGAAGACGACGGTTCCGTCATAGTCGGATTGATCGATCAGCGCATCCAGCAGGGCCGCGTGTTCCTCTTCATCGATCCATCGGTTCCGGAAAATCCGGGCGTCCGCCACCAAGGTGATCCGTCCGTCGCCGAACTGAACGGATGCTAACATTCCTGAGTTCTCCGATTGCCCACGCACCGAAAATTTCGAGGAGGCGTTGACCTTGTAGTGCTCGCCTTCAAACTCAAAACCATCAGCCTGTTTCGAGGCTCCTTCCTCAAGATCAAGGTCGGCGCGGTGAAGGAACTCGCGGAACGGCTCTTCCAGCTCTGGATCGAGAAAACTCTTCGACCAATCGTGGGAGGAAGCGCTCGCATTCCCGATCAGCAGGATAAGGTGGCCGCCCCGCTCCGTCCACGTTTCCGCCTGCCGGACATAGCTGCGGTTGTTGAAAACGACGGCGGGCACGAACCAAACGGCGTCCGTCGTTTCCGGGGCCCGCCAGTTCACAAGCGATTCGGTGGAATGCCCCAATCGTTGGCTCAGGCGCTCAGCGGCCAGCCATGGGTCCACCCTCGCCTTGCCCTTGTAGCCCACCTCGCGCTTCACCTCCTTGAACTCGCAGGATGCGGAAAGAAACACGGCCATTCCTAACAAAATCCAGCGTGTCACGGCGCGCTCCTTTCCACAAATGGCCAGGCGCGGCACAAGGACTCCACCTCATGGTCCTCCGGCCGCAACCGCGCGTAGGCGAGGCGCGTCCACGCTCCGGTTAGACCGCGGAAATAGGCGGGATGCGCGGAATCCCCGGCGGCGACCACGCGGTTCACGCAATCGCCCTCCGTATCGGACTCCTGAATCTCGACGCGGCCGATCTCAATGACCTTGGAAATCGTCCCCCGATAGAGCAAACTCAGCGCTTCCTGATGTTGGCCTTGTTTCCATAGCTCCCACGCGGTGCCCGGGATGTCCTTCGGCAGGGATTCCGGAGTGACGGCCATGCCCATGACCACCCGGGCGGCCTTCGGACGATCCACGTCGTCCCCACCGGCGAGGCGGAACGCGAAGGCGAGGCGGTTCGACCAGATCAACCAGCCGAGCAAGCCTAACAGAATGGCCGCGATCGAAATGATCAGCAACCACCCCAGCAACGATGCGACATCGCCCGATCCGGAGGATTTGCCGAAGTGGAACAATCCGGCCAGCCAGTCGAAGAACCGCTCCAGCCAGGAATTGGTTGACTGGTTCGCCACCGGAACCCGTTCCGTGACGGAATGCACCTTGAAATCCGGATCCGCTTTCACGTGCCGGATCTCCGCAGCAGGATCCGCCGCGGCGGCGGACAACAAGGCGGGCTGGAGGAAAAGCATGAATCCGAGCGCCACCGCGGCGGCTTTTCCCAGGCGCTTCGCAAGACGTTTGAACGCAAGCTCCACATCCCAGCCCTCGATCCACGTGCGGTTGTTGATGTAGATTCCGAATCCTGCGCCGGTGACGAACACGTCTGTTAGAGAAACCCCGATCATCACGCAGATGCCCACCACCCGCAGCAGCATGGCGGGAACCTCGAAGGGCATCTCGGGATTCCACGCTTCCTGGACGGACTGCCAGAATGAGTCCTGTCCATCCGGAACAAACAGGCGCGCGATCATGAGAAGCGCGAACCCGACCCAGCACCCGACGAGATCGGTGATGAAATAAACCCACATGATCGCCCCTTCGCCGCGACGGGTCACTTGTTTCGAACGCAGGCGGTAATCCTTGCCCCGCAGCCGTTCGAGATCCTCGACGGCCAGGGTCACCGGGAGCCATGGCGACAAACGCGCCCATACGAACCGATAGAAAAACCTGCGATACCAGGCTCCGGGAATTTCGCGCAAGGAATCGGCGATCACCGGTTTCTCACCAAACAAGCGGCGGCTGATCTCAAACAACACCATGCGGGAACCCGCCGGTTTCCACCACCAGAACAGAAACAACCAGATCCCGGGATAGTCCCACAGCAGCCAGCCTGTTAGAACCACCGGCACGATCATCGCCAGCCACCAGACGAGCCAGCAGCGCCAGAAATCCCGGCGGACCATCGCCAGCCCCAGATCGACCGCCTCCCAATCACTGCGCGGCCGGATCTCGGCGGTCACCTGCTCAAGCTGCATGGGACCTCCTTCCACCGAGGTAGAGCCACGCGGAAACGAGCACCCAGTTGATCGCGCCGAACGCGTATTTCAATTCCACCGGAAGCTGCTGGGCGGACCAGAATCCTTCGATCACCGCGGCGACGGCGGTCATCAGCGCCGCGCCGTAGATCAACGGCAGCGCGCGTTTCGCGGCTTCGGTCAGCGCCCTCACCCGCGGTAGGCGGCCGGGATGGATCAGCGAAAGCCCGAGCCGCATGCCCGCCATGCCGGCGACGATCATTCCTAACAACTCATACGACGAGTGTCCCACCACGAAGGACCAGAACGACTGCGGATTGCAGGCGTGATTCACGTAGGAGGCCGCCGCGCCGAGGAAGATGCCGTTGAAAAACAGATAGAACAAGGTGCCGAGGCCGGCGAGGATGCCGCCGGCGAAGATCTGGAAATCAATGCCCACGTTGTGGTTGATGTAGAAACAGAACATCATGAAGTTCGAACCGTGCTTGTCCCGCAGGTGGGCGATCTGCTCGGCCTGCCCGCCGTACATCGACTCCATGCTCATCATGCCCTCGGGTCCCAGCACCGCCTGGCACCACTGGACGTCGTGCGACGTGGAAAGCAGCATGCCGAGGAAGGGCAGCCAGAAAACGAGGCTGCACAGCCAGAACAAGCGCCACTCGCTCCGCACCGTGCGGGGAAAGGTTTCCGCCACGAAACTGGCGGCTTTTCTCCAGCCGTGGCGGTTCGTCCGATAGATCAGCTCGTAGCCGCGGATGACGAGGGCGTTGAGCCGCTCGGTGACACGTGGGCCGTACATCCGGCTTTCCGCGAGCGACAAGTCCACACAGAGCTCGTGGAACTTCCGTGGAAAACAACGCGCCTCGGGATCCGTCTGCTTTTTCTCAAGCCGCCCGACCAGACGCTCGAACTCCGCCCAGCGTTCCTGGTTCTTGTGTTCGAAGTCTCCAGAGGTCATCGGCGGGTGATGGCGGTTCCTGCGGCGTGCGCGCCGTGGCGAACATGGCCAGCGGAACGCATTTCGTCCATGCCCAACTTTCCCCGCCCTCACGCGCGGGCTCCGCGTCAGGAACCGGTGACGATCTCACACTGCGGGAGTTTCTCCTTGAGCGCCTTGATGGCGTCCGGCGTGACGGATGTCTGCCAGAGATAGAGGTGTTTGAGTTTCGGCAGGGCAGCCAGTTTCAGCACCCCCGCATCCGTGACCTTGGTGCCGTAGAAATTGACGGACTCCAGCTCGGGGAGCTTCAGCAGGGTCTCGATGGCGGAATCAGTGATGCCGGTTTCCGAGAGACGCACCATGCGCAGCTTCTTCGCGGGTTCGAGCGCGGCGACCGCCTTGTCCGTGATCTTCGTGGCTGATAGATCGACCGTGGAGAAATGCGGGATGACCGTGCCGAGTTTGCCGAAGGCCTCGTCATCGAATTTCCCGCGCAGCGAAACCGCGGTGAAACTCACCATCGGGGATTCCTGCGACTCGAAACTCACCGCGCCGGGAAACTCCTTCGACAAGCCGGCGACGGCGGACTTGAGTTTCTCATCCGGACCGTTCGCGGTCTCGGGCTTCACTGGGTGGGCGGCGGACTCCTTGTCACCGGCCGGCATGGCGGGGCTGAGTTTGGCGATGGCCGCGGTGATTTCAGCGGGAACCTGCAGGTCCGAGAGCCTTTTGTTAGAACCGGCTCCGTTGTCGATCCACCATTTCAAGACGGCGAGCTCATGGGCCTCGACTTCCGGTTTCCCGTCCGGCGGCATGTGCTCGTCATCGTCCTTGGGAAGTTCGATGCGCTGGACAATGAGGCTTTCCGAGGATTTTCCGGCGACGATGGACGGGCCTTCGCTGCCGCCCTTCACAAGCATCTCGAACGTGTCCATACGCAGCTTGCCCTTGGACTTGCCCTCCTTGTGGCAGGAAACGCAGCGGCGTTCGAGGATCGGCGCGACGATGTCCGCATAGACGAGCGGATCACCAGCGGACTTGGCGGCGGGTTTCCCGGATTCCTCGCCCAACATCCTGCGAACCGGCTCCGGCGCATATTTGGTTAGATAATCGCTGCCATGGGTGAGCGAGGCACCATCATGGCTGGCGAAGGACATGATCCCGACGCTGGTGAAAAGCAGCAGGCGGTACCACGCGGGATTGGCGGCAAGCGCCACAGTCCATGCCTTCACGATGAAGGTCAGCACGGCGATGATCGCAAAGGACAGCCCGCCCCACAAATGGCGCTCGGCGATGGCGTTTCCGGCGTAATCGCCGCCATGGCCGTGGAAGAGGAGAAACCCGGCGATCACCGCGAGGATCGAAGTCGCGGCACCGAAAAACATCGGAAACAAGGCCGTGTTCGGAGTGGTCGCCGATTTCCTGCCGAAGATCGCGCCGATTTCCTGAAACAGAACGAGGATGAATGCGCCGATCGGCAGGTGCAGCAGCACCGGGTGGAAATGGCCGATGAAACGGACGATGTCCGGCATTTCCCCCTCGCCCGCCTTGCCAGCGAGGACCGGCATGGCCACCAGGCCGCCGATGGCCAGCAGGCCGAAAAACGTGAGCGCGAAAGGCCGCCGGCGGCGGACGGGAATCGAATCGGAATCAGCCATAAGAACGGCAACCTTACGGCGCGCCGGAAAACGTTCTTCCACAGGAAAAACGATCCGTTTCAGACATCAATCGTCACATCCCGGCCTGATTTCGGCGTGACTTCCCGGGCGGCGGCACCTTTCCCGAGGAAGGGCAGCCAGCGGCGCACGTCGTATCCGAGGTAGCCCATAGATTTCACGAAAATGAGCAGCGCCGTGGCCTCATCGATCAAGGGCAAAGGGTCCGGCAGCGGACCACCGATCAGCAAATACGCGCCGGACAGACCCGCGAGCAACCAGGCGAAACGACGTTTCATGGCAGCGAGCTTAACACCGATCCCCCGCCCCGCAACTTGTGGAAGTTCCTTGATTCCGGACCCACCCCGTGAAGACTGCGGCAGCCTTTTCCCCACCATGGACCTGATTCTTCTCAAAACACTGCACCTCGCCGGAGTCTTCGCCCTCTTCGCCTCGCTCGGAGCCACCATGCTGGGTGGATCCTCGAAAAAAGGTGCCGCCGCGCTGCATGGCATTTCCCTGACGGTCATTCTTCTCATCGGCTTCGCCATGCTGAAAAAGCCGCCGATGGACCAATATTGGTGGATGGCGAAACTCGGCATCTGGCTCTTCATCGGAGCCGCTCCGGCGCTCTCAAACCGCAAGGTGCTGCCCGCACCGGCGGTATTCGCCCTCACGCTGATCGCCGCCATCAGCGCCGCATGGCTGGGCCTGCGCAAGCCGTTCTAACATTCCTCGCGTTCCCCGCTCAGGCCGAAGCGCCAGAGCCAGACCACCGTCAGCAACACCGCGGCGAGCCCCACGTGCAGCACCTGCACCCACGAGAAGATGTGCATCTGCGACATCACCACGCCAAGGACCATCTGGGTGAGCACGATCAAGCCCGCGGTTTTTTCCACCTTCCCCGGGCCGCCCTTGCGGTAGCGTTTCGCTAACAGCCAGGCCCATACCGTCGCGAAAAGCACCGCCCAGGAGAAACTCCGGTGCGCCAGATAGAGCCAGCTCTTCTCCAACTCACCGCGCCACAGCTCGCGGAGCACGTTTAGGTGGGACTTCGCCATCTCATCCGTGATCTCGCGAACCTGCGAACCGATGATGCCTTCGATCACGATCACCACCAGCAGCAAGGTCACCGCCGTGCGCGAGAGCGTCAGCGGCGTGGAGGGCATCTCGATCCGCCATGGCTTGTCGGTTCCGCGCCACGCGCAGTAGGCCAGCATGCCCGTTAGAGCCATCGCCAGCGCCAGGTGGGTGGTTAGAACTCCGGGATGCAGGCCGCTGTAAACCACCCGGGCGCCCATCCATGCGTTCAGCAGCACCACGAACAAGGAGCCGAAGGCCATCCAGAACACCAGCGGCCGTTTTCCCCTCTGCCAAAACGCCGCGATGAAGGTGGCCAGTGAGAAAAACCCGACCGGAAGGCTGAACAAGCGGTTAACGAACTCGGTCCACACGTGCCGCGGATTGAACTCCGCCTTCAACGACTCCACCGAGATCGTCGCCGGATCACGACCCATGCGCTCGGCTTTTTTCTGAAACTTCTCGATCGGCAGCTTGTCGAAATCCACCTGGTCCACCGAGGTCGGCGGGATCAGGCAGCCCCAGCAGGTCGGCCAATCGGGACAACCCATGCCCGAGCCGGTCACCCGCACGATGGCCCCCACGAACATCAGCAGCAGCACCGAAACCAAGGCCGCCACCGCCAGTTTTTGGAAACGCGTCATCGACATGCCCGCAAACCATGCCGGGGCGTCGCCGCTTGGCTAGTGAAAATCCACCGGACAGGCCACACTCACCTCCAGGCGGCCGTCCGCGGTGATTTCCGCGCCGCAGTTTCCGCCTAACAGCGTTGCGCAGGCGCGCACGATCGAGAGCCCCAGCCCGGAATGCCCGCGGTCCGAGCGCGATTCGTCCTTGCGCCAGAAGCGGTCGAACAAGCGGGAAACATCCTCCGCCGTGAGATCCGGCGCGGGATTGGAAACGACGATGCGCCCCGGCGCGGCGGTCACCGTCACCTTCGATCCGGGCGGCGCGTGGCTGGCGGCGTTTCCGATCAGATTGCGCACGATGGAGTTCCAGATCACCCCATCACCGGAAAACCCGCCGGGTTCGATCCGGACTTCGGTTTCCAGATTCCGCCTGCGGATCAAGTCATCCTCGCGGGCCAGCGCCTGATGGATGGTTGAGGCGAGATCGATCGTTTCGACATGAACCGGCAGGCTGCGGGAATCCGCCCTGGCGAGCAGCGAAAGTTTTTCTAACAACGATCCAAGTTCGTCCGTCACCGCCAGCATTTCCCGGCAACGATCCGGCGTGGCTTCCTCCGGCCAGGACGCGCCGAGCTCCGCCATGCTCCGGAGTTCCGCCAGCGGCGTCCGGAGCTCGTGGGCGGCGTGACTGCTGAAACGTTTCTCGCGTTCGAACGATTCCTCAAGCCTCGACAACCAGTCGTTCAAACGCTGCGCCACCGAAACCAGTTCCTCAGGCAGTTTCGTGGCATCCAATCTCTGATCAAGCCGTTCCGGACGGATGGCGGTCACATCCTTACCGAGCTTCGCAAGCGGCCGGAGTCCGCTTGCCAGCCCGAGCCGGATGAGAGGCACCATGCACAACAAGGCCAACACGCCCGCCACGCCGAGCACCCATGCGAGCCTCAGCAACTCCGCGCGCATCGCCGCGGACGGGCTCGCCACAATCAGATAGAGATCCTTGTGGCTCAGCTCGTAGTCGTCCTTCGGATAGAAACGCTGCACGAAGAACCTCGCCGGTCCGCCGTCGCCGAGTTTTCCGTCATCGATCAGCGGCTCGTCATCCGGAGGCGGGGAAACGTGGCTGAAATCCCACGATCCCGCCGCGCGCACC
>DAISZP010000005.1:34059-35948 GCA_036824745.1 Luteolibacter sp.
CAGGAACAGGGAGCCGTCGAGCCTGCGGATCTCGAAGTAATCGCTGCCGCCCGTGCCGAATCCCGCGAAATCCTGGACGGTTAGATCGATTTCAAACTCCCCGTCATCGATCTCCGAGGCGGTGATCAGCGCGCGGCCCTTCGCCGTGAGCGTTTCATCGAACTGGGACCAGAGCATCTGCCGCATCGCGATGAAAACCCCCGCGCCGGCGGCGACAAAGAGCGCGCCGATGGTGAGGCACAGCAGGATGGTCAGCCGCAGACGGATCGAGATCATGCTTCGAGCACGTATCCAAGCCCCCGCCGGGTGTGGATGAGTGGTTTGCCGCCGGGCGGGGTGATTTTCTTGCGCAAGGAATACACCGCGGCATCGACGGCGTTGCTCAGCGGGCTGTCGAGTTCCGAGTAAAGGCGTTCCTCGATCTTTTCCCGGCTCCACACCTGCCCCGGCCTGCGGGCGAGGCATTCGAGCAGGGCGAACTCGCGCGCGGTCAGCGTGACGGAAACGCCGTCGCGTCTAACCGACTTGGCCGAGGTATCGATTTCCAGCGGACCTACCGTGAGAACCGGATCCGCGATGGCGAAGCGGCGGCGGACGAGCGCCTCAAGCCTCGCCAGCAGTTCGGCGAGCGCGAAGGGCTTGGTGAGATAGTCATCCGCGCCTTGGCCGAGTCCCCTCACCTTCTCTTCCACCGCATCCAGCGCGGTGAGCAGCAGCACCGGAGTTTCCACGCCGTTCCTGCGCCATCCGGAAAGCACTTCGAGCCCGCCGATGCCGGGAAGCATGCGGTCGAGCACGATGGCGTCGTAGTTTCCCACCGAGCCCATGTGAAACCCTTCCTCGCCATCCGGCGCGAGGTCCACGGCATGCCCCAACTTCGTGAGCGCCTTCTCCAAGGTCTCACGAAGCCGCGCGGAATCTTCCACGATGAGGAGCTTCATATCACGGGTGAACATGGAACCCGGATGGAGATTCGTCCATGCCGGGTTCCGTCGAAATTCCGGCACAGATCAATTGTCCGCGTCCAACTTCTGGCTAAGGATTTTCCCATCCGCGGTCAGGTGAAGATCGATGTCCGCCTGCCCCTTGCGCTTGACCTCCACCCGATAGGTGATGCTTTCGCCGGCGGTTTCCTTCTCCACTTCCTTGATCGAGTCTCCGAGCGGCTTCGCGGCGGCAAGCACCGGAGCCGGAGCATTCGCGGTCGGAATCTCCTCGCGGATCTTGATCAGCGATCCGTCATCGGAAACGTAGAGCTTCAGATCAAGGGGCAGCTCGATCTCGGCGATGTGGATGGTCTTGCCATCGATGCGGATCGTGTCGAAGTCATCCACAACGCCGCCGCGCGAGTGGTCGGTTACGGTTTTCCGGACCGGTTCCGGTGCCTGGCGCAGGCGTTCCGCGGCTTTTTTGGGGCCGGCATGGGCGAGTGATGGAATGATGAGGGCTAACAGAACGAATGTTTTGGTTTTCATGGTGGTGGGGTTCGGTTTCAGGCTCCTGTTCCGCTGAGGCGGATGATGAACGGGCTTTCGTCGGGATCGTTGCTGGTGATGTGAATGCCCGCGCTGCGGGTTCCCGTTCCTCCGGGTTTGAAGGTGATGCGCAGCACCATCTCCTCGCCGGGTGCCAGCGAGCTGCTCGCGGGACTTGAAATCCGGAAGTCCGCCGCGTGTTCGCCGTTGGTGGAAACCGAGATGTTTTCCAATGCGGAGGAACCGGAGTTTCTAACAGTCATTTTGCGGGTCACTCCCTGCGAGCCCACCGCGCTGGTGCCGAAACTCTTGCGGCCTTGTCCGGAAACGAGGCTTTCACCGGCGGAAAAACCGGCTTCGATGTCCGGCACGAGTTCGGCGCTCAAACGGATGTCGTAGGGATCCTCGCCGACG